>CALCIA010000028.1 GCA_937907435.1 uncultured Actinomycetes bacterium
TCTCGGCATCTTCGTGACGACGTCTGACTCCCGTCACGGATCCGTGCCACTCCCGGCGCACTCCCGTGACGCTCCCGCGGTCCCTCCACACCTTCCATACACCCGCCCCTCTCGCCACGGCCACAGCCTGCCCGGGCCGTGGCGAGAGGGGCGCGTCCGTAATCCGGGCGACAGCTTGCGGGGCCCCGTCCCTCCCGGGCGACAGCTTGCGGGGCCCCGTGGAACTACTCATCTAGGCAGGCTCGGTCGCCGGCCCGTGCTCCAGCTCCCGAAGGTCCCGCTTCAGGATCTTGCCGGAGGGATTGCGGGGCAGGACGTCGACCAGTCGGATCGCCGCGGGCACCTTGAACTTGGCGAGCCGCTCGGCGCAGTGGGCGATCAGCTCCTCCTCGGTGGCGGCGTCGTCGACCACGACGTAGGCGACCGGGACCTCGCCCCACCGCGGGTGCGGGGAGCCCACCACCGCCGCCTCGACCACGGAGGGATGCTCCTGGACGACGCGCTCGACCTCGAGCGAGGCGATGTTCTCGCCGCCGCTGATGATCATGTCCTTGAGGCGGTCGACGACGAAGAGGTAGCCGTCCTCGTCCAGGTATCCGAGGTCCCCGGTGTGAAGCCAGCCGTGCCGGAGGGCCTTGGCGGTGTTGTCGGGATCCTGCCAGTAGCCCTTGAAGACCTTCGGGCCGCGCACGCAGATCTCGCCCACCTCGCCGGCCGGCAGCGGATCGCCGTCGGCGCCCTCGATCCGGATCTCGGTGAAGCTCACCGGGCGCCCGACGCTGCCGAGCTTCTCGACCGTCTTGCCCTTGTCGAGGTAGGTGTCGAGGCTCACAGTCTCGGTCAGCCCGTAGGCGTCGGCGAACCAGCCGTTCGGGAAGGCGGCCAGGACGCGCTTGATCAGCGGCAGCGGCATTTTCTCGCCGCCGTCGAGGATCATCCGGACCGAGCTCGTGTCGCGCCGCCCGAGCGTCGGCTCGGCCAGCACCAGGTTGACCATCGCCGGCGCCATCCAGATGTTCGTCGGGCGCTCGCTCTCGATCGCGTCGAGGACCGCCGTCGCGTCGAAGCGGCGGAGGACGTGGATGCTGCCGCCGACGTAGAGCATGTTGGTGGCGGTCATGTCCAGGGCGCCGACGTGGTAGAGCGGGCCACAGACGAGGCCGCGGTCCTCGCGGGTGATCGCCAGGTCGACGGTGTGGGCGGCGCACTTCCAGAGGAAGTTGTCGAGCGTGATCATCACGCCCTTCGGCCGCGAGGTCGTGCCCGACGTGTACATGAGCCGCAGCAGGTCGTCGCGCTCGATCGGCTCGGCCTCGAGGACCGGGTCGGCGGCGGCCTGCAGGGCGTCCAGCGACTCCCAGCCCGTGGGCGTCGCACCGACGGCGAGCCGGCGCGGTGCCGTCGCCGCCTCGGCCAGCTCGGCCTCGCTCACCAGCGCCGCCGCCCCGGCGTGGCCGAGGATGTAGTCGAGCTCGTCGGGCGCGAGTCGCCAGTTGAGCGGCATGAACACCGCGCCGAGATGTGCGCAGCCGAACATGACCTCGAGGAAGCGGTCGGAGTTGTGCAGCAGGACGCCGACGCGATCGCCCCGCTCCACCCCCGCGGCGCGCAGTCCACCCGCGGTGGCCTGTACGCGCCGCAGCAGCTGTGCGTAGGTGTGGCGAGCGTCACCGTAGGAGACCGCCAGGCGCTCGGGATGGTGCTCGACGTGATGGGTGAGGATGTCGGTGAGGTTCATCGTCGTTCAGGCCTTGACCCCGACCCGCTCCTCTTCCTGCTCCTTCTCCGCCGGCGGACGCACCCTGGCGAGGAGCCAGCTGCGGGCATCGCGGGACTGCTCCACGTTGGTGAGGATCAGGGCCAGGAGCAGGACCACGCCGCTGAACATGCTCGGCGCCCAGGCCGGGGCTTCGACCAGCACGAGGCCCGTCTTGCCGGTTCCCAGGAGCAGGACCGCGACCACCGTCCCCCAGGCGTTGAAGCGTCCCCCGAACTGGGTCGCGCCGAGGAAGGCGGCGGCGAACGCGTCGAGGAGGTACGGGGGGCCGATGCCCGGGGACCCGGAGGACACCTGTGAGGCGAGCAGCACACCCGCGATGCCCGCCACGGTCCCGGACACGACGAGTGACACGTAACGGAGGCGCTTCGTCCTGATGCCGGTAAGGCGGGCGCCGTCCTGGTTGAACCCCGTCGCGTAGATACGGCGCCCGGTGACCGTGTAGTTGAGGAGGTACCACACCACGATCGCCACCAGCAGCATCAGGAAGACGGGCACGGCGATGCCGTGGACGACGGAGGTGGTGGCGAGCTTCGAGAAGTCACCCCCGAGGGCCGGGCCGACGATCGTCTGTTCGTTACAGACGATCGCGGTGACGGCCGCCATCAGCGCACCGGTCGCGAGCGTGCCGATGAACGAGTCGATCCGGGCGCCGACGACGATCGTCGCGTTGAACAGGCCGATCAGGATCCCGGCGAGCAGGGTCAGCCCGATGGCGAGGCCGATCGGCATGCCCTGGTCCACCAGGAGCCAGGCGACGATGACGTTGCACAGCCCCATCGCGTTGCCGATCGACAGGTCGAAGATCTGCGCCGAGAGGGGGACGATCAGCGCGAGGGCCATCAGCCCGGCGATCGCGTTCTGGTTCAGGACGCTCTGCACCGTGGCCCAGGTGGGGAACGTGTCCGGGGCCCAGAGGGAGAAGATGAGGATGATGACCAGCCAGACGTAGATCACGCCGATGTTGCGAAATCCCAGCGCACTCTTCCAGCGGGCGTTCGTTGCGTTATTCACCGTGCTCACCCTCCATCGCGATGACAATTCCTTTCTTGGTCAGCTGGGAGCGCTCGATCTCGGCGACGATCTCGCCCGCGCGGAGGACGATCACCCGATCGCAGACGGCCAGCAGGTCTTCGGCGTCCGACGAGCTCATCAGCACCGCCAGGCCTTCGTCCGCGCGGGCCTGAAGCTCCTCGTAGATCGTCGTGCGGGCGCCGATGTCGATCCCGGCCGTCGGCTCCGACAGCGTCAGCACCTTGGGGTCGACCGACAGCCAGCGGGCGATCACCGCCTTCTGCTGATTGCCGCCGCTGAGGGTCGTGATCGGTCGCTCGGCGACGCCGGGGTCGGCATGGACCGACTCGAGCCAGCGGTGGGCTGAGTCGCGGTCGGCCGACGGCGCGACCCCGAGTGACCCGCGCAGGCGCGGCAGGTTCGCGATCGTCACGTTCTCGCGCACGGTGAAGGGGGCGAAGACGCCCTCCCGGGCGCGGTCCGCGGGCACCAGGGCGACCCCCTTGCTCATCGCCTCGATCACCGAGCCCGCCACCAGCGGGGTGCCCTCCACCGAGACGCTGCCGCCGGCCGCCGCCCCCTTGGCGCCGGCGACGATGTAGGGCAGCTCCTCGCGGCCGGAGCCGAGCAGGCCGGCGACGCCGACGATCTCGCCGCGCCTGACGGTGATGTCGACGCCCCGGAGGAACTCGCCGTGAAGGTTCTCGATCCGCAGCACCTCGGGCGCGTCGGCGGGGATCGGGGGTCGTTCGACCGCCTCCAGCTCGAGGTTCTCGGCACCGGCGATCAGGCGGGCCAGGTCACGGACCGAGGATTCCTTGGTGCTGCCGTCCCAGATCACCCGGCCGGACCGCATCACGGTCACGTGATCGCACACCTGCATGACCTCGTCGAGGCGGTGGGAGATCAGCAGGACGGCGGTGCCGGAGCCCGCGACATCGCGGATCAGCCGGAAGAGCTCGTCGACCTCGCGGGCCGGCAGCGCGGCGGTCGGCTCGTCCAGCACCAAGAGGCCACGCCCTTTGCTCCAGCCGGCGACCGCCCGGACGATCGCGACGGCGGTCCGCTCGACCGGGGTCGCCTCTGCCAGCGGCGTCATCGGATCGAGGTCGATGCCGAAGCGGGCGAGCAGCTCTTCCGTCTTGCGGGCCTGCCGGCGCCAGCTGATCGCGCCGGAGCGGCCCTTCTCGTGCCCGAGGACGAAGCCGACGTTGTCGACCGCCCCGAGCTCGGGGACCAGACCAAGTTCCTGGTGGACGAATCGGAGGCCGGCCTGCTCGGCGTCCGCCGCCGAGCCCAGCAACAGCTCCTGCCCGTCGATCGTCCCCTCCCCCGCGTCGGGGCCGTGAAAGCCGGCGAGGACCTTCACCAAGGTCGACTTTCCACACCCGTTGTGGCCGACCAACGCGTGGACGGATCCGGCGGCGACGTCGAGGTCGACGCCGTCCAGCGCCTTGACGCTCGGGAACGCCTTCGAGACCCCCCTCAGGCGAAGGCCGTCGGGCTCCCCTGGGCGCTCCTGCCCGCTCTTTGCCGAATAACTCTCGGTGGCCTCGGCCATCGACATCCATCCGTCCCTTCTCGCCGGCCGCCGGGCCGGCGTGAGGACCACCGCGAGCCGTGAGGGCCCGCGGTGGTTCGCTCACGTATTGCCGGCGTCCGTTACTCGACCACCGTTACTTCAGGCCCCAGAGCTTTTCCCACTGTTCCAATCCGTTGGGAACGATGTAGGTGAGCTTGCTCGGGTCTTCGGGGAGGTTTCCGTATTCCGCCGCCCAGATCGGCATGTCGGCGGTGGCATCTTCGACTTCGTCGAGCGATTCACCGTTGGCGATGCGGATCGCGGTGTCGACGTAAGCCGCCCCGTCGTCACCGTAGTCCAGGGGCGCCCCGGCTTTCTTTTCTTCGTTCTTCAATTCTTCGACCCCGGGCGCATCCGGCGCATAGGTGTAGACCGGCGGCAGGGTCACGCCCGCCGATTTACAGGCGGCGTTGATGCCGATCCCGATCGCGTCGTAGGAGAGCACGACCCCCTTGACGTCGGACATGGTCCGCAGCTGGTTGCAGATCTGCTGCGGGGCGTCTTTGCCGATCGACGTCGGCTGGATGTTCTGTTTCTTGATCGTGCAGGTGGGACAGAATTTTTCCAGCGCCGAGACGTATGCGTTCGTGTAGTAGAGCGGGAGCGGGAAGCCGGTCAGGTAGTCGACCAGTACTTCACCGCCTTCCGGACCGACGTCGACGGCGGTCTTGGCCGCCAGCACTTCCATGTACTTTTCGGCAACCTGGACCGGAAGAACGTTGGCGGTGATCCCTTCTTCGCCGTTTTTCTGCAGCGAATGAGAGGCGATCACCGGGATGCCTGCCGCCTTCGCCTGTTCGAGCTGCCGGGAGACTTCTTCGGCGTTCACACCGACGAAGGCGATGAAGTCCGGATTCTTCCGGATGGCTTCTTCCATCGCGCCCTGCAGCACCGCCGGGACGGGTTCGGCATTGATCGTCTTGACCTTCCAGCCGACCGCGTCCGCGGCCGCTTCGATTCCGCGCCCGACGTTGATCTCGGCTTCGGTCCCCTCGTTGATGAACGCGATCGTTTTGTCTTTCGGGACGCCCTTCTTGATCGGAGTGCTCACCCCGATCTCGGTGGGCGCCTTTTCATGTTCGGAGACGATCTGTTCCGCTTCGGTCAGTCCCGGGGAGTCCGCGGTCGCCCCTTCGCCGGCTTCACTGTTACTTGCCGTTTCCGCGCCGCCGCTTTCGCCGCCAGAAGAGGTCGAGGAGCTGCTGCTTCCTCCACCTCCGCAGCCGGCGACCACCACGAGCAGAACGATCACCACGCCGATCGGCGCCAGCTGCCTCTTCAACACTTTGCTGATCCCGGACATCCACTCCTCCTGTTTGCCTTGGGCCGTGTGGCAGGTCGCCGATCCCATTCGGCTGGTCGCCATTCGGGTGGATCATAACAGACCGAGCGCCCGTTAGGCTAAGGATCTGCCGTTCAGTCGGCGGGCCACTCCACGTGGACCCTGAGCGCGCCGTCCTCACGCCTCCACCCCTTCGACTCCGCGTAGGCGATCATCTGCTCGAACTCGACGCCCCAGGCGTGTTCGTCGGCCTGTGGGCCCGCCAGACGACGGAGCTCCTCCACACCGACGTAGATGTGCTCAGGCCGCCGGACCACGGCCTTCAGCGAAGTGAGGTCCTTGGCTTCGTGGAGGGTGATCGCACCCGGCACACCTGGGGTGAGCTCGATGTACATCGTTCAGCCCTCCGCACCGTCGGCGGTCTCGCGGACGCGGAACACCAAGGTGGTCGCTCCCGGCGGCCCGTCCTCGAACGCCGCCTCGACCGCCTGGCCGACGCTGAGGTCACCCGGCTGGACGCCGACGACCTTGCTGATCAGGCGCGGCCCCTCGGCGAGCTCGACGATGGTCACGTTGTAGGGCGTGGCGAGGAAGGCCGGATCCAGCGGGCGCAGGTACCAGATGAACGAGTGGATGACGCCCGTTCCAGACGCCGCTATCCACTCGTACTCCTCGGCAAGGCAGTGCGGGCAGATCCACGACGGCGGCAGCCGGCGGCGTCCACAGCCATCACACTGCTGCACGCGCAGCTCGTGGTCCCCGACGAAGGCCTCGAAGGCTTCGTTCGCTTCGTTCGCGCGAATGTCGACGGAATCGGGCACGGGCCTCTATTCCGCCACGTAGATGGTCGAGAGGAAATCGGTGCGCCAGCGTCCGGTCGTCGCGTACTGGGCGATCCGGGCGCCCGCGACCTGTCGCTCGCCGCACTCGCCGCGGAGCTGCCGGACTGCCTCGACCTGGTGCAGCCACCCGAGGAGATAACCGCCCGACAGCTGACCGCCATCGGGGTTCATCGGGATCTCCCCGTCGAGGGCGATGCCACCCTCGCGGACGAACCGGCCGCCGCCACCGGGCTCGCAGAAGCCGTAGTTCTCCAGCGTGTGGATGACGGCGGCGGTGCTGGAGTCGGTCGCCATCAACAGGTCGACGTCGCCGGGGCCGATCCCCGCCTCGCGATACACCTGCTCGGCCACGCTGGTCATCGCGTAACACATGAGGTGCTCGTCGCCGGCCAGCTCGAGCGGTGCCTGCTGTCGGCCGGCCGCGCCGATGTAGACCGGTGCCTTCGGGTGGTCGCCCGCACGGTCGGCGGCGGTGATGATGAGCGCCGCGCCGCCCGCCGTGACCTTGCAGATGTCGAGCTCCCGGAACGGCCACACCGTGTAGGGCGTCGCCAGGTAGTCGTCAAGCGTCAGCGGCTCCGTGAACGCCGAGTTGGGATTGAGTCGGGCGTGGCGCCGGAAGGTGACCGCGACCGCGCCGAGGTCCTCCTCGACGGTCTCGTACTTGCTCATGTACCGGGTCCAGCCGAGCGCCGCGATCGCGCCGGCGTTCACCAGGCCGTAGGTCGGGTCGTAGACGTAGGCCCCCGAGTCGCCGACGGTCGCCTGCCGCGGGTTGGCGCCGAAGACGCAGGCGACCGTGTCACACACGCCCGCCGCCACCAACATCGCGGCGTACTGGGTGGTGAATCCGCCGGTCGCGTAATCGAGATAACTGGTCACCCGCGGCTCGATCCCGACCATCTTCGCGAGCTTCAGCGGGTGGGTCCCGGATCCGTCGGGCTGCTGGATCCCGAGCAGGCCGTCGATGCGCCCCTTCTCGATCCCGGCGTCGTCCAGCGCTTCCTTCAGGGCATCGACGGCGAGCCCGTAGGCGGACCGGTCCGGGTGCAGGCCCTGGCGCGTCGCGGCGACGCCGACGACGGCCGCCCGCCGGCGCAGGCCGCCCTGGCGCTGAGCCGATGCGGTCAGCTCTTGCCTCCGGGAAGCCGGACCGCGAAGGCCTTGGCGGGCCCGGCCGGGGACTCGGCGGTGACGCCCGCATCCACGTTGTACGTCTGGCCGGTGAGCGCCGAGGACATGTCCGAGATCAGGAAGAGGGCGACGTTCGCGACCTCGCGGACCTCGATGTTCCGGCGCAGCGGGTTTGCGATCGCCTCCTCCCGGGTGCCGCCGCCCCTGACCACCCGCGGCGTCTGCACCCGGCTCGGCGCGATCGCGTTGACCCTGATGCCGGAGTAGCCCCACTCGACCGCCATCGTCCTGGTGAGGGAGCCGACCGCCGCCTTTGCCGCACCGTAGAGGCCGTGGTAGGGCGCGGCGCGAAGCCCGCTGACCGAGGAGAAGTTGACGATGCTGCCGCCGTCGCCCACCTCGAGCATGTGGCGCGCGGTGGCGCGCGTGGTCAGGAACGCGGTGCGGAGGTTGAGGTTCAGTACCTCGTCGTAAAGTTCGTCGGTGTAGTCCTCCATCCGCTGCCAGGTGCCGGGCAGGGTGCCGCCGACGACGTTGACCAGTCCGCGCAGTGCCCCGACAGCCTCGATCGAGCGCGCGACGAGGTCGTTTGCCTGCTCCGGGTCCCGCGCGTCGGCGACGAGCCCCACGCACTCGTGACCCCGATCGGCGAGCAGCGCGACGACCTCGTCGACCCGCTCCTCGATCCAGTCCGCGGCGACCACCCTCGCCCCGGCCTCGGCCAGGCAGAGCGCGGTGTCGGTGCCGATCCCGCCGCCGCCCGCGCCGACCACGAGGACCGACCGGCCCGCCAACGAGGAAGGGGACTGTGGACTACTGCTCTGCATCGTTCGCTTCGCCGTAGGTGCGTCCCGCGGACGGCACGCAGTGGCGCAGCCAGCGGTCGAAGTCGAATCCCTCCCAGGCCGGGTCGTCGACCGCGGTCGTGGCGATCTCGAGCGGATTGCCGTCGGGGTCGTAGAAGTAGATGCGGCCGGGCAGGAAGCCGGTGCCGACCGGCTCGCCGAAGATCTCCGACACCTCGATCCCGTGCTCGCGCAGGTGGCTCTGGAACCAGAGCAGCTCGTCCATCGAGTCGACGTTGAACGCCAGGTGGTCGCACTTCTCCGGCGCGCTCGGCGGGGTGCCGTCGGCACCCGGCCAGAGGATGTTGACCACGGGCGGCTGAGGATCGTCGACGGTCGAATCCATCTGGTAGAGCGAGAACAGCTCGCCGTTGCCCAGTTCGAAGAAGTACTGCAGTTCGAACCCTTTCTCGGCAGGCGTCGACCGCACGATCTTCAGCCCGAGGAGGTCGCGGTAGAACCGGACGCTGCGATCCATATCCCGGCACAGAAACACGAGATGGTTGATTCCAGTGATTTTTCCGGCAGCGGGTCCATCCGCGACGACGATCGACGAGGCCACCGAATTCGGGTCGGCAAGTGTCATGGCGGCAGCGTATCACCTTAACCGGGCGCCCGTTTGGTTAGGTGGGTGGTTACGGGACGGGTGGGGGTCCGCTGGGCTGGCGGCCGTCCGAGGGAGGTCCTGGGCTCCTCATGGGGGTCCTGGCAGGCTGTGACCCCCATGAGGAGCCCAGGACGTGAGGGGTGCGTGGGAGAGGCGTCACAGGGACGTGAGGAAGTCGGACTTCCGTGACGATCG
>CALCIA010000029.1 GCA_937907435.1 uncultured Actinomycetes bacterium
CCCGGGCCGTGGCGAGAGGGGCGCGTCCGTTATCCGGGCGACAGCTTGCGGGGCCTGGACCCTTCGGGCGCCAGCTTGTGAGGCCCGCGTGGCCGGGAATCACTGCGGATTAACGACCCGGGTCACTAGTCCGGCTTGTGGGTGTCGTCCGGGTGCACCAGGCGTTCGGTGGCGGCGCGCATTTCTTCGCCGGCTTCGCGGGTCGCCGCGCGCGTCTCTTCGGCGACTTTGCCGACGCCGACGCTCGGTTTGCCGCCGACGATGTCGCGGAAGGCTTCCTTGTAGCGGTCGGTGCGTCGGCCGGGGTGGAAGCGGCGTTCGGCCTTCGCCTGCTTCTTCGGCCGCCGCGTTCCGTAGCGGCGCCGGGCCCAGGCGGAGTTCGGCTTGCCGATCCGGCAGGCCCCGTAGAGCGCCAGCGGCGCGAAGAGGATGCCGATCGTCCCGTGGATGTTCCGACCCTTCAGGAAGCAGACGCCGACGAAGGAGATCACCAGCAGCGCCGAGACGAGGCCGCCGATGATTTCTTCCGGCCCGCCGCTGAATTCGAACGGGTTGGCGCCGAGCACGATCAGGCCGATCAGCGAGGCGGCGATCACCGTCGCGTCGATCGAGCTGCGTCCCTCCTCGGCCCAGTAGACGTCTTCGAGGTAGACCCAGAGCGCGAACTCGTCGATCGTCAGCCCGGCGCCGATGCCGAAGAAGAAGGCGCAGATCTCGGTCAGCGGGCTGTGGCCGAAGGCGGCGAAGCCGAACGTCCCGGCGATCATCATCGTCACGATCCCGAAGACGAGGTGGTGGACGTGGAGGCCGCTCTCGCTTTCGATGTTGCCCGGCCACCAGCTCACTTCGGCGCGGATCATCCGCGTGCTCATGCGGATGAAGGCGAAGGAGCCGACGAACCCGACCAGCACCAGGAAGACGCCCTGGCGGTCGTGGGCGACCAGGTGGTCGTTCCAGGCGTCGACGACGAAGTTGGCCAGCGGCAGCGCGACGGTCATGCGGCCTCCGGCGTCGGCGTCGCCCCCGGTCGCCGCTTCAGCCGCGGCGCCTCGCCGTCGCGATGGCGGATCAGGTCGAGGGCGAGCAGCACGATCGCCACCGAGGCGACCGGGGCGGTGGCGATGTTCCCGGCCGACTCGCCGACCCAGGCGGCCAGCAGCCCGTGGCCGAGCAGGTGGTGGGCGAGGTTGACCAGCGCTTCGTTGATCGCGTCGCCGACGATCTCGATCGGCAGCACGACGGCCGCGACCATCCAGAAGTGTCCGCGCACGAGGCGGAAGCTGCGCACGAATCCCTCCCGGACCCCGCACTTTTCCAGCTCCACCACCACGCCGGCCAGGTAGAAGTAGACGGCGACGACCAGGGCGCCGACGAGGAAGACGAGCGCACCCAGGATCACGGCGGCGACGAAGAGGATGTCGACGGCGATCAGCCGCCCGTAGGAGATGTGGCGCGCGAGGCGCAGGAAGCCCGGCCGCTCCTCCTCCTCGGGGTAGGTGAGGGAGGCGGCGATCGCGCCGCTGAAGAAGACCTCGCCGAAGAGGCTCGACGCGGTGACCGCCGCCAGCGCGCCGATCACCGCCGCGATCCGGAAGCCGGAGGTGACGTCGAGCGAGGAGGTGTCGACCTGCTCGAGCAGGGCGTCGATGAAGCCGAGCGGGATGAAGACCAGCGTCGCCAGCCCGAGCAGGGTCGGCGCCCAGGCCCGATAGGTGCGGCCGAGGCGGGCGTAGACCCCCAGCAGCCGCCGCCGTCTCGTCATCGGCGGCGCGTCCGTCGTCGTCGGCCGGCGGGGACGCGGCCGCGCCGCTCCAGCTTCGCCTGGCTCGATTCGCCCGCCGGCACCTTGCGCAGTTCCCACAGCTCGGGGATCAGGATCTCTTCGGCGCAGCGCCGGTGCCAGTGGTGGTGGTCGGTGCCGCCGAGCTTGCGGACGTACTGGACGATCGTGTGCTCGTCGCCGACCTCGATGTCACCGTGGCAGCCGGGGCAGCGGTAGAGCTTGCGTGCGATGCCGCGGATGAGCCACGCCTCGTCGCCCTCTTCGGTGACCCCTTGGAGGCTCCATCGCATGCTCGGCTGTCCGTCGAACTGACCCATCAGGCAACGCTCTCCATCGTGACTTGCAATCCAACCAGAAGGGAAAGCGGGAGGCCCGGCGAAATCCTCGCCCGTGACCAAGACCGCGACGAAATCCCCTCAACTCAAAAGCCTTTCCGACTACATCCAGGAGCGTTTCGAAGAGTTTTCGCGCTCCCAGAAAGATGTGGCCCGCTACATCGTCGACCACCTCGACGAGGCGGCGTTCCTCACCGCCGAGGAGCTCGCCCGCCGCGCCAGCACCTCCTCCTCGACCGTCGTCCGCTTCAGCCAGGCGCTCGGCTTCGAGGGCTACCCGGAGCTGCAGCAGGCCGCGATCGAGGAGTACCGGACGACGATCGCCGCGGTCGGCTCGGCCGCCGGCCCGCTCTTCTCCTTCGACCACTCCGAGCTCGAGGGGTCGCTCAGCGCCGACTACTCGAACCTGGAGGAAACGGCGCGCAAACTGACCACCGAGCAGGTCAACGACTCGGTCGCCGCGCTCGCCACCGCGCAGCGGATCGTGATCGTCGGCGTCGACCAGATGGCGTTCTTCGCCTCCTACCTGCGCCACACCCTGAGCCTGCTGGACATCCGCGCCGAGATCGTCGCCTCGACCGGCGGCGAGAGCCTCCAGCGGCTCGGCCGGATCGACGAGAACACGCTTGTCATCACCCTTTCGGCGGGTCGGGCGCACCCGCTGCTGCTGCGGGCGATGAAGCTCGCCCTGCACCGCGGCGCGCGCACCCTGGCGATCTCCGACGCGACCATGTCCGAGGTCGGCGAGCACGCCGAGATGACGCTCTACTTCTCCTCCAACAGCCCGTCGTTCACGCGCTCCAACACGGCGTTGATGGCGCTGGTGCAGGCGCTCGCACACGGGTTGTACGCGCGGGATGAAGACCTCCACCGCGACCGCATCAAGGCGTACAAACTGAAGTAGAGAGGGGCGCGGCGACGCGCGCCGCACCCTAATATGGGCGCATGCCCGACCGCGCGACGTTCCGACTGAAGACCGGCCTTGCCGAGATGCTGAAA
>CALCIA010000030.1 GCA_937907435.1 uncultured Actinomycetes bacterium
GGTGTGACGTTCCCGGCATCTTCGTCACGGATCCGGCCGAGGTGTGGAAGCTCCCGGACCCGATCGTCACGTAAGTCCGACTTCCTCACGTCCCTGTGACGCCTCCCCCACGAAAGCCTCACGTCCTGGGCTCCTCATGGGGGTCACAGCCTGCCAGGACCCCCATGAGGAGCCCAGGACCATCCTCGGACGGCCGCCAGCGCCCCGAACCCCCGCCCGTCCGGCGCCAGCCCCCGCCCCCCTCAGCCCTCAAGCAGCCCCGCCACAGCCAGCGCCAGCCGTTTGCCGCGGCTGGTCAGGGCGTACTCGGCGTGGGGGGGACGGCCGGCGACCAGGCGCCGCTCGACGATGCCCGCCGCCTCGAGTTGCTCCAGCCGCTCGGAGAGCGTCGTCGGCGACACCCCCGGCAGGGACTGGCGGAACTCGTTGAAGCGGTGGGCGCCGCTGGACGCGGCGTAGATCGTCGCCATCGTCCAGCGGCGCTCGAGGAGCCCCGCAGCGGCGCGGAGCTCCTTCGGTACCGGTTGGCAGTGATTACACCGTGGCGACATCGGCGCCGGCCTCCGCGGGCTCGAGCGCCAGCCCGAGCACCTCGTCGATGCTCATCACCGGGTGGAACGTCATCTGCTCACGCACCTCCTCGGGGACCTCGTCGAGGTCGCCGCGGTTGCGCTCGGGCAGGATCACCTCGGTCAGCCCCGCCGCGTGGGCGGCCAGCACCTTCTGCTTCAGGCCGCCGATCGGCAGCACCCGTCCTTGCAGGGTCACCTCTCCGGTCATGCCCACAGTGTGCTTGACGGGGCGGCCGGTGAGCAGGCTGACCAGCGCCGTGGTCATCGCGGTGCCCGCGCTGGGACCGTCCTTGGGGATCGCCCCGGCCGGCACGTGGACGTGGAACTCGCGCTGGAAGCGGTCCTCCGGGATGCCCAGCGCCTCGCGGTGCGAGCGGACGTAGGAGAGGGCGATCCGCGCCGACTCCTTCATCACGTCGCCGAGCTGGCCGGTCAGGACCAGGCCCTTGTCGCCGTCCATGGCGGTCGCCTCGATGAAGAGGATGTCGCCGCCGGTGCCGGTGACCGCGAGGCCCGTTGACACGCCCGGGATCGCCGTGCGCTCCACCGACTCCTGGAACACCTTCTGCCGGCCGAGTGCCTCGCGGACCGCCTCGAGGTCGAGGACGATCGGCGCCTCACTCTCGCCGGAGGCGATCTTCGTCGCCGCCCCGCGCAGCAGCTTGCCGACCTCGCGCTCCAGCTGGCGCACGCCCGCCTCGCGGGTGTACTCGGCGACCACGGTGCGCAGGACGTCGTCCCCAACCGAGATCTCCTCCGGCTTCAGCCCGTTGCGCTTCAGCTGCCGCGGCACCAGGTAGCCCTTGGCGATCGCCAGCTTCTCTTCGGTCGTGTAGCCGTCGAAGGCGATGATCTCCATCCGGTCGAGCAGCGGCGCCGGGATCGTGTCGAGCAGGTTCGCGGTGGCGATGAAGACGACCTCGGAGAGGTCGACCTCGACGTCGAGGTAGTGATCGCGGAACGAGTGGTTCTGCGCCGGATCGAGCACCTCGAGCAGCGCCGCCGACGGATCGCCGCGCCAGTCGGCGCCGACCTTGTCGACCTCGTCGAGCAGGATCACCGGATTCATCGTCTCGGCGTCGCGCAGGGCACGGACGATCCGTCCCGGCAGGGCGCCGATGTAGGTGCGACGGTGACCGCGGATCTCCGCCTCGTCGTGCAGGCCGCCGAGGCTGATGCGGACGAACTCGCGCCCGAGGCTGCGGGCGATCGACTCGCCGATCGAGGTCTTGCCGGTGCCGGGAGGGCCAACCAGCGTCAGGATCGTGCCGTTCGCGCGGCTGTCCTGCTCGATCTCGTCGGCCCTCTCCTCGCGCAGCTTGCGCACGGCGACGAACTCGGTGATCCGCTTCTTCACGTCCTCGAGCCCGGCGTGGTCGGCGTCCAGCACCTCCCGCGTGTGGTTCGGGTCGAGCTTGTCCTCGGAGCGCTTGCTCCACGGCACCGCGATCAGCCAGTCGAGATAACTGCGGATCATCGAGCTCTCCGGCGACTGCTCGCCCTGGCGCTCCAGTCGCCGCAGCTCCTTGGTCGCCTGCTCGGCGACCGCCTCCGGCATGCCGGCCTCGGCGATCTTCGCCTCGTACTCGCCGATCAGGTCGGCCTCGTCCTCGCCCAGCTCCTTGCGGATCGACTCCATCTGTTTGCGCAGGAAGTACTCGCGCTGTTGTTTCTGGGCCCCTGACTCGACGTCATCACGGATCTTCGAACGCACCTGCAGCTCGGCGAGGCGCTCGCGCTGCAGCTCGACCGCGATCTCCAGCCGCTGGGTGACGTCGATCGTCTCCAGCAGGCGGAGCTTGCCCTCGTTGGGGATGTCGGGGGCGAGGCCGGAGGTGTCGGCCAGCGCGCCGGGCTCCTCGATCGAGCGCAGGAAGTTGGCGATGCGACCGTCGTCGCCGCGCAGCTCGAGGATCTCCTCGACGACCGCGCGGTACTCGCGCGCGACCTCGGCGGTGTGCTCGTCGTCGGGGTGCCCGTCGTGGATCTCCTGGACCTCGACGTGGAGGGCCTCGCCATCGTCGCCCGCCTGGGCGGCGCCGGCGATCCCACGGTGCAGTCCGACCACGGTCGCGACCGGCCGGCCGCGGCGCGAGGTCCCGTGCTCGACCACCTCGGCGACGACGCCGACGCGGCCGTACTCGCCCTCGCGGCGGGGGAGGAGGAAGACGCGCTCGTCCTCGCCGACGTCGATCGGCAGGGTCGCGGTGACGGTCGGGAAGACGATCGCGTCGTCAAGGGGAACGAGTCTGTAAGTCATGACCAAGTCCACTTTCTGTAGTTAGTGCTTAACCAGAATAGCGCTACACCTTCCGTACCTCAACCCCCGCTTGAGTTCGCACTTCTCCGCGCATACCGCGGCAAAGTGCGAACTCGCCCGAGGGGGTGGCGGGTAGGGTGGGGGCCATGGACGAGAAGCGCGCGAAAGAGCTGCTGAAGGCGGAGCGGGAGCGGGTCGAGGCGGAGCTCGCCTCGGTGCGCGGCGAGAGCCGCGAGGAGTCCGACCAGGACGTGCCCGCGGGCGACTTCAACAGCGAGGGCCTTTATGAAGACGAGCTGGCGGCCGGGCGCGAGGGGGACCTGCAGCGGCGCCTCGACCGGATCGAGCGGGCCGAAGAGCGGCTCGCCGCCGGCACCTACGGCCTCTCGGTCCGCTCCGGCGAGCCGATCCCGGACGGCCGCCTCGAAGCCGAACCGCTCGCCGAGCTGACCGTCGACGAGGAGCCGGGCGGCACCAAACGCTGGTGAGCTGAGCGATGCCGAAGACGAAGGCCCAGATCTCGGTCTCGCTCGACGGTTACATGGCGGGGCCGAACCAGAGCGAGAAGGACCCGCTCGGCGAAGGCGGCGAAGCGCTGCACGAGTGGGCCTTCAACCTGGCGTCCTTCCACGAGATGCACGGTCGCCACGGCGAGGGCGAGCGCGGCGTCAGCGACGATGTCCTGCGCCCGACGCTCGACCGCCTCGGCGCGGTGGTGATGGGACGCAACATGTTCGGACCGATCCGCGGCCCCTGGCCCGACGATGAGTGGAAGGGCTGGTGGGGCCAGGACCCGCCGTTCCACTGCCCGGTCTACGTCCTCACCCATCACCCTCGCGACCCGGTCGAGATGGACGGCGGCACCAGCTTCCACTTCGTCACCGAGGGGATCGAGACGGCCGTAGCCGCAGCCAAGGAGGCCGCCGGCGACCAGGACGTCGCGATCGGCGGCGGCGCCTTCACCCTCCAGCAGGCGATCGTCGCGGGCCTCCTCGACGAGATCGTCGTCACCCAGGTGCCGATCCTGCTCGGCGGCGGCGAGCGCCTCTTCGACCGCCTGCCCGCCTCCACCAAGGTCGAGCTCGCCGCGGTCGTCGAGGGCCCCGACGCCCTGCACCTCACCTACCGTTTCGGCTGAGCCGAATCAGGAATTTAAAGCGGGCGACCGCGCCCGCCGATAGGTTCGGCACCATGGCTACCGAACCCACCCCCAGCGAGGAGGCGATGCTCTACGGCGGTCGCTTCCTGACCGACGACGCTCCCGACGGCCCCTTCCCGACGACCGGCATGTCGGCGCTCGACGCGCAGCGGCTGGTCGAAGAGGAACTTCAGCTCGAGGGCGATCCCAACCGCAACCTCGCCACCTTCGTCACCACCTGGATGGAGCCGGAGGCGAACGAGCTGATCGCCGAGAACAACTACCGCAACTTCATCGACCACGCCGAGTACCCGGTCTCGGCGGAGGTGGAGAAGCGCTGCATCAGAATGCTCGCGGATCTGTACCACGCGCCCGGCGAGACGACCGGTGCCCGCACGCAGGGCTCCTCCGAGGCGATCATGCTCGGCGCCCTCTCGCTGAAGTGGAAATGGAAGGAACGGCGGGAAGCGGCGGGCAAGTCGACCGACTCGCCGAACCTCGTCTTCGGCGGCGACGTCCACGTCGTCTGGGAGAAGTTCTGCCGCTACTTCGACGTCGAGCCGCGGATCGTGCCGCTGCAGGAGGGCAAGTACACGATCGGCCCCGACGACGTCGAGCCCCACGTCGACGAGAACACGATCGGCGTCGCCGCCGTCCTCGGCACCACCTTCACCGGCCACGCCGACGACATCGTCGGGATCAACGACCTGCTGATGCGGCTGAAGGAGGACAAGGGCCACGACGTGCCGATCCACGTCGACGCCGCGTCCGGCGGCTTCGTCTGGCCGTTCCTCTACCCGCACTCGGAGTGGGACTTCCGGCTCGAGCAGGTGCGCTCGATCAACGTCTCCGGCCACAAGTTCGGGCTCGTCTACCCGGGGATCGGCTGGCTGGTGTTCCGCGAGGAATCCGACCTCGCCGAGCACCTCGTCTTCTACGAGAACTACCTCGGGGAGACCGACGCGACGTTCACCCTCAACTTCTCCACCGGCGCCTCGATGGTGCTCGCCCAGTACTACAACTTCGTCCGCTTCGGCCGCGAGGGATACGGCTACGTGATGCAGGCGATGGAGGCGAACGCGAAGGCGCTGGCCGAGAAGCTCGACCAGTGCGGCCACTTCGAGCTGATCGGTGCCGACGAGGAGCAGCTGCCGCTGGTCGCCTTCAAGCTGATCGACGGCAAGGGCTACGACGAGTTCGACGTCTCCTGGCAGCTCTCGGCGGAGCGCGGCTGGATGCTGCCCGCCTACACGATGCCGCCGAACGCGGAGGAGGTGAAGGTGCTGCGGGCGCTGGTCAAGCACACGCTGAGCCGCGCCCAGATCGACCGCCTCGCGCGCGACATCGAACACGCCTGCGACACGCTGGAGAAGAAGGGCCGCGCGCACAAGAGCGAGCGGCACAAGGCCAAACGCAGCCCGAACGTCTAGGAGGTCGGGCCGCCCGCCCGGCTCGGCCACCACGCCCGGTCGCCGAGCCGGTAGGTGATCGCCGGGATCAGGAGCGCGCGGACGACGAAGGTGTCGAGGAGGACGCCGGCGGCGACGGTGGCGCCGATCTGGATCAGCTCCTCCAACGGCAGCAGGCAGAGCGTGGCGAAGGTCCCGGCGAGGATCAGGCCGGCGCCGGTGACCACGCCGCCGGTGGCGACCAATGCCCGCATGGTCCCCTCGCGGGTGCCGCGCAGGCGCGCCTCCTCGCGCACCCGCGTCATCAGGAAGATGTTGTAGTCGACGCCGAGCGCGACCAGGAAGAGGAAGGCGAGCAGGGTGAGGTCGAAGGTGACCCCTTCGCCGGCGAGCTGGGAGAAGGCGAAGGTCGAGAGGCCGAGCGTGGCGGCGAAGGAGAGGACGACGGTCGCCATCAGGTAGAGCGGCGCGGCGATCGCCCGGAGCACCGCCGCCAGGATCAGCCCGACCACGATCAGCACCAGCGGCACGATCAGGCGGGTGTCGCGGCCGTTGGTCTGCTCGACGTCCCAGTTCTCCGCCGGGAGGCCGCCGAGCAGGCCGTCCGGGGAGACCTTGTGGAGGCGCTCGCGGACCTTTTCGACAGCTTCGGCCGCTTCGCCGGAGTACGGGTTGCCGGCGAGGATGACGACCACCACCGCCGATTCGAGCTTGCCGTCGGCGGGGACCGGGATCGCCAGGCGGACCGAGTCGAGCCCGCCCATCGCCCGCGCGACCCGCGCCGCTTCGTCGACCGGGACCACCGCGGTCAGCGGCGAGGCGAGCCCGGGCGGGAAGTGTTCGTTCAGGACCTCGGTGCCTTCGCTCGAGTTGGTGGGCTTCGTCTCGCCTTGGCCGAAGCCGATCGTGCCGTGGTGAACGAGGTTGCCCGCGGCGAGGACGAGGAGCCCGACGATGACGGCGCCGATGATCGGCCGCGAGCGGCGCCGCACGAACCCGGCGACCCCGTCCCAGCGGCTCGGGCCCTCGCGCCGCGCCGCCCCGGCCGCGGGCCAGAAGGCGCGCTCGCCGAGCACCGCGAGGAGCGCGGGGAGAAGGGTGAAGGCGGAGCAGACCATCACCGCGATGCCGATCGCCAGGATCGGCCCGAGCCAGTGGGTCGACTGTAGGTCGGCGACCAGCAGCACGAGCATCGCGGCGATCACGGTGCCGCCCGAGGAGGCGATCGGGCGGACGCTCTCGCGCAGCGCCGTCGGCAGCGCCACCTCGGCGGGCGACCCGGACTGCAGCTCTTCCCGATAGCGGTGGACGAGCAGCAGTGAGTAGTCGGTCCCGGCGCCGAAGACGAGCACCAACAAGAGGAAGGTCCCCTCGCTGTTGACGACGATCCAGCCCGCCTTGATCACCAGGTAGGCGATGCCGATCGCGACCGTGTAGGCGGCGCCCACCGCCAGCAGTGGCAGCAGCGCGAGGAGCGGCGCCCGGTAGACGAGCAGCAGCAGGAGGAGGACCAGCCCGAGCGTCGCGATCAGCAGGGTGCGGCCCGCTTCGTCGGCGACCTGGTCGAGGTCGGCGGCGATCCCGGCAGGCCCGGTCACGTAGGCGTGCAGGCCGGGGACGGCGTGGGCGGCGAGATAATCGCGCATCGCGGTGACGCCGTTGCGGATGGCGCCGTGGTCGGCGGCGTTCAGCGCCAGCACGAGGAGTGCCGCTTCGCGGTCCTTGGAGATCGGCCCGACGCCGTGGGCATAGTCGGCGATCGCGCCGAGCGGCCTGCCGGTCGCGGCGGCGAACGGGTCGACGATCGGCGTCGCGCCGGTGATGCCGAGCCCTTCGAGGCCGCGGCCGAGCTTGCCGATCGCGTTCAGGTCGTCGTGCGTGAGGCCGCCTTCCCGGTCGAAGACGATCACCGCCGGGACCTCTTCGGCATTGGATTCGGCGGCGGTCGTGGGGACGCCGCCGCCGCTCGGGTTCGTGGCGCCTCCCAGGGCGGCGGCCCCGTCGAGCACTTCGATCGCCTGGATCGATTCCGCCCCCTTCGGCAGGAAGCTCGACTGGCCGGCGGCGGTGACCTCACCGATGTGGGAGCGGGCGACGTAGCCGCCGATCCCGATCGCGACCCAGGCGGCGATCGTCACCCAGCGGCCGCGCGGGCCGGTCACCGCAGCGGCGAGCGCGGCGATCACCGGCGATGGCGGTCGACGTCCTGCACGCGCGAAGCCTATTCACGCCCCCGGGCGCCCCTGGCTGGTTCCTTTTGGCGCCGGGGACGCCAAAAGGAACAGCCAGCCGGGTACCGTCAGCCCATGCCCACCTGGATCGCCCGCCGCGCCGTCCCCTGGATCTGGAAGAAGGTCCCCTGGAAAACCGTCTGGGCGATCACCCTCTGGCTCGCCCAGAAGGGCCGCGACCGAGTGGGGGACAACCTGACCGACAAAGAGCAGTCCGACTTCTGGGCGCTGCTGAAGAAATCACGTGGGCGACCGGGCAACCTGAGCGCGCGGGATCGGTCGCGGATGAAGGACATCGTGGGTAAGGCGATCCGGGGGTAGGGGGCGGGACGGGCGGGGGTCCGGGGCGCGGGCGGCCGTCCGAGGTGGGTGCGGGTGTCCTGGGCTCCTCATGGGGGTCCTGGCAGGCTGTGACCCCCATGAGGAGCCCAGGACGTGAGGGGTGCGTGGGAGAGGCGGCACAGGGACGTCGCGAAGTCGGACTTCCGTGACGATCGTGTCGGGGAGCCTCCACACCTCGGCCGGATC
>CALCIA010000031.1 GCA_937907435.1 uncultured Actinomycetes bacterium
CTCTCGCCACGGCCACAGCCTGCCCGGGCCGTGGCGAGAGGGGCGGGTCCCCTATCCGGGCGCCAGCTTGCGGGGCTCCGTCCCTCCCGGGCGCCAGCTTGCCGGTCCCCGTCCCTCCCGGTCGCCCCTCAGGGTGACTGTTCGGATTCGTACCAGTCGATCCAGCCGCCGCAGGCCTGGGCCAGGGGGACTTCGCGGTGGGGTTCGGCCTTGGTGGCGACGAGCTCGCCGATGTAGGCCTTGCCTTCCCAGCCGGTGAGGCTCTGGAGCCAGTCGGCGGAGGCGGCGTGGATGGTGAATTCGACCTTGCCACCGGGACTGTGGAACTTGCCCGCGGGCCAGAACTGGCCGTTGTTGTTGAGGCTGATGGAGCTCGGGCGCTGGCCGTCGAGGGCCGGGATCAGGTCTTCTTCGAAGCCCGGCGCGGTGATCGTGAGGGCGAAGGGGGAGAAGTACTGCAGCGAGAGGTTCCAGGTGCCCTTCGGGAGTTCGAGCGTCTGGGTGGTCGATTCGCCGGTCTCGAGGATCGAGCCGTTCGACCACTTCGGTTTGTTCCCGACCTCGGTTTCGCCGAAGAGCGAGGCCTTGCCGCCGCTTTCCAGCAGGATGCGGGTCTCGGGCGAGTTGCAGTGGGCGAGGGCGCCCGCCTCGGTGCCCTCGAGCAGGACGTGGCGGCCGCGCGGGGTCGGCCCGGTCCGTTCCCAGAGGACGAAGCTGGGCGTCTCCGCGATGCGCTTGAAGTTGGGCGGGTTCTGGCTGTTCCAGGCGCCGCGGCTGGTGATCACGTAGGGGAAGCGGTCGAGGGTGCCGCGGTTGAAGGAGTCGAAGTCGATCGGCGAGTAGGCGTCGCCGGTGTCGAAGGGCTTTTCCGGGTTCGGCGAGACCGCGTCGTCGGGGAACTCGACCAGCGGCACGTGCGTGTCGGCCCCGAGCAGCTCGTAGGCGGCGTAACGGTCCTGCCCCGCGTAGAGCACCGGCTGCCCGTGCACGATCGGCAGGAACGCCGCCAACTGCCCTCCGTGCCCCGGCGGCCCCACGGGAGCGTCCCGGAGCGCCAGGAACGTCGACCACACCGCCCCGGCCACGAACACCACCGCCAGCACCGACCAGGCCACCCGGGTCACCCCCGTCGATGGGCCGAAAACCGGACTATCTGACGGGTTTTCGGCCCGTCGACCGGCGGGGTGCTGGGGCTTCGTCGCGGCTCTGCGGCCGAACTCGCTCACCAGGGGGCGGATGACGACCAGCATCGTCAGCGGGGCGATGATCATCAGGGCCTTGGCCTGGGAGTAGTCGCCGGTGAAGGGGAGGGAGGCGATGTAGACGATCGCGCCCGCGAGGAGCGCCAGCGGCACCGCGGCTTCGCGCCGCTGCACCCACCAGGCGACCGCGGCGAGCAGGGCCAGCACCGCCACGGCGCCCATCAGGCCCGGCAGCGGCGCGCCGCCCGGCGCCAGCAGCCGGTAGTTGGCGGCGGGCCAGATCCCCAGCGTCTCCACCGGGGACACCGGGCCGTAGGTGTTCGACCCCGCGACCTGGTTGAAGCTCGAGCCGAAGCCGAACGGCCCGGCGATCGTCAGCGCGATCCCCAGCCCGACCAGGACGAGGATGCCGAGCACCACCCAGGGCCGCGTCAGGATGCGCAGCACGCGGCCCGGCCGCAGCGCCCGCCAGGTCGCCGGCTGCGCCGCCGCCCAGACGGCGACGATCGCGATCGGCCAGGCGATCCCGGCGAACGAGTAGCAGAAGAAGATCCCGCCGGCGACGGCGAGGAACGGCAGCGCCCAGCCGATCCGCGGCCAGAGGCCGCGCGGCGGCGCCTGCGGCCGCATCAGGTAGATCGCGACGGCGAGGACGAAGAGCGCCTCGGCGGTCTCCTTGAAGGCGGCCTGGGCGAAGTAGGAGGCGGCCATGTAGGTGACCGCGACGAGGGTCGCGCCGAGGACGCGCCGCCAGGCGGCGATCTCGCGGATCGCGCCCAGCGCGGTCAGCCCGGTGAGGATGCCGATCGCGAAGATCTCGCCGATGAAGGCCTGGCCGAGGCTGAGCCCCGGGAAGGCGGCGGTGGCGACCGCGAGCCCGTGCGGGCCGAGCGGGTAGCCGGGATCGGGCGCCGGCCCGGCGCCGCTGCGCAGCCACTCGGCCCAGGCGAGGTGCAGGCCGAGGTCGTTGTTGAAGCCGACGCCGAGGAGCCCCCAGCGTCCGGTCACCGCGAAGGGAAAGGAGAGGACCAGCGCCACGGCGACCACCGTCGCCAGGCCCACCCCGAGCGCCGCCGGCGCCGCGTACTCGCGCCGCCAAGCCACCACCGCGGCGACGACGATCAGGGCGACGACGCCGAGCGTCGCGCTCGTCCCGTGCCCGGGCGCGCGCGCCAGCACCCCCGACACGGTGAGGATCGCGCCGAAGCCGACCGCGCCCTCCAGCCAGCACCACTCGCGCCGCCCGGCGAGCGAGAAAGCGGCCCGGCCGACCAGGAGCGAGGCCAGCAAGATCAAGGCCGCCGAGGCGTAAGTCCCGATCATCAGCAGGCAAACCTATGGGAGCGCGGCCCCGCATGCGCCGCCCAGGGCACCGGGCGCGGGCCCGCCCCGCCGCTCGCGAGGGTCGTATTCGGCGCTTTGCTCAGTACTTCTCCGCCGCCGCCTCGAGCACCGGCCGCAGGTTCTCCCCGCGCAGCGGCATCTCGTGGCCCGCCCCGACCACCAGCGGTTCCAGCTCGGCCAGCCGCCGCAGGCTCCGCTTCGCCTCCTGGTGGTTCCAGGCGAAGGCGGGGTGGGGGACGCTCGCCTCGCCGTGCGGCAGCGGTTTGAGCCGCGCCGAGTCGACCAGGTAGACGACGTCGGAGACCAGCGCGACGCGATCGCTCTCCCGCCACAGCCCGATCAGCCCCGGCGCGTGCCCGGGGAAGTGGAGCACCTTGAACCCCGCCACCTCGTCCCCCTCGGTCACCGTGCCGTTGACCTTCACCGCGCCGCCGTCCCACCACCGCAGCAGCAGCGGGTAGATCCAGCGCACCGGCGCCACCGGCAGCAGCGAGAGGTTGAAGTACGGCGTCACCGCCTTGTCGCCTTCGGCGTCGGTGACTTCGTCGGGATGGCAGAAGACCGGCGCGCCGAGATAGGGCGCGGTGCCCCGGTGGTCGGCGTGCGCGTGCCCGAGCACGATCCGCTTCAGCCCGCCCAGCTCGCGCGCCGCCGCGGCCGCCTTCTTGCGCATCGACCTGGTCCCGGCGTCGAACTGGACGACCCCGTCCCCGTCCTCGATGAAGTAGACGTTCATCGCCCCGCGGATGTCCCCGCGCAGCAGCCAGACCCCCTCGGCAACCCGCTCCAACCCCATGCGCCCACCATAGCCGCCGCGCCGGGCGCGGCGGCTAGGGTGGGCGCGTTCAGGTCTCGCAGGCCGGCGGCTGGGGAGGGATGGGGGGCCGCAGGCTGTCGCCCGGGAGGGCCGGGGCCTCGCAAGCTGGCGCCCGAATTACGGACCCGCCCCTCTCGCCACGGCCCGGGCAGGCTGTGGCCGTGGCGAGAGGGGCG
>CALCIA010000032.1 GCA_937907435.1 uncultured Actinomycetes bacterium
CGCCCCTCTCGCCACGGCCACAGCCTGCCCGGGCCGTGGCGAGAGGGGCGCATCCCTGACCGGGCGCCAGCTTGCGGGTCTTCGGCCTGCTTCCTGGGCCTCCGCGGCGTGCCTAGGGCGTATTACTTGTGGAACTACTCACCTACCCCGGTGAGACGCCGCCGCCGGCCGGGGCGTGGGTCACTTCTTCGGGCGGGGCTTCTTCGGTTTCTTCTTCCAGCCCTTCTTCCGCTTCTTCGCCTTCTTCAGCTTCTTCGTATTCGTTTTCTTCGAATTCTTCGCCCGAGCGCGAGTAATTGCCGCTCGTCGTGTGGCCGCCGCTCAGGGCCGAGAGTTCGGGCAGCGTTTCGGGAGTTTCGAAGGCCGGGCAATTGCCCGCGGTGGCGACTTCCATGTAGGAGCGCCAGATCGGGCCGGCGGTCGGGCCGCCGAAGCCGGTCGGTTCGCGCGAGCGCGGATGGCCGACCCAGACCGCGGTCGAGAATTCCGGCGTGTAGCCGACGAACCAGGCGTCGGACTCTTCCTCGGAGGTGCCGGTCTTGCCCGCCGCTTCCGAGCAGGCCAGGTTGGTGTACCCGGCGCCGGTGCCTTCGGTGATCACGCCTTTGAGGACGTTGGTGACGTCGTAGGCCTGGCCGGGAGTGAGGACGCGTTCGCCTTCTTCGCTCTCGATTTCTTCGACCTTGCCGTCGGGGAATTCGACTTTGCTGATCGCGGTCGGGGAGTGGTGGATGCCGCCGCTGGCGAGCGTCGCGTAGCCGTCGGCCTGTTCGAGCGGCGAGACGCCGTAGGCGAGGCCGCCGATCGCCTCCGCGGGGACGGACTGAAGTTCGGCTTCGATCCCCATTTCGTGCGCGGTCTGGGTGACGTTTTCCGGCCCGACGTCGAGGTCGAGCTGCGCGTAGACCACGTTGATCGAGTTCACCGTGGCTTCGGTCAGCGACATGACGCCGCCGCCGGGCTCGTCGTTGTTGACTTCCCAGGTGCCGCCGCCGGGGATGTCCAGGGTCATCGGCGAGGTGCCGTTGTAGTAGGTGTCGTCGGGGTTGACGCCCTGCTTGATCGCCGTCGTCAGCACGTAGGGCTTGAACGAGGAGCCCGGCTGCTTTTTGGCCTGCCAGGCGTAGTTGAATTCTTCTTCGCCTTCTTCGCCGGGGGTGGAGGCGAGGGCGAGGATCGCGCCCGTCTTCGGGTCGACCGAGGCGAGCCCGGTGACCGGCCCGCCGCCTTCCCAGCAGACGCCCGATTCGCTGCAGCCGGCGACCGCAGTTTCGGCGGCTTCCTGCAGCCCGGGGTCGATCGTCGTGTAGGCCTTGAGCCCACCGTTGCGGACGGTGTTGATCCCGTAGCGGTCGATCAGTTCCTGTTCCACCAGCCGGTAGAGGAACGGATCGTTCACGTGCGTGTAACGGTTGCCCTCGTGCAGGCCGAGGCCGCTCGTGCGCGCTTTGAGGTAACGGTCACGGGTGATGTAGCCCTGTTCCCACATCGTCCCCAGCACCTCGTTGCGCCGCTGCAGCGCCGCCTTCGGATCGAGGAACGGGTTGTATTCGGAGGGCGCCTGCGGCAGCCCGGCGATCATCGCCGCCTCGGTCAGGTTCAGTTCCCGGGCCGGCTTGTTGAAGTAGGTCTGGGACGCGGCTTCCACGCCGAGCGCGGTCTGCCCTTCGTTGGTCCCGTACGGCGCCGTGTTCAGGTAGGAGTTGAGGATCCACTGGCGGCTGTGCGCTTCGAAGAGCTCTTCCGCCAGGTGCGCTTCCTTGATCTTCCGCTTGATCGTGTCTTCCGGGTGACGGATGTAGAGGTTGCGGACCAGCTGCTGGGTGATCGTCGAGGCGCCCTGGACCGGCTTGCCCCCCGCCAGCACGTCCTTCCACGCGGCGCGGGCGATGCCGGCGTAGTCGAGCGCCCCGTGTTCCCAGAAGTTCTTGTCCTCGATCGAGACCGTGGCGTTTTTCAGCACCTGGGGGATTTCGGAGCCCGCGATCGGCTGGCGCACGTTGTCGGACTGGATGTAACCGATCAGCTTGCCGTCGCCGGTGAAGATCGCCGAGGTGCGGCCCTTCTGGACCGGTTTCAGGTTTTTCAGCGGCGGCGCTTCGTTGTAGACGTTGAGCGCCCAGGCGGCGGCGATGCCACCGGCGGCCGCGATCGCCCCGAGCACGAGCACGACCGGGATCACGATCTTGTGCCAGCGCGTCTTGTGCGGCTGGCGGCGCCGCCTGCGGGTCCTGGTCGCCATCGGGCTCGCGATTGTAGAGAGGCGAGGTAATCGGCCAGTTAAAGCGCGCCGCCCTGGCAGCCGCCGCCCAGCTGTTCCTTTTGCCGACCGTTCCGGCAAAAGGAACAGCTGGAGAGGAGGGCCGTCAGGAGCGCAGCTTGTAGCCGCGCTGGAAGAGGCGCAGGTTGAGCAGGAAGAGCGCCGCGGTCGCCGCCGTCAGCGCCGCCAGCGCGAGCGGGATGTTCACTTCGGTGAAGCCGACGAACCCATAACGGACCAGGGAGATCATGTAGTAGACCGGGTTGAACTTGGTCAGCGTCTCGAACGGCTCCGGCAGCAGCGCCGCCGAGTAGAAGACGCCGCCGAGGAAGATCAGCGGCTGCAGGATGAAGGTCTGCGCAAAGGCGACGTCGTCGAACTGCTCGGCGCGGACGCCGATCAACACCCCGAGGTTGGCGAAGAAGAAGCCGACCAGGAAGATCGACGGCAGCAGGACCAGGACGTGGTCCACGGTGAGGTTGGTGAGGACGATCGCGACGATGAAGGTGAGCGTCGCGACGATCAGCCCGCGGACGAAGCCGCCGAGGCTGAAGGCGAGCAGCAGCTCGCGCGGCGAGGCGGGCGAGGAGAGCTGGTCGTGGATCGCGCCGAGGAACTTCTGCTGCAGGATCGAGGAGCTGTTGTTGGAGAAGGCGTTGGTGGCGAAGGCCATCATGATCAGCCCGGGGATCACGAAGACGATGTATTCGATCCCGTGCAGCTCCTTGATCCGCGAGCCGAGCGCCGCGCCGAAGACCGAGATGTAGAGGAAGGTTTCCAGCAGCGGCCCGCCCAGCGTCTGTTTCTTGATCTTCATGAAGCGCGATATCTCGCGCCGCCAGAGGCTGAGGAAGCGGATCTGCCAGGTGCTCATCGGGGGAGGCTCCGGGGACTCAGGCGGTGACGCCGCCGTCGACGTGCGAGCGCGAGAGCTCGCGCCGCCCGACCAGGGCCAGGTAGGCGTCCTCGAGGTTGACGACGTCGTAGCGCGCGGCGAGGTCCTCGCTCGTCCCCTGCGCGGCGATCTGGCCGTCGGCGATGAAGGCGATCCGCCCGCAGAGCTGGTCGGCCTCCTCGAGGTAGTGCGTGGTGAGCAGGATCGTCACGCCTTCGGCGTTGATTTTCTGGACGTAGTGCCAGAGCTCGAGCCGCAGCTCGATGTCGACGCCGGCGGTCGGCTCGTCGAGGATCAAGAGGCGCGGCCGGTGCATCAGCGCCCGCGCCAGGATCAGCCGCCGTTTCATCCCGCCGGAGAGCGCGCGGGTGCGCTCGCGCGCTTTCGCGGTCAGGGAGAAGGTCTCGAGCAGCTCCGCGGCCCGCTCCTTCCGGTCGCGCTTGCGCATCCCGAAATAGCCGCCGTGGAATTCGAGCGTCTCCTCGCAGGTCAGGAACTGGTCGAGGTTGACCTCCTGCGGGGCGAGCCCGACCGCGGCCCGCGCCTCGCCGTAGTCGGAGATCGCGTCGTGGCCGAAGACGCGGATCTCGCCCCCGGTCGGCTGCGCCAGCCCGGTCGTGCAGTGGATCAGCGTCGACTTGCCCGCCCCGTTGGGGCCGAGCAGGCCGAAGAAATCGCCCGGCTGGATCCCGATCGAGACGCCGCGCAGCGCCTCCACCCCGTTGGGGTAGCGTTTCTGCAGGTCGACGATCTCGAGCGCGGGCGCGGGCATCGGCGCTCCAATCTAGTGAGCCGAGGCCGTCGGCCGGACGGGGCCAGATATAAGTGGGGCCGTGGCCGACCCCGCACCGCTGCTCCTCGTCGATGCGCCCTCGATGCTCTTCCGCGCCTTCTACGCGCTGCCGAAGACGATCACCGGGCCCGACGACCAGCCCGTCAACGCGCTGCTGGGGACCGCGAACCTGGTGCTGCGCGAGGTCGAACTGCACGCGCCGCGCGCCGTCGTCCTCTGCTTCGGCCCCGACGCCGCCGCCTACCGCACCGAGCTCTACCCGCCCTACCACGCCGAGCGCGAGGAGGCGATGCCGGACGAGCTGCCGCACCAGTTCGCGGCGAGCGGGCCGTTCTTCGAGGCCTTCGGCTGGACCGTGGCGACCAGCGAGGACCTCGAGGCCGACGACCTGCTCGGCACGCTGGCGCGGCGCGAGGCCGCGGCGGGCGGCCGGGCGCTGATCATGACCGGGGACCGCGACATGTACCAGTGCGCGGCGCCCGGGATCACCGTCCTCTACGTGCGGACCGGCGGCAAAGGCGCCGAAGAAGTGGACCCCGACGGGGTGCGCGAGCGTTATGGCGTCGACCCCGAGCAGGTTCCCGACTTCATCGCCCTGCGCGGCGACCCCGCCGACGGGCTGCCGGGCGCCAAGGGCGTCGGGCCGAAGAAAGCAGCCGAGCTGCTGCGCGAGCACGGCTCGCTGGAGGCGATCCTCGACGCCGCGATCCGTGAGCGCCGTCCCAAACTGCGCGCGGCGCTGCTCGAAGGACGCGAGGAACTGCTGGCCTTCAAGGACATCGCGACGCTGCGCGACGCCGGCGTCGACCCGCCCCCGGACCAGGAGACCGACTGGGAAGGCGCCGCGAAAGCCGCGCTCGAACTGGGGATGCGCAAACTCGCCGAACGGCTGATCGAAACCGGCGCGAAGTCCTGAGCGCCACCGGGGTGAGTTCGCACTTCTCCGCGCTATCCGCGGATTTCTGCGAACTCGCCGGTCAGGCCTCGGGCGGGCCGGCTTCTTCGGCCGCTTCGGCTTCTTCGCCGAGGAGGACGAAGAGGCTCCAGGCGGAGACCGCCGCCCAGACGCCCTCCAGCAGCACGAAGCCGATCTGGCCTTCGACCACCGCGAGCACGGTCAGGATCGCCGAGCCGACCACGTTCAGCGTGAGGTAGAGGCGCGAGTCGGTCGGCAGCTCGCCGAGCTGGCTGCCCGCGAAGGCGCCGAGGATGATCAGCGCGCCGACGATCTGGATGACCTGGGCCATGGGGCGAGAGTAGTGAGCGCGGCGAAGCCGTGCCGGCCGGTTAGGTTGCACCCATGCCGATCAGCGGGATTCCCTGGCGCGGGCCTGGCGAGGATCGCCCCTCGCTGCCCCTGCCGCCGGGGCCGATGCCGCTCCGCCGCGACGGCGGCCTGCGCAAGCGCTGGCGCTACGTCGGCTTCTACGGCGAGACGCTGATGCTCTGCGCGGCGCGCGCCGAGGTCGGCCCGTTCGGCCAGTCCTTCTGGGTGCTCTGGGACCGCGAGCGCGGCCGCGAGCTCGCCCACACCGCGCTGCGCCCGGGCAGTCGCGAGGTCGTCCTCGACGGGCCGCGGCTGCTGATCGACGGCCCCGGCCTGCACGCCGACCTGCGCCTCGGCGAGGCGGAGCCGATCGAAGCGATCTGCCCGAGCGGCGACGGCTGGGGCTGGACCCGCAAGCGGGCGGGGGTGCCGATCGAGGGCGTCGTCGAGACGCCTGGCCTGCGCGCGCGAGTCGAGGGCTTCGGCGTCGACGACGAGTCGGCCGGCTACCAGGCCCGCCACACGAGCTGGCACTGGTCGGCCGGGGTCGGGACGACTGCCGACGGCAGCGCCCTCGCCTGGAACCTGGTCGAGGGCATCAACGACCCGCCGGAGCGCAGCGAGCGCGCCGTCTGGGTCGACGGCGTCCCCCACGAGCCGGCCCCGGTCACCTTCGACGGCCTCGAGTCGGTCCGCTTCGCCGCGGGCTCCCGCCTCGACTTCGAGGGCGGCGCCGAGCGGGTCCGCGACGACAACTTCCTCCTCGTCCGCTCCACCTACCGCCACCGCTTCGGCACCTTCAGCGGCACCGTGGACGGCATCGACCTCGCCGATGGCCGCGGCGTCATGGAGTCCCACACCGCCCTCTGGTGAGCGCCGAGGAGCGAGTTCGCACTTCGCCGCGGATAGCGCGGTTAACTGCGAAGTCACCAGCGGGCCCCCCGGACGAGTTCGCAGAAATCCGCGGATAGCGCGGAGAAGTGCGAACTCGCCAGGGGACTGGTCACCAGGTGTCGACGGGGTGGGGACGGTCCGCGGGTGCGCCGGTGCCGGCGGCGCGCAGGGTCCGGGCGATGACGTCGCGCGTCTCCGCCGGGTCGATCACGTCGTCGATCTCGAACAGCGTTGCCGCGTTCAAGGCCTTCGCGTTCTCTTCCGCCGCCGCGGTCAGCTCGCGCACGCGCCGCTCGCGCTCGGCCTCGTCGGCGATCTCCTCGAGCTCCTTGCGCAGCGTCAGCCGCACCGCGCCTTCGAGGCCCATCGGCCCGAGGTGCGCGCCCGGCCAGGCCACCGTCAGCAGCGGCTCGTGCAGGCTGCCGCCGGCCATCGCCTGCGCCCCCAGCCCGTAGCCGCGCCGCAGCACCACCGCGATCAGCGGCACGCGCAGCGCCGCGCCGCCGACCAGGAGCCGCGAGGCGTGGCGCACCAGCCCCGTCGCCTCGGCCTCCGGACCGACCATGAAGCCGGGCGTGTCGAGCAGCGAGACCACCGGCAGGCCGAAGGCATCGCACAGCGAGAGGAAGCGGGCCGCCTTGTCGGAGGCCTCGCTGGTCAGCGCGCCGGCCATGTGGCGCGAGTCGTTGGCGACGAAGCCCAGCGGCCGCCCCTCGATCCGCGCCAGCGCCGTCACCAGCTCCGGCGCGAAGCGCTCGCGCAGGAAGGTCACCGAGCCGACGTCGGCGAGCGTCTCGATCACCGGGCCGACGGCGAAGGCGCGCCGCGCCCGCTCCGGGACCATCTCGCGGAGCGCCGCCTGATCGGGCGCCGCGCCGGCGGGCGTCGTCCCCTGGAAGTAGGCGAGCAACCGCTTCGCCGCCGCGGTCGCCTCGGCCTCGTCGGCGGCGACCACGTCGACGACTCCGTTGCGCGCCTGCGTCTCCAGCGGCCCGACCTCGTCCGGGTCGACCTTCCCCAGCCCGCCGCCCTCGATCATCGCCGGGCCGCCCATCCCCAGCGAGGAGCCCTCGGTGGCGACGATCAGGTCCGAGCAGCCGGCCAGGACCGCGTTGCCCGCAAAGCAACGGCCGGCGACGATCGCGATCCGCGGCACCAGCCCCGAGAGCCGCGCCCAGAGCGCGAAGGCGCGCGTGTCGAGCGCCGACACCACCGGGTAGTCGGTGTCCCCGGGCCGCCCGCCGCCGCCCTCGGCGAAGAGGACCGCGGGCAGCCGCATCCGCTCGATCAGCTCGAACAGCCGGTCCTTCTTGCGGTGCCCGAGCGCGCCCTGCGTCCCCGCCAGCACCGTGTAGTCGTAGGAGAGGACCGCGCAGGCGGCGCGCTCGCCGAAGAGCTCACCGTTCACCGTCGCGGTGCCGCCGATGAAGCCGTCGGCCGGGGTCCGCGCGATCAGGTCGCCCGTCTCGCGCCGCCCCCGCTGGGCGGCGATCGCGAAGCGCCCGTACTCGACGAAGCTGCCCGCGTCGACCAGGTCGGCGAGGTTCTCGCGCGCCGTGCGCCCGCCCGCCGCGTGGCGCCGGGCCACCGCCTCGGGCCGCGCCGCGTCCTCGGTCAGCGCCCGCCGCGCCCGCAGCTCGGCGAGGTCCGGGCGCACCGGCCCGCCGCCCGTCCCGGCGCCGTCGCCTCCGCCCTCCCCGTCCGCGCCCACGTCAGCCTTCTTCGAGCAGCGCCGCCAGCCGCTTCATGCCTTTGCCGTTGGCGCGGCGCATGAAGGCGCGGGAGACGAAGGGCAGGATCCGTTCGGAGCGCGGCGTCTTCAGCCACTCCAGCTCGAATTCGATCCGCGTCCGGCCGCCGTCGAGCTCGGCGAAGCGGTAGGTGCCGCGCGTGCGCCGCTTGCCGTGGGCGTTCTCGCCTTCCTCGACGATCCGCTCCGGCGCCACCGATTCGACCACCTCGATCGTGACCCGCTCGCGCGCGCCGGGCGCGTCGACCTGCGCCTTGGTGATCGCCCCGACCCCGCGCGGCGGCCCCTCGAAGCGCCAGTCCTTGAAGAAGTGGTCCATCCACCGCTCGTGGTTGGCGGCGACGTCGACGTAGTCGAAGACCTCCTGGCGGGGACGGGCGACCTCGACCGTGACGGTGACGGGCTCCGGCATCGGCGCCGATCCTAAGCGACCGCCGGGGAGCGGCCGGGCCTAGGCGCTGGGCGCGCCCTCGCCGTCGGCGATCCCGTCGGCATCCGCCCCGTCGGCGTCGGTCCCGTCACCGTCGGCCGCGTCCCCGCGGGCGTCCATCTCCGCCCCGACCTCCGGGACGAAGCCGTTCGGCGCCGGCTCGAAGGCGGCCATGCCAACCACCAGCGCGGTCGGCTCCTCGCCGTTCTGCTGCATCCGCCGGCGGCAGAGCTCGTGGATCGCCTCGAGGCGATTGGTCACGGCCTCGAAGACCGCCGCGACTTCCGCCCAGCCCGCGGCGTCGACCGCCATCGGCATCCAGTTGAGCGTGGTGTCGTCGCGGGCGTCCATCGTCCCCGCCTCGAGCGCGTCGGCGGCCTTGTCGAAGAAGGTCCCCAGCGAGGCGCCGGTGACCGCGTCGCGGAGGCTCTTCGGCACCTTGCGCCAGTCCTGGTGGCCGATGTAGGAGCGCGGCCGGGCGCGGAAGTAGTGCTCGACCGCGCCGCGCCGCCGGGCCGTCGCCACCTGCTCGATGCAGCCGCATTTCTCCAGCACCCGCACGTGGTAGGCGACGTTGCCGAGCGGCGCCTGCAGCAGGTCGGTCAGCTCGCTCGGGCTGGCTTTGCGGAGCTGGACGACTTCGAGGATCTTCACCCGCAGCGGGTGGCCGAGCGCCCGCACCAGGCGCTGGTCGATGCGATTCGGTCGACGGCGATTCATTGATCGGGCAGTTTTACGTAGGTACGCCCATGGGTGGCCAACAATCGATCGTTTGTGTTGCGTGATTACACCATTCCGATGCACTCCGCCAAAAAGGCGGCGCCCCCGCGCGTCCGCGGGGCGCGCCGCCCCTGCGCGCCGAACCTCAGTTGGGCTTCGAAACGCTGGTCGCCGGGACGACCTGGCGGATCTCCACGAGCTTCATCTCGCACCTCCCTTCCCGCTCTCTCCGTGGACAGGATTACCGGGAAAGTTTGATGCTTGCTGACTACTCAAGCAAGGTTATTTGGCGTTTTCGCTCGCTAACTGCGACCGATGGGCGGAATGGGCTTTAATGCAGACGGGTTACTAACTCAAGTTTTTTTGGAGGATTGCGTGGGAACCACTCCGACCAACGATGCCGCTGCCACGACGCCGGACCTCGTCAGCCCGCAACTGCTCGCGGCGATGTCGCATCCGACCCGTGTCCACACGATGAGCATCCTGCTCGAACGCACCGCCTCTCCGCGCCAGGTGGCGGAGGAGATCGGCGAACGACTGAACAACGTCACCTACCACCTGAACCAGCTGCGCAAGCTCGGCTGCGTCGAGCTCGTGCGGACCGAGGCGGTCCGAGGGGGCCGCGTGGTCGAACACTTCTACCGCGCCACGCAGCGCCTCTATATCGACGGCGCGGCCTGGCAGTCGCTGGGCGAAAAGGCGCACTTCAACATCGCCGCCGTCACCCTGCGGATGATCTCCCAGGACATCACCAACTCGATGTGCGCGGGCACCTTCTTCGCCGGCGGCCACGCCCACCTCACCCGCTCCCCGATGACCGTCGACGAGGAGGGCTGGCGCGAAGTCACCGGCGTCATCGAAAACGCCCTCGAGCAGCTCTTCCAGGTCGAAGCCCGAGTCGCCGAGCGCACCGCCGACGGCTCCCCCGCCGACATCCACGCCAAGGTCGAGCTGATGCAGTTCCGCTCACCGGAGGGCAAGGACGGGGAGGGCGGGGACGGAGAGGGCACCGACGGGGCTTAAGGGCCGGGGGCGGAGGGACGGGGACACGCACGCTGGCGCCCGGGGAAGGGTCGGGGCCCGCAAGCTGTCGCCCGGGAGGGACGGGGCCCCGCAAGCTGTCGCCGGG
>CALCIA010000033.1 GCA_937907435.1 uncultured Actinomycetes bacterium
ACACCCGCCCCTCTCGCCACGGCCACAGCCTGCCCGGGTCGTGGCGAGAGGGGCGCGTCCGTAACCCGGGCGACAGCTTGCGGGCCCCCGTCCCTTCCGACCCCCACCCGCCCGCCGACCCCGCGCGCTAGCCGTCCGGGAACGGCTGGACCGGGATGCCGTGGTCGGTCTCTCGCATGCCTAGCTCGTAGGCGGCGGCGCCGGGGAGGGTCAGGTGGCGGGCGGGGCGGGCGGGCGATTCGACCGTCAGCTCCAGGTCGGCGACCGAGCAGTTGACGGTGTGGTGGTCGCCGCCCTTCGGGTTGGGGTCGGCGTAGATCCAGCCGACGAAGGCATCTTGGGGGGCCTCGACGTGGCCGCGGACGACGATGTCCTTGCCGGGCAGGAGGAAGGTGCAGCCGGTCGGGGTCTCCTCGATCCGGGAGGAGCGGATCCGGCCGAGGCCGCCGAGGCGGTGGCGGACGCCGTCGAGTGAGAGGAAGCCGGACGGGACCCAGGGGCTGATCCGGCGGCCGAGCTTGACCCGGGCGGCACCGGCGTCGAACCAGGTGTCGGGCGAGTCGGCGAAGCCGGTGCCCTCGAGCCAGGTCCAGCGCTCGGCGTGCTCGGTCCCCCAGTTGTGGCCGATCATGCCCGGCCAGCCGGCGATCTCGACCGTCTCGCCGTCGACCTCGAGCGTGCCGTCGAAGGCCGCGTCGGGGAACGGGGCGACGAACTTGGTCCGCGGCAGCGGCGCCTCGTAGAGCCAGTCGGCGGGCAGGTAGTGGCAGGGACGACGGTCGCCGTCGAAGCGCAGGGACCAGGCGGCCCGCGTGACCGTCGGAGCTGGGTCCGCGACGCCGGCCGACGCCTCGACGGCGAGCGACCCAGCCGCTCGTCCCGGCCCGATCTCCGCCTCGGCGACGCGAACCCAGCCGTCGGCCGGGACCGACAGCCCGCTCGCGGGGACGGTCACCTTCGCCGCCCGCGGCGCGCCCGCCTCGCGGTCGAAGAGCGTGAACCAGATCGAGCCGGTCGCCTCCGCCCCGGGCCGCTTGTGCACGGTGTGGCGGATCCAGATCCCGCGGCCGCCGCCGGGTCGGCACGCCTTCAGGTAGAAGCTCTCGTAGTGCCCCGCCTTGGCGGCGACCTCCGCGAAGCGCGCCCGTTCCTCCACGGCAGCCAGCCTATCCGCGATCGACCGGCAATTGGCCGGCCGGCCAGTTAGGCTGCGCCGGTGCAGGGAGAGGCCGCCGAGAGATTCGTCGTCTTCGCGCTGCGGGTGCTCGCGGTCTGCTTCGCCGTGGTCGGCCTCCTCTATCTCCTCGTCCCGAGCCCGACCCTCGACGTGATCTCCGACGTCGGCGAAATCTTCGGCTTCGACGGTCGCGCGCCGCACACCCAGGAGTTCATGTGGCTCTCGCTCGGCTTCGCCTACATGGCGGTGATCACCGGCATCTGCCTGATCGCCCAGGCCGACGTCGTCCGCTATCGCCCGCTGATCCTCCTCCTCGCCGCGGGCAAGGCCGCCTCCTCGCTCACCTCGCTCGCCTTCTTCGCGATCCAGGGCCAGGTCTTCACCTACCTGCTCGGCTTCCTCGTCGACGGCTCGTTGATCCTGCTGGCGCTCTGGCTCTGGTCGCTCGTGGGGAGGATCGACCGCCCTTTTGAACCGGGCCGCGGCGGGAGTCGCGGCCTCGGCAAGGCCGAACGGCGCACCCTCGGCGCGATCTGCGAGGCGATGGCGCCGGGCGTCGACGGCGCCCCCGCGGCGGAGCGCGACATCGCGGTCGCCGGCCCGGTCGCCGAGCTCCTCGGCTCGGTCCCGCCGAGCTTCCTCGCGCAGCTCCGCCTCGGCCTGCGCGCCTTCGAGTGGACGGCGTTCCCGCGCCGCTTCAGCCGCCTCGACCAGGCGGGCCGCGAACGCGTCCTGCGCCGCCTCGAAGGCTCGCGGCTCGCCTTCAAGCACGACCTGCTGCTGATGGCGAAGCTGTTCTCGACCCTGGGCTACGCGGTGGCGCCGGAGGTCGAGGCGAAAGTCGGCAACGAGATCTCCTGCCGGCTCGCCGACGGCACCCTCCCCGAGCCCACCGGCGGCCTCGGCGACACCGTCCCGCGCGGCGAGGGCGAGGAAGCCGACGTGGTGATCGTCGGCTCCGGCGCCGGGGGCGCGGTCGCCGCCGCGACCCTGGCCGAGGCCGGGCTCGACGTGCTCGTCCTCGAGGCCGGCGACCACCACGACCGCGACACCTACCCCGCCGACCGCCTCGACGCGATCAGGTCCCTCTACCGCGGCGCCGGGCTCACCATCGCGGCGGGCCGGCCGCCGATCGTCGTCCCGGTGGGGCGGGTCGTCGGCGGCACCACCGTGGTCAACTCCGGCACCTGCTTCCGCGCCCCCGAGGCGGTGCTGGACGACTGGGCGAAGCGCTTCGGGATCGACTGGGCGGGCGAGCTCGACGCCGACTTCGCCGAGGCCGAGGAGACGCTCCGCGTGCGGGCGCTGGACCCGGCCACGATGGGCCGCAACGGGCAGCTGGCGATGGAGGGGGCGGCGGCGATCGGCGCGAGCGGCGGCCCGATCGCCCGCAACGCCGGGGGCTGCGACCAGTGCAGCTCCTGCCCCTTCGGCTGCCCGATCGACGCCAAGCGCGGCATGCACGTCTCATACCTGCCGCGCGCGGTCGCCGCGGGGGCGCGGGTGCGGGCCGGGGTCGAAGCGCGGCGGATCCTGGTCGAGGACGGCCGCGCCGTCGGCGTCGAGTGCAGGGTCGGCGGCGATGGGCCGGGACGCGCGTCGCCCGCGGGCGGCGTCGGGCCGACCGGGGGCGTCGCCGAGTCGGCCCGCCCGTTCACGGTGCGCGCCCGCCGCGCAGTGATCGCCGCCGGCGGCGCCCTCGGGACCCCGGAGCTGCTGCTGCGCTCCGGCCTCGGCAACGCCGCGGTCGGGCGCAACCTCCACGTCCACCCCGCCTGCTGGGTCGGCGCCCGCTACGCGGAGGAGGTGCGCGGCTGGGACGGCGTCATGCAGAGCTACTACGTCGACGAGTGGGAGCGGCGCGGGGTCCTGCTCGAGGCGACCTTCACGCCGCCGGCCTTCGGCGGCGCCTGGCTGGCGGGCTCCGGCGCCGAGCACCAACGCGCGCTGCTCGGCCTCGGCCACGTCGGCTCGATCGGCGTCCAGATCACCGACCGCTCGCAGGGACGCGTCCGCCTCGGCCCCGACGGCGTGCGGATGGCCTACGACCTCACCCGCGAGGACGCCGACCGCGCCGTCTACGGCATCGCCCGCGCCGCCGAGATCCACTTCGCCGCCGGGGCCACCGAGGTCTACCCGAACCTCGCCCGCGTCCCGGTCCTCCGCCCCGGCGACCTGCCGCGCTTCGAGGCGCGGCGCTTCAAGCCCGCCGAGCTGCGCCTCGAGGGCTTCCACCCGATGGGCACCGCGCGGATCGCCGCCGACCCCCGCCAGGGTGCCTGCGCCCCGGACGGTTCGCTCCACGGCACCGCCGGCCTCTACGTCGCCGACGCCTCCCTCTTCCCGACCGCGCTCGGCGTCAACCCGATGATGACGATCATCGCCTTCGCCAAACAGGTCGCCCGCGAGGTCGCCGCCGGGCCTCCCCGCGGCGGAAGCTGAACCTCGTCCGGCAGGAAATACCGCCCCGCGGCCGAACCGAGCGAACATGGACCGGTCCGGCATTCGCGCTCCCGGCGGGGAACGGTGGCTGGCGCGCGCCGAACGGGTCTCCGACGCCTTCGGCCTCGTCTTCGCCCTGGTCGTCGTCACCTACGTGCTGACCTCGCTGCTCGGCAACAGCGGCTGGAGCTCGGTGCTGGTGATGCTCGCGGTGTCGACGACCTCGGTGGTCGCGCTGACCAGCTCCCACGTGAAGCCCCACTGGGTCCACCTGGCGATCTACCTGAGCCTGTTCGGGCTGCTGATGGCGGTGATCGCGGCGGCCTCCGGCAACGACGACTGGCTCGATGTCGGGGCACTGGCCCAGGTGCTGCTGCTGGCGGCGGCGATGGCGGCGGTCCTGGTGCGGGTCATCACCTCGGTCGAGGTCAACGCCCGCACGATCCTCGGCGCGATCAGCGTCTACACCGTGCTCGGGCTGCTCTTCGCCTTCGTCTACGAGGCGATCGGGCGGATCCAGGGCAGCCCCTTCTTCGAAAACCACCCCCACCTGCACCACAGCGACTACATCTTCTTCAGCTACACGACGCTGACCACGACCGGGTACGGCGACCTGGTGCCGGGCGGGCAGCCAGGCCGGATGCTGGCCGGGATCGAGATGCTGCTCGGCCAGATCTTCCTGGTCACGCTGGTGGCCGGCCTGGTCGCCCTGTGGCGACCGGGCACGAGCATCAGGCGACGGCGCGAACAGCGCGCCGCGGAGGAATCCGCCGACTAATCGGCGAGCTCGACCTTTTCGATCGTCTTCGCCTCGAGCGGCTTGTCGCGGGCGTCGGTGTCCGACTTCTCGATCGCGTCGACCGCGTCCATCCCGTCGACGACCTCGCCGAAGACGGTGTGCTTGCCGTCGAGCCACGGCGCCGCGCCGGTGGTGACGATGAAGAACTGCGAGCCGTTCGTGTTGGGGCCGGCGTTGGCCATCGCCAGCGCGCCGCGGACCACCTTGTGGTCGTTGAACTCGTCCTCGAAGGTGTAGCCGGGGCCGCCGGTCCCGGTCCCTTCCGGACAGCCGCCCTGGACCATGAAGTCAGGGATGACCCGGTGGAAGATCAGTCCGTCGTAGAACCCTTCCCCCGCGAGCTTGCGGAAGTTCTCGACGGTTTTCGGCGCGTCCTCGTCGAAGAACTCGACGGTGATCGGCCCGGCATTGGTCTGCAGCGTCGCTTTCGACATGGCCCGCAGGTTAGCTGTTCCTTTTGCCGGGCATTCCGGCAAAAGGAACAGCCGGCGGGGGTGGGTCAGCCGCCGTGGACGACGAGCGTCACCGGCGGCGAGGAGCCGGCGGCATACGGCCACCCCGCTTCCGGCAGCGCCGTCGCGCGCAGGCGGATGCGCGCCGCGCCGGTGATGTAGCGGAACCGGTAGCGGGCCTTGAAGCGGCCGCGGGCGCCGGTGCGGACGACGAGCGCGGGACGCCAGCGCCCGCTCGCGCGCTCGAGGTATTGGACCGTGACGAGCTTGCCGCGGGCGGGGATCCGGGCGGGGCCGGGGCGCACCCGCCCGCTGAGCGTGACGGCCTCGCCGGTCTTCAGGCGGAGCGGCGCCGCCGCGAGGCTCACCGCGGCCCGGACCCGCAGGGCCAGCGGCCGGTGGCGCGCCGGCGCCAGCCCGCCGCCGCCGTGGAAGGCGACGAGCACGCGGCGCGAGGTCCCCGGCGGGAGCCGCAGCGCGAAGCGCCCGGCCGCGTCGGTGACGGCGCGCCGCCGCTCTGGCGCGCCACCGTCCCCGCCCACCGTCCGCGCGACGACCGCCACCGGCCGATTCGCGACCCCGGTGCCGTGAGCGCCGGTGAGCCGCCCGCGCACCTCCGCCGCGGTCCCGTAGTCGACGGTCAGCCGCGACCCGGCGGTCCGCCGCCGGAGGAAGCGGCGCCCCGCGAGAGCCCGGCCGGCCGACCCTGGCCCCGCGACGGTCGGCGACCGCCCGATGGCCCCAGGCCGGAAGCGACGGTCGGCCACGACCTCGTCCGTCGCGCCGCTGCCGCCCTTGGCCAGGTGGGCGACGAGGTGCGTGGGACGTCCGCGGCCCGCTCCGCGTCCGCCGCCGCGCCGCGCCGGCCCGGCCCCGCTTCCGGCTCCCGCAGCCTGCCGGCGCACCTCCGCCGGGCTGCCGACCGCCCGGAGCTGGGCCGAGGCGCTGTTGCCGGCCGCGTCGCTCGCGGTCGCGCGGAAGAAGTAGGCGCCGGCGTCCAGGTCGGGCAGCTGCGCCCGCAGCGTCGCCGTCCCCGCGCCGCCGCGTTCGACCGTGGTCGGGAGGTCGGTCCAGGTGTCGGAGTCACCCCGGCGGACCGCGATCGTCCCCCCGGCCGGGCCGGAGAACGCGTCGCTCACCGCCGCCGCCACCTGTCCTTCCGGCGCGGCCGCGAATTCGACCTGCGGGGCCGAGTTGTCGACCTCGATCTGGACCTCGGGCGCGCACCCCCAGGCGCCGCCGAAGTCGACGGCGCAGCCGCGCAGCGTGTGGGTCCCGTCGGCGAGCGCGGTGGTGTCGACTTCGGCCGCCTGGGTCGCGGTCGCGGGGCAGGGGCGCAGCCGGGTCGCGCGCACCGCGCCTTCGATCCTCGCCACCGCGCACGCCACGGACCCGCTGAGGACCGGAGCGCCGTCGACGTCCGCCGCCTCGCCGGAGACCCCCGCCCCGGCCGGATCTTCGGCGGCGAGCTCGAGCGGCACCGTCCCTCGGTGCCAGCCGGACCCGACGAGCGCCCCGCCCAGACGCGCCCGCGGCGGGACCGGATCGTCGACGGTGAGCGTCAGCCCGCTCAGCAGCATCGTCGACCGCCTGGACCGGGTGCAGCCCCAGACCGTGCCCAGGAGGAGGCATTCGAGGCGCACTTCGAACGCCGGCGCCGGGCCGCTTACCGGCGTCGCGACCAGGCGGGGCGCGGTGCTGCCCGATTCGAGCCCCAGGCCGTAGAACCCGGTGCCGTTGTCGATCCCGGCCAGCTGCACGACCGCGTAGGCCAGGTCACCGGACCAGGTGAAGCTGACGCCCGCGAAGCTCGTCCCCGGCGGCGCCGCCCAGCGCGCCCGCGCGATCCCCTGTTCGCCGTCGTTCGCCAGCCCCGCTTCGAAGTGGATGCCGGCGGCCACACCCGCGGGCGGGGCGACGCAGTACCCGGGGTGCAGGTAGGCGGCGACGCCTTCGGTCCGCGGCAGCGTCGGGTCGAGTTCGGCGCCGACCCCCCACCCGCACTGCGCGACCTCGTAGGTCCCCGCCCGCGCCGTCCCCGCCAGCAGCAGACATATGAGGACCGCCAGCCCGATCACCATCGCCACGATCCGTCCGAATCCACCTCGCGTCCCCGCCATGTCGCCTCCTCGGCTCGCGTTCCTCATGCGCGGCCCCAAGGGCGCGGGCGCCCCGATCTCTCCCCCCTCGGGCGGCAAAATCCCCCCAAAACCCGGCCGGAAGCCGCCCTTTGCGAGAATGCATGGCGATGGCAATCCCCACGAAGGACCAGGTGACCGAGGCGCTGCGGGGCGTGATCGACCCCGAGCTGCGCCGCTCGATCGTCGAGCTCGGAATGGTGCGCTCGATCGAGATCCAGCCCAGCGGACGCATCGAGGTGGTGGTCGCGCTGACCACCGCCGGCTGCCCGATCCGCTCCCACTTCGAACAGGCCGTCGCCCAGCGGGTCGGCGAGCTGGAGGGGGTGACCGGGGTCGGCGTCGGCTTCGACGTCCTCTCCGACGAGGAGAAGGGGAACCTCCAGCAGACGCTGGGACGCGGCAAGCTGCCGAAGGGCGCGCTGGCCAAAGTCAAAAACGTGATCTGCGTGTCCTCCGGCAAGGGCGGCGTCGGCAAGTCGACGATGACCGCGAACCTGGCCGCGGCGCTGACCGCCGAAGGCCACCCGGCGGGCGCCCTCGACTGCGACGTCTACGGCTACTCGATCCCCCGCATGCTCGGCGTCAACGCCAAGCCGGAGGTGAACGGGGAGCGCAAGATCCTGCCGCTGGACTCGGCGAGCGGGGTCAAGGTGATGTCGATCGGCTTCTTCGTCGAGGAGAACGCGGCGGTCGTCTGGCGCGGCCCGATGCTGCACAAAGCGATCCAGCAGTTCCTCGAGGACGTGGCCTGGGACGAGCTCGAGTACCTGCTGCTCGACCTGCCGCCGGGGACCGGCGACGTCTCGATGACGCTCGCCCAGCTCCTGCCGCAGGCGAAGTTCGTCATCGTCACCACGCCGCAGCCCGCCGCCCAGTCGGTGGCGCACCGCGGCGCCGAGATGGCGAAGAAATTCGACCTCGAGATCCTCGGCGTGATCGAGAACATGTCCGGCTTCACGACCCCCGACGGCGAGCGCTTCACGATCTTCGGCGAGGGCGGCGGACAGATGCTCGCCGACGAGATCGACGTGCCGCTGCTCGGCAAGGTGCCGCTCTCGGAGCCGCTCCGCGAGCACTCCGACGAAGGCACGCCGCTGGTCATCTCCGACCCCGACTCCCCCGCCGCGCAGGCGATCCGCCAGGCGGCGCGCGGGATCATCGCCGCGACGCCGCAGGAGCTGCCGGTGCTGCAGGCGGCCCCGGCGATGGCGGAAGCGCCCCCGATCGGCGGCACGCCGCTGCCGGTGGTGCAGGTCGGGCCCGGCGCGTAGCGCATTCCTAAATCTCGTGACCGCGACCGCAACTAAGCTGTCGCCCGCGCGTTAGCGCTTACAAATAAATGCCTAATCCCGGCCTCAGATGGGCCGGGAGCGGGGGAACCAAGTTTTTGGGGCGAACCCACCCGCCTGAGGTGGGAGCGTAGGCTCCTTCAGCGCCAGCCCGACAGCTAACTCCGCCGGCATTCGAAGGAGGTAGTTAGTTGATGCAGTCGTCCCCCGGGGTGGTCAGTGGTGCCGCCCGTCGCAGTCTCATCGCAGCGCTCTCCCTGGCCGCCTTGGCCGCGCTCGGCCTGGCCTTGATCGCCGCGCCGCCGGCCTCGGCGAAGAAGATCGTCCAAGGCGGGATCAGCAGCTCCGGCCTTGGGTCTGAAATCCCCGAATCGACCGAAGGCGAGACCCCGGTCGAAACCGAATCCGGCGAACTCGAAACCGGCGAGACCGGCCCGGTCGGGAAGGCCCGCCTGGTCGGCACCCGCGCGGTCGCCCCGGTGAACGCCCCGCCGGTGGTCAAGCGTGTCATCGCCGCGGCGAACCGCATCCGCACCCTCCCCTATATATGGGGCGGCGGGCACGGTCGCTGGCAGGACGCGGGCTACGACTGCTCCGGCGCCGTCTCCTACGCGCTGCACGGCGGTCGCCTGCTGACGATGCCGCTCACCTCCGGCTCCTTCGAGTCGTTCGGCGAAGCCGGGCCGGGCCGCTGGATCACGGTCTACGCCAACGCCGGGCACGCCTACATGGTCGTCGCCGGGCTGCGGTTCGACACGGCGGGCAACACCCGCGGGACCGGTCCCCGCTGGCACCCGACCCTCGCCGCGGCGGCGGGCGGCCGCTACGTCGTCCGCCATCCGGTCGGCTACTAGGCGGATCGCCCGGTGAAGCGCGAAAGCGCCCAAAGAAAAGGGCCGCCCCTCACGGGCGGCCCTTTTTGCAGCCCGGCGCAGCCCGGCGCGAGGCGGGCGTCGCGCGCCCGCGGGCGGGTCAGATCAGGCAGCCTTCTTGTAGTAGTTGGCGTTGATCTCGGCGAATTTCGCCCACTCGGCGGGAAGCTGGTCCTCGGCGAAGCAGGCGTCCACCGGGCAGGCCTCGACGCAGGCGTCGCAGTCGATGCACTCGTCCGGGTCGATGAAGAGCTGCTCGACCGAGTCGTAGTCGGGCTCGTCGGGCGTCGGGTGGATGCAGTCGACGGGGCAAACCTCGACGCACGAGTTGTCCTTCTGGCCGATGCACGGCTCGGCGATCACGTAGCTCATCTGCGAAGTCTCCTGAGTGGTTTTCGTCGTAAGCCGCCAGGCGCCGGGTGGCCCCTGCGACGAGCGAGCGCACATTTTAGGGATATGCGGCGCCGACACGCGCCGCGGGGGAAGCGGCAAGCCTCGTCACTAGGCTTCGGTACGGCGATGGCAGGCAGACGACAGGCGGGAACTCCATGCTGCTGCTGACCGGGGCGACCGGCAGCATCGGCTCGCGGCTGCTCCCGCTGCTCCTGGAGCGCGGCGAGGACGTCCGCTGCCTGGTCCGCGATCCGCGCCGGCTCGGGGCGCAGCGGGTCGACGTGCAGATCGCGCTCGGGGACCTCGGCGAGCTCGCCGACCCCCACACCATGCGCCAGTCGCTGCGCGGCGTCGACACCGTCGTCCACCTGGCGGCGACGATCCGCGACCAGCCGCCGCGGCGGCTCGAGGAGCTGAACGGCCTGGCGACGGTGCGCCTCCTGCAGGCGGCCGAGCGGGCCGGGGTGCGCCGCTTCGTCTTCTTCAGCGCCCTCGACGCGGGGGCGGCCCAGCGGACCCGCTTCTTCCGCGCCAAGTGGGTAGCGGAGCAGGCGGTCGAGTCCTCGCCGCTGGAGACGTCGGTCTTCGCGCCCTCGGTCGTCTACGACCACTCGGATCCGTGGATCACCCTGCTGCGCCGCTTCTCCTTCCTGCCGGTGCTGCCGGTGTCCGGTGAGGGGCGGGCGGCCTTCCAGCCGATCTGGGCGCGGGACGTCGCCGAGTGCGTCGTCGGGGCGCTGGCGGGCGAGGCGCTGCGGCCGCGCTACGAGCTGGCCGGGCCGGAGACCCTCACCTACGACGAGATGTCGGACCTGGTCAGCCGGATCGCCGGGCGCCCGCGCGACCTCGTCCACGTGCCGCTGCCCGCGGTGAAGGCGAGCCTCGTGGGCCTGCGGGCGATCTTCGGCGAGGCGGTCTTCGCGACCTGGGAGGAGGCCGAGCTGATGGAGGTCGCGATGACCACGGCGCGCGGCACGGCCGACGCGCAGGCCCTCGGGGTCGAGCCGCGAAGGATGGGTGATGTCCTTGCAACCTCGTAGAAGTCCCCGCCCCGTCCTCGCGCATCCGCGCGCCGCCGCGTCTCCCCGCCTCTGGCTCGCCCTCGCCGCGACCGCCATCGCCCTCCTCTTCGCCGCCCCGGCGAACGCCGCGATGTCCCTGGTGCCGCCGAAGCCCGAAGTCCTGCTCGGCGTCTCCGACCGCGGCTCGACCGAAGAATTCAACGCCTTCGCGGAACTGATCGGCAAGCACCCGGCGCTGCTGGAGACGTTCCATCCCTGGGGCAACAACCTGAACTCGGCCTTCGAACGCTGGCGCGAAACGCAGACCCGGCCGATCCTCGCGATCTCCACCCAGGACGACCAGAACCTGGCCGAGATCATCACCCCCGAGCAGATCGCGCTCGGCGCCGGCGACGATTACCTGCTCCAGCTCAACAACTTCTTCGCCACCCACAACCTGCCCGCCTACATCCGGCCGCTGGGCGAGCCGAACCGTTGTCTCAACGCCTGGTCGGGGGTCAACTGCGACGGCACGCTGAAGGGCGGCGAACACAGCGCCTTCTGGTACAAGATGGCCTTCCGGCGGATCGTCGCGATCGTCCGCGGCGGGCTCTCGCTCGAAGGGATCAACGCGGAGCTCGCCGAAATCGGCCTGCCGCCGCTGGCCCGGACCAAGGGCGAAAACCCCGAAGCGCTGCCGATGGCCCCGGTCAGCATCATCTGGAGCCCGCTGCCCGCCGGGTCGCCCCGCGTCAAAGGCAACTTCCCCGGCAACTACTGGCCCGGGAGCAAATGGGTCGACTGGGTCGGCACCGACTTCTACGCCAAATATCCGGTCTGGAAAGACCTCAACCACTTCTACGAAGGCAAGCAGTGGAAGCGCAAGCCGGTCGCGATCACCGAGTGGGCGGTGCAGGAAAACGACGAACCCAAATTCGTCAAGCAGCTGATCAGCTGGATCGTCCGCCACAAGCGCGTCCAGATGCTCAACTACTTCCAGGGCTTCGGGCCGGGCAACACCTACGAACTCGCCCTCTATCCCCGCACGACGAACTGGTACCGCAAGAAGATCCGCCGCGCCAACTTCATCTCCTACGCCGAATACAACGCCGGCCTCCTCCCCCCACTGCCGCCCAAGGAAAAGAAGAAGGCCAAGTAGGGACCCCGACCGCCGATGGGCCGAAAACCTGCCTATTAGTCCGGTTTTCGGCCCATCGGCAGGGCTGTGTCACGAGATTGTGAAGGACTCCGCTGGTCCCGCCTGGTCGAGAAGTGCCCGGATCGTGCTCGCCAGGCGTCGAGGTTCTCGTTCGACCTGCTTCCAGGTGCAGCGGGTGACTCGCCAGTGGGCAGCCTGAAAGCGCTGCTCACGCTTGCGATCGTGCTCGAAGGCCGAGGCCGTGTCGTGGAACGCGCGGCTGTCGGCTTCGACAATCAGTCGAGCGCGACGCCAGAGGAAGTCAGCTTGGAGGGGCTTGCCGCCAGGGACGTCAAGCCAGACGTTGACCTCCGGCTGGGGCAATCCGGCGGTGATGCACATGGCGAGGAAGAACCGCTCCAGCTCACCACGCGTTCGTCGAGTCTGCGGGTGAAGGGTGTCGGCGATCAACCGGAGGCGGGCGACACCGCGTCGACCTCGACACCTATGCAGCACGGATCGCAACGCCGCAGGATCGAGGATGCCCAGCACTTCGGCCTGGGATACAGCCTTCCGCAGTTCCCACTCAGGGACGACGCCTGCGTAGTCGACCAAGGTGCGAGCGACGCTGCTGCACGGGATCCCGTGCAGCAGCGTCTTGTCGATCGACAGGAGCGATCCGTCGCGGTGCGCGGAGACTCCATCAGGGCTGCGCCCGCGCCGGTTGGGCGCGGTCACGTCGATCGGCTCGTCCCAGGTGTCAACGAATCCCCATAGGTAGGCGGCCGAACGATGGGAGAGCACAGCGTCGGGACCACAGGCAAGCACCGCCGCCATGAACCTTCCGCGCTGCGTCATCAACTTCGGCGTCAGCGAGTAGACCGTCTGATGGATCCGATGAAGTCGTCCCCGGCTGACCCGCTTGACGATCGCCTCGTTGGCGAGCCCAAGCTCTTCAAGCTGACCAAGCGTCACGACTCCGTTCTGTTCGACGGCAAGTCGTCCCACTTCTGCATCAAGCGGTTGCCGATGGGCCGAAATCCTGCCTACCTGTCCGGTTTTCGGCCCATCGACAGCGGGGGTCCTGGGGCGCTGGGACATGGGGTGCACCATGGCGGGGAAATGCGCACTTGTGGTGCGCAGGTTGTGCCAAGTCTCGGGACGCTTGGGCACAAAAAAGGGCCCGGCGCTTGCCGGGCCCTTTCGTGCTCGATCCCTTGAGGGGATTGGTTACATCATGCCGCCCATGTCGGGCATGCCGCCGGGCATGCCGCCCCCGCCGCCTTCCTCCGGGGCCTCGGCGATGATCGCCTCGGTCACGAGGATGTTCTTGGCGATCGACGCGGCGTTCTCGAGCGCCGAGCGGGTCACCTTGGTCGGGTCGATGACGCCGGCCTTGATCAGGTCGCCGTACTCACCGGTCGCCGCGTTCAGGCCTTCTCCCGCCTTCAGCTCCCGCACCTTGTTGACCACGACCGAGCCCTCCTCGCCGGAGTTCTCGGCGATCTGACGGACCGGCTCCTCGAGCGAGCGGTGGATGATCCGCGCGCCCGTCTTCTCGTCCGGGTCGTCGAGGGTCTCGGGGTCGAGACCGGCCTGGGCGTTCAGCAGCGCGACGCCACCACCCGGCACGACGCCCTCCTCGAGCGCGGCGCGGGTCGCCTGCAGCGCGTCCTCGACGCGGTGCTTTTTCTCCTTCATCTCGGTCTCGGTGGCAGCGCCGACCTTGACCACGGCGACGCCGCCGGCCAGCTTCGCGAGGCGCTCCTGGAGCTTCTCCCGATCGAAGTCGGAGTCGGTGTTCTCGATCTCCTGTTTGATCTGCTTGATCCGGCCTTTGATGTCGTCGCCCTCGCCGGCACCGTCGATGATCGTCGTGTTGTCTTTGGCGACGACGACGCGACGGGCGCGACCGAGCTGGGCCAGCTGGGTGTTCTCCAGTTTGAGGCCCATCTCCTCGGTGATGACCTCACCGCCGGTGAGGATCGCGATGTCCTCGAGCATCCGCTTGCGGCGGTCGCCGAAGCCCGGGGCTTTGACGGCCACACCGGTGAAGGTGCCGCGGAGCTTGTTCACGACCAGGGTCGCGAGGCACTCGCCCTCGACGTCCTCGGCGACGATCAGGAGCGGTTTGCCCCCCTGCATCACCTGCTCGAGCACCGGCAGGATGTCCCGCACGGAGCCGATTTTCTGGTTCGCGATGAGGACGTAGGGGTCCTCCAGCACCGCCTCCATGCGGTCCTGGTCGGTGACCATGTACGGGGAGATGTAGCCCTTGTCGAACTGCATCCCCTCGGTGAACTCCAGCTCCATGCCGAAGGTCTGGCCCTCCTCGACGTTGACGACGCCGTCTTTGCCGACTTTCTCGATCGCGTCGGCAATCACGTTGCCGATGTCGTCGTCACCGGCGGAGATGGCGGCGACGCGAGCGATCTGCTCTTTGCCGGCGACCTCTTTGCTCTGCTTGTCGCGGAGGTTGTCGACGACCTCTTCGACCGCCTTCTCGATGCCGCGGCGCAGGGCCAGCGGGTTGGCGCCGGCGGCCACGTTCTTGAGGCCCTGGCGGACGATCGTCTGGGCCAGCAGGGTGGCGGTGGTGGTGCCGTCACCGGCGACGTCGTTGGTCGCCGTGGCGACCTCGCGGACGAGCTGGGCGCCCTGGTTCTCGAAGACGTCCTCGACCTCGACCTCGCGGGCGATCGTCACCCCGTCGTTGGTGATCGTCGGCGCGCCGAATTTTTTGTCGAGCACGACGTAGCGGCCTTTCGGGCCGAGGGTCACCTTGACGGCGTTGGCGACGGCGTCGACGCCGGCCTGGAGGGCACCCCTCGCGTCCTCTGCGTACTTCAGCTCCTTGTGAGCCATGTCTTTTCAGTCCTCCTTGGTGTGTCTAAGTCCTGGCGGCCTCAGCCGACCTTGGCGAGCACGTCCGACTCGCGGAGCACGAGCAGGTCCTCGCCCTCGACGGTGACCTCGGTGCCGCCGTATTTGGAGTAGAGGACCTCGTCCCCCTCCGCCACGTCGAGCGGGCGGCGGCTGCCGTCCTCGTTGATGGCGCCGTCGCCGACCGCGACGACCTTGCCCTTCTGCGGCTTCTCTTTAGCCGTGTCGGGAAGGACGATGCCGCTGGCGGTCGTCTCCTCCTCCTCGACCGGCTTCACGATCAGCCGATCCCCGAGGGGCTTCAGATTCATTCGCGAACCTCCGTGATTCGGTAGGTGGATTTACTGGGGGAAGTGCGGAAACGCCGTTCTGAAGCCATTTGCCGCTTCGTCCCGGCTTGGCACTCTCTAGCCAAGAGTGCCAACGGCAGGAAAGATAGCAGCGCGGGGGCGCCGGCCGGGTGAAAATCTGGCGCTCTGGGACGAGGAGTGCCGAATCGGGCCGCGGACCTCAGTCCAGCGCCAGCAGCTCGCAGCCGAGGCGCGCGGCGATCCCTTCGCCCCCGCGCCGCATCACCCAGTCGTGGTTCCACTCGAAGACCGGGCGCAGCAGCGGCGCCAGGCGGTTCATCCAGGGCTTGGTCGTCGCCACGTCCCACTCGTAGAGGACCGCGGTGACGCCGTCCTGCTCGTAGAGCCGCCAGCGCCCGACGCCTTCGAGGTCGCCGACCGCCTGGCCCTCCATCAGCGAGAAGCGCTCGATCTTGGTCGCGGTCACCTCGAATTCGACCCGATAGGGCAGGAAACTGCGCCAAACCATGCGCGACTTCGTGCCGACGCCGTGCTCGTCGCCCGGCCGCAGCTCTTCGGCGACCTCCACCCCGCGCCACCACTCCGGCCAGCCGGCCTCGTCGTAGATCGCGTCCCAGACCGGCTCGCGCGGGGACCGGAGGAGCCAGGTGGTGAGGAACGAATAGCGCGGCCCGTCTCCCATCAGCAGCCCCGCATCAGTTGCCCACCGCCATCAGTTGTGGTGCGGCGTCTCCCCGTTGCCGAGGTGCGCGCGGGGCGGCTCGACGATCTGCGAGAAGCGGACGACGGTGACCAGGTCGTCGTCGTCGACCGGGCGGCTGTAGATCTGTTCGAGGAAGCGGCGGGTCTCGTCGAGGCGGCGGAACTCGGGGTTGTCGTGCTCGATGTCGCGGCGCGAGAGCTCGGTGAGCGGCTTCACCTCGACGTCGTCGATGACCGCAGCGAAGAGTTTCTCGCGCGGACTGTGACGGAAGCCGATCGTGATCCAGATGAGTTGGCCACGCTCGTACTTCGCGCTTTTGTCGCCGAGCCGGATCGTCGCCGTCTTCCGACCCCGCTTCAGCTGGTCGGCGAAGACCGCCGAGTAGAAGTTCAGAACGTAGATGCCGCCCCTCATTTGCGGAGGGGAGTCTATGGCAGGCGGCGGGGACCGGGCGGCGGTGGGCTCGTGCCGGCGGGGCGCCCGGCGGGGGCGACCCCTCTCTCACGAACAGCGGGGAGGTTCGTTCGGGGTCACCCCCGACGGGCGCTACGGGCCCCTGCGGCGGACAGGGCGGCGTTGGCCTCGGCGGCGAGGTCCTTGATGAGGGTGGCGGCTGGGAGGCTGCGGGAGCTGGCGTGGGATTGGCCGGCCCAGAGGTGGAGGCGGTCGGGGTCGCCGGATTCGCGGGCCGCACGGCGGAGCGGGGCGGTCAGGTGGTGGACCTCGGGGTAGGCGGACGGGGCGGCGTCGCTGTGCTCGCGCATGAAGCGGTTGACGATGCCGCGGGCGCGGCGGCCGCTGAAGGCGCGGGTGACGGCGGTCGGGGCGTCGGATTCGATCGCGGCGCGGTGGGAGGGGGACGTGGCGGCCTCGGGGCAGAGCATGAAGGCGGTGCCGAGCTGGGCCGCCGCGGCGCCGCCGGTGAGGACCGCCGCGATCCCGGCGCCGTCGCAGATCCCGCCGGAGGCGATCAGCGGCAGGTCCGTGATCCCGGCGACGAGGCGGAGCAGCGTCAGCAGACCAAGGTCCTGGGACGCGCGGTCGTCGAAGGCGCCGCGGTGGCCGCCCGCCTCGAAGCCCTGCAGGACAAGGGCGTCGGGACCGGCGGCGAGCGCGAGTTCGGCCTCGGCCGGCGTCGTCACCGTCACCCAGACCGCGCAGCCCGTGGCGTGGAGCCGCTCGACCTGGGCGGCGGTGGGCGCGCCGAAGGTGGTCGAGACGACGGGAACCGCCAGCTCGCCGGCGAGAGCGAGCTTCGCCTCGAAGTGGTCGTCGTCATACCGCGGCTCCCCGAGCTCGCCCTCGTGAGCGATCCGCGCCGCATAACGCTCGACCGCGGCCGGGTCGGCGGGCGAGCCGGAGGGGGCGAAGAGGTTCAGGCCGAAGGGCCGGTCGGTCAGCGAGCGCAGCTCGGCCACCTCGGCGGCGACCGCCTCCGGCTCGCGATAGCCGGCCGCCAGGAAGCCGAGCCCGCCCGCCCCGCACACCGCCGCCGCGAGCGCCGGCGTCGAGATCCCACCGGCCATCGGAGCCTGCACGATCGGCACCGCCGGCTCCCGCACGTCGAACATGCCTCCAGCCTAGGCCGTCCCTGCCCGCCAGCTGTTCTTTATGGCCCTGTGGGGTCCATAAAGAACAGCTGGCCGAGGGTCTAGAAGCCCTCGGCGCCGATCAGGGGGACGAAGCGACAGGGGGCGATCGCGGTCGTCTCCAGCTCCGACCCACGGCGGCGCAGGAGGGTCAGCATCTCTTCCTTGCCGCTCGCCACCGGGACGACCATGCGGCCGCCCTCGGCGAGCTGCTCGATAAGCGCGGGCGGGGCCGCGGGGGCGGCGGCGTGGACGGCGATCGCGTCGAAGGGGGCGCGGTCGGGGACGCCGCGGCTGCCATCGCCGACCATCAGCTCGACGTTGTCGGTCGAGCAGGCGCGGAGGGCCTCGGCGGCGGCGCGGGCGAGGCTCGAGTGGCGCTCGACGCTCACGACGTGCTTGGCGAGGCGGCCCAGCAGGCAGGTCGAGTAGCCGGAGCCGGTGCCGATCTCCAGCACCTCCTCGTCGCCGCGCAGCTCCAGCGCCTGCAGGATCGCGGCGACGATCCAGGGCTGGGAGATCGTCTGCTCGGCGCCGATCGGCAGCGCCGCGTCGGCGTAAGCGAGCTCGCGGCGGCGCTCCGGCACGAAGAGCTCCCGCGGCACCTCGGCCATCGCCGCCAGCACCCGCTCGTCGCGGATCCCCCGCTCGCGCAGCTGGTGCTCGACCATCTCGGCCCGCCGCGCGGCGAAGTCCGGCTCCACGTAGTCGTCCATCAGGGGAGGCTACCCGCCGCGTTCGCGGTTTCCCAAGCGGGGTATGGTCGGCACATGGCCGCTCGGACCATCGTCGGCGCCGTCGCGCTCCTTGCCCTGATCGGCGTCGCGGTCTACCTGCTGGCGCAGATCCCCTGGGAGTTCACCGTCGCGGGGGTCCTCGCCCTCGCCGGGATCCTCCTCGCGGTCGGCCACGACGCCCCGGACGCGCTGTAGGCAGTTCGACTCACCGCGCTCAAGCCCGGGCCGGTGCCCGCCGATGACCGGGGCATGACGCGCCTGCACCGTTCGGCTTTGGCCTTGCTCGCCCTGATGGCGGTCGTGCTCGCGGGGCCGATCGGGTCGGGCGGGGTGGCCGCGGCGGACGGTGGCCAGGAGTCACAGCTTGCGCGTGAAATCGATCGACTCTCAGACGGGCAGCGCACGCAGTTGGAGCGCCAGCTTGCGGATCGACTGGCAGACGCGGGGGTCGACCTCGAAGATCCGGCGGTCCAGGCGCGGCTCGCCGGGGTGCTCGGGGTCACGCCGGGGGAAATCGGGCGGGCGGTCGAAGCGTCGCGGAATCCCACCGAAGCCATCGCCGCCCCGATCGTCTTCCTCTTCGTGGCGGCAGCGCTCTTGTTCGCGCCGAGCGTCTTCCAGTCGGTCGCCGCCACCCTGTTCGGCTGGGCCACCGAAGCAGCCGGGATCGACGGGGTCGACGCCCTCCCGCTGACGCAGCGCTAGTAGATGTAGTTGCGCAGTTTGTTCGGCTGCAGCACGGTGACGCGGCCGCGGCCGGAGCGGACGACGCCGGCGCGCTCGAGCTCCGCCAGGAAGCGGCTGACCGACTCGCGCGAGGTGCCCGCGAGCTGGGCGAGGTCGGTCTGGTTCATGCGGATCGTGACTTCCTGCATCTCGCCATCGCCCTCGCCGTCCTTGTTCTCCTGGCCCTCGCGCGAGAGCTGGGCGAGGATCCCGGCGACGCGGCTCGGCACCGTCTGGAAGGACTGGCGCGATAGGCGCATGTTGGCGGCGCGCAGGCGGCGCACGAGGCCGGCGACCAGCTTCAGCGCGATCTCGGGATTGCGGGCGAGGAGGCTGCGGACGTCGTTGGCGGGCAGCGCCAGCAGGGTCCCGTCGGTGATCGACTCGGCCGAGGCGGAGCGGGTGTCGCCGTCGAGCATCGCCAGCTCGCCGAAGATCTCCCCCGGCCCGAGCGTCGCCAGCGTGATCGCCCGTCCGTCCGAATGTTCGCGGGTGACGCGGAAGCTGCCTTCGCTGACGATGTAGCAGGCGTCGGAGCTGTCGCCCTCGTGGAAGACGCGCGTGCCGGCGGGGAAGGATCGGGGCACGGCGACCTGGGAGAAGCGTTCTAGCTCTCCTTCCTCGAGGTCCGCGAAGAGCGGCACGCTCCTCAGCAGCTCGACCGCGGTCTGCTTCGTGGTCTCAGGCACCCGTATCGATTATGGCAACGGGTCGTCGCAAGGTTGTTGCGAAGCGGACACAAAGCCCGATCGGCGGGTGTCGAGTTCGCAGTAATCCGCGATATGCGCGGAGAAGTGCGAACTCGACCGGGGGTGGGGCGGGGTCATGCGGGGGTGGCCGTCAGTTTGCGGGGGCCGCGGCTGAAGCCGGCGCCGATCAGGGCCTCCTCGTGGCCGGAGCCGATCACCGCCTCGCCGTCGAGCTTCTCGATCGCCAGTTTGGGGAGCTGGCCGGCGGTGACGGCGTCGGCGAGCGCCTGCATCGCGTCGCCGAGCTCCCCTTCGCCCATCTCGCGCAGGCGCAACAGGCCGCGGCCGCCGCGCTCGACGAAGACCTCGGGCTCGCCGTCGCGGAGGAGCAGGTAGGCGCCGGGGGTGCGGCCGGGGCGCCGGCCGCCCTCGAGCTTCGGCCAGGGCAGGGACGCGCCGTAGGGGTTGGCCGGGTCGGTCGCCGCCAGCACCAGGTAATCGCCCTGGGCTTCGGGCAGGGACCGCAGGCGCTCGACCGCGCCCGGCAGCGCGAACTGGGCGCCGCCGAGGCCCTCGACGAAGTAGCCGCGTCGCGCCGTCCCCAGCAGCTCGAGGTTGCCGAGCTCCGAGTAGAGGGTCGAGAAGCCGCCGGGGACCCCCTCGGCCAGCACCGTCTCCCGGGTGACGATCCCGTAGCGCTCCATCATCAGCTCCGCCTGGGCGCGCAGGCGGGCGCCCGGCCCCGGCGCGCCGGCGAAGATCGGCGCGGTCAGCGACCACCGTCCCTGCACCGCGGCGCCCGCGGTCGAGCGGCGGCGGGCGAAGCGGCGCCCCGCCCGTTCGGTCTGCGGCACGGCGCGCAGGCGCGGCGCCCGCAGCGGCGCGAAGGCGTCGTTGGTCACCTCGCCTCCCCAGGCGAGATCCCAGAGCGCGTTGTGGAGGTCCTCGGAGGGATGGTCGATGTCGGCGACGAGGTCGAGCCAGAAGGACGGCCCGGCGGCGAGCCGCTCGCGGATCGCGTCGTGGACCTCACCCTGCGGGACCTCCAGCTTGCCGTTGGCGGGCGGCGGCCCGGCGAGGCGGACGTCCTCGCGGAAGTAGAGCGCGACGCGGCCGTCGCTGCGCCCCAGCGATCCGGCCCCGATCCAGATCAGCTCGCCGCTGGTGCAGAGCTGGTCGAGCCAGTTCTGCGAGTAGGCGCCGAGCCGGCGCGGCAGCACGTCGGTCTCCCAGACCTTCGGCGTGAGCGCGACGCCCTGCAACGGCACCAGCGCCTCGCGCAGGCGGTCGGGGCCGGCGCCCGCCGGGCGGAAGGCGTCGACGTTCTGCCAGCTCGGCAGGAAGCGGGCGAGCTCGGTGCGGTCGGCCGCCTCGACCTCCTTGCGCAGCCGCGCCAGCGAGGCGCGCCGCACCCGCCGCAGGACGTCGGAGTCGCACCACTCGCGCTCGGTGCCGCCGGGGAGGAGCTCGCCGCGCACCAGCGCCCCTTCGCCCTCCAGCTCGCGCAGCGCCGGGCCGGGGTCGACGCCGTAGCGCTGGGACAGCTGCCCGGTCGGGAACGGGCCGTGGGTGCGGGCGTAGCGGCGGACCAGCGCGCGCATCGCGTCGGGGTGGTCGGCGAGGAAGGTCTCCGGCAGCCCGGGCGGCGGCGGCACGCCGAGCGCGTCGCGGTAGAGCCCGGCGTCCTCGCTCGCGATCCAGCGCTCCTCGCCGGCGATCCGCACCTGCGCGATCCGCCGCTCCCCGGCCAGCTTCTGCAGCATCGACTCGGCCGAGTACCCCGCCGACACCCGCTCGGCCGCCTCCGCGGTGGTCAGGTCGCCGATGTTGCGGAGCAGCTGCTGGAGCGCGTCGCGGTCGCCGGCCTGCCCCGCCTCGGTGCGGTGCTGGAGCTGGGCTTCGACCTCCTCCAGCGCCTCCGGGTCGATCAGTTCGCGCAGCTCCTCCTGGCCCAGCAGCTCGCGCAGCAGATCACGGTCGAGCGCCAGCGCCGCCGCACGCCGCTCGGCGTTCGGCGTGTCCCCCTCGTACATGTAGGTGGCGACGTAGTCGAAGAGGAGCGAGGAGGCGAACGGCGAAGCGGTCGGCGTCTCCACCTCGACCAGCGAGAGCGAGCGCGCGTGCAGCTTTTCGAGGATGTCGACCAGCGCGGGCAGGTCGAGCACGTCCTGCAGGCACTCGCGGTACGTCTCCAGCACGACCGGGAAGCGGGGAAAATCACGCGCGACTTCGAGCAGGGACTGTGACTTCAGGCGCTGCTGCCAGAGCGGCGTGCGTTTGCCCGGGTAGGCGCGCGGGATCAGCAGTGATCGTGACGCGTTCTCGCGGAAACGCGCGCCGAAGAGTGCCGAGCCGGAGAGCTCGCCGACGACGAGGTCTTCGAGCTCCTGGGGGTCGACCAGCACCAGGTCGGCGGGCGGCGGCTCGTCGGCGTCGGGCAGGTGGATGACGATGCCGTCGTCGGACCAGATCGCGTCGGCCTCGAGATCGCGCTCGCCCCGGATTTTCGCCGCGAGCGCGAGCCCCCACGCGGCGTGCACGCGCCCGCCGTACGGGGAGAGGATGCAGAGGCGCCAGTCGCCGATCTCGTCGCGGAAGCGCTCGACCACGATCGTCTGGTCGGAGGGGACGACGCGGGTCGCGTCCTGCTGTTCGCGCAGGTAGGTGACGAGGTTGTTCGCGGCGCGGGCGTCGAGGTCGTACTCCTTCGCCAGGTCGCCGGGCTCGCGCGCGACCGCCTCGCGGGCGAAGGCGCCGATCGCGCGGCCGAGCTCCGCCGGGCGTCCCACCCCGTCCCCGCGCCAGAACGGCACCGCTCCGGGCGCCCCGGGGGCGGGCGTGACGATCACCCGGTCGCGGGTGATTTCCTCGATCCGCCAGGTCGAGGCGCCGAGCAGGAACGTCTGCCCGGCCCGCGCCTCGTAGACCATCTCCTCGTCGAGCTCGCCGACCCGCCGGCCGTCCGGCAGATGGACGCCGTAGAGGCCGCGGTCGGGGATCGTGCCGGCGTTGGTGACGACCAGCTGGCGGGAGCCTTTGCGGCCGTGGATCGTCCCCTCCATCCGGTCCCAGACGATCCGCGGGCGCAGCTCGGCGAAGCGGTCCGACGGATAGCGGCCGTCGAGCATGTCGAGCACGTTCTCCAGCTGCTCGCGCGAGAGGTCGTGGAAGGACTGGGTCGCGGTGACGACCGCCTCGACGTCGTCGACCCGCCACTCGTCGAGCGCCGCCATCGAGACCAGGTGCTGGGCGAGCACGTCGAGCGGGTTCTGCGGGATCGTCGTCTCCTCGATCTCCCCCTCGCGCATGCGCCGCGCGACCACCGCGCACTCGAGCAGGTCACCGCGGTATTTGGGGAAGATCCGGCCTTTGGAGGTCTCGCCGATGCCATGCCCGGCGCGGCCGATCCGTTGTAGGCCACGCGTGACCGACTTCGGCGACTCGACCTGGATGACGAGGTCGACCGCCCCCATGTCGATGCCGAGCTCCAGCGAGGAGGTGGCGACCAGGCACGGAAGTTCGCCGGACTTCAGCATCTCCTCCACCAGCGTCCGCTCCTCGTGCGACAGCGACCCGTGGTGGGCGCGGGCGATCTCGACCTGCTCCAGCAGCTCGCCGGTGTCCTCGTGGCGCTTCTTCGTCGCCTCGTCGTGGCCGCCGTGCTCGGTCGCGGGCAGCTCCTGCTCCCCTTCGCCGTTGGCCAACTCGTTCAGCCGCTTCGCCAGCCGCTCGGCGGCGCGCCGGTTGTTGACGAAGATGATCGTCGAGGTGTGCTCCTGGACCAGGCGCAGCAGCTCCGGGTAGATCGCCGGCCAGATCGAGCGCACGTGGGCGCTCGGCTCGATTTCCGAGGGCTGCGCGTTGCCGTCCTCCGACGGATAGGCGGGCGCGCCCGGGTCGGCCATGTCCTCGACCGGCACGACGATCTCCAGGTCGAGGTCTTTCCGCGTCCCCGCGTCGACGATCTTGCACTCGCGCTTGGGCCCGACGAGGAACTGGGCGATCCGCTCCAACGGCCGCTGCGTGGCGGAGAGGCCGATGCGCTGCGGGCCCTCCTCGCGCTCGCCCGCGGTGCGAACCATGTGGTCGAGGCGCTCCAGGGTCAGCGCCAAGTGGCTCCCCCGCTTGGTCTGCGCGACCGCGTGGATCTCGTCGACGATCACGGCCTCGACGCCGGTGAGGATCTCCCGCACCGCGGAGCTCATCATCAGGTAGAGCGACTCGGGGGTGGTGATGAGGATGTCGGGCGGCGTCTTGGCCATCGCCCGGCGGTCTTTCTGCGAGGTGTCGCCGGTGCGCAGGCCGACCGCGATGTCGGCGCCGATGCCGCGCAGCGGGGCGCGGAGGTTGCGCTCGATGTCGTAGGAGAGCGCTTTCAGCGGCGAGATGTAGACGATCTTGACGCCGGTGCCGAGCCCCGGCTCCCGCGCCAGCTTGTCGATCCCCCAGAGGAAGGACGCGAGCGTCTTGCCCGAGCCGGTGGGGGCGCAGATCAGCGCGTTGTCGCCCCCCGAGATCGCCTCCCAGCCGCCCGCCTGGGCAGCGGTCGGGCCCTCGAAGGAGGCTTCGAACCAGCGCCGCGTGGCCGCCGAGAACGGGGCCAGCGGGTCAGTCTCGGTGCGTTGTTTCGACTTGGTCGCCAACCCATCGATCTTACGCACCTACCCGCGCGGGGCTGCTGCGGACCCTGGTAGGGATGGGGGCCCGCAAGCTGTCGCCCGGGTAGGGACCCGCCCCTCTCGCCACGGCCCGGGCAGGCTGTGGCCGTGGCGAGAGGGGCGGGTGTGCGGAAGGTGTGGAGGGACACCGGCGGGAGGGCGACGAGAGTGCGTCGGGAGTGGCACGGATCCGTGACGGGAGTCAGACCTCGTCACGGAGA
>CALCIA010000034.1 GCA_937907435.1 uncultured Actinomycetes bacterium
CCTCATGGGGGTCACAGCCTGCCAGGACCCCCATGAGGAGCCCAGGACCACCCTCAACCCACCTCGGACGGCCGCAAGCGCCCCGAACCCCCACCCGCCCCCGGCGCGTCGTGGACCTACTCATCTATGCCGCGTCCCGCAAGCCGCGGTATCCGAAGGTTGGGGCCGGTGGGCGGGGCCGCCGTCAGGGATGGCGACCCCGCCCTGCCCGGGCCTTCGCGCGGCGTCTCCCAGGGATAAGAGCGCCGCCGCCCCTCCACGAACGGCCAGGTGTGGACCGCCAGGGATGGGAGGGGGCCGCCTCGGTAACGCGCCGTTGGGTTTGGCGCCGGCGGACCTATCGATCCTAGAGGATGATGTTTACAAATACTAGGTTCTGTGACTACCACCTGTCATGGGTGGAATGCCCGCCCCCGCTGGATTCCCTGCCGGCGGTCTCGGGGTAGTAGGCGTCCGCCAGAGCGGCGAGTTCGTCGACCAGGCCCTCGCGTCCTCCTCCGTCGCGCAACTTCCTGATCACGGCAGCCTCGAACGCGTCTAGGATGAACGCGGCCGTGGTGGCCGGAGGTGGAGAGTGGCGAGACCGGCGTGTCTCGCGGCGCGTGTGCTGGATCGCGCGGGAGAGGCGCTCGAAGATTTCGTTTCGCTTGGCCAACGCGGCGCCGCCCGCGACGCGCACCTCCGCCAGGAGCCCGGTCGCCAGGGCGGGCTCGGCGACGATGAAGTCGTTCAGCTCGCCGAGCCCCGCGCGCAGCGCTCCCGCCGGATCGGCGCCCGCCGCGCAGGCCGAGAGCAGCCGTCCGCAGAACGTCTCGGCCCGCGTCTCGTAGGCGCGCGCGTAGCAGTCGGGCTTGCCCGCGTAGGTGTCGTAGAACCAGGTCCGGTTCGTGCCGCTTCGCTCGAGCACCGCGGCGACGGTCACCGTGCCGTAGCCGATCTCACCGCACAGCTCGAGCATCGCCCGCTCTGTCGCCTTCGCGCGTTCCTCCCCAGCGGGGCGTCCACCTTCGCGGTCGCGATCGTCCGAGCGCCTCTTCGCCATCGGTCCCTTGCCGCGCAGAGAACCTAAGAGCGTGTCTGCGCATATCCCTACGCTTTCGCAACCAAATTATCAGTGATTTAGAAACATTGTCCTCGAAATGGCTTGTGATGCCGGCCCGATCCACGACACCGACGCGCAATTCGGCGCACCCGCTCTCGCTATCCTGGGCCGATGGCACGATTGCCGGAGCATCTGAAGAGCGCTCCCGCGGGCCGCGAGCGGGTCTCGCAGGAGGTCATGCAGGAACACCAGCGCGAGCGGGTGGTGGGCCGGGCGATCCCGGTCTTCGCCAAGCGCGGCTACAACGCCACCACGATCGACGACCTCCTGGCCGCCGGCAAAGTGGGGGTCGGCAACTTCTACGAGCTGTTCGCGGGCAAGGAGGATTGCTTCCTGGTCGCCTACGAGCGGATCTTCTCGGCGGCGCGCGAGGAGGTCGAGACGGCTGCCGCCCCAGGCGAGGACTGGGCGGAGAAGACCTATCTCGGCCTGCGAGCGCTGATCGACTTCGGCCTCGCCCACCCGCTCGAGGCTCGTCTGGTGCTGCTCGAGGCACAGAGTGCGGGCGACGCCGCGCTGTCCCGCTACAACGGCCTCCTCGACGAGGCGCTCGTCTGGCTGCGTCGCGGCCGGGAGCAGCATCGGGGGGCGCGCGACCTGCCTCCGGGCTTCGAGCGGGCGTCGGTTTCGGGCCTCGCCTTCTACCTCCAGCAGTGCCTGCTCGAGCCCCGCGGACACGACGCGGAGGACCTCTTCGGCGAAGTGGCCGCGATGATCCTCGAGCCGATCATCGGCGCCCGCGCCCTGGCTCGCCTGCGCGACTCCCTCGCCGCCACCGCCTAGGCAGGTTCGTCGCCAGAGGGCGACGGAGGCGATCGTGACGGGTGGACGGGGCGGCCTCGACGGCGCCGCGCTCCTCGCCCACCCGCTCGGCCGGGCGGTGGTCGAGGTGGTGAACGAGCGCGGCTACGAGCTCGCCGACGTCGCTGCCTTCCTCGCCCGCGCGGACGTCCCCGAGGCCGAGTTCCGCGGTCGCTTCGCGGGCAAGCCCGAGGCCGTCCTGGCGGTGCTCGAAGCGATGATCGGCGAATTTCGCCGCCGTGTCGACGAGGCCTACCGATCGGGCGGTGCCTGGCCTGACAGCCTCCGCGCGGCCGGCCACGAGACGGTGCGGTGGCTTCTCGAGCATCCCGGCCGCGCCCGGTTCGCGATGGTCTCGACCGCGCCCGCTGGTGACATGGCACGGGCTCGCCGCGAAGAGCTGTTCCTGTGGGGAGCGTCGCTCGTCGACGAGGGCCGCTCGGTCGCCGCCGACCCCGCGGCGGTGCCCACGCGGGCGGGTGTCATCGCGATCGGCGCGGTGGTCGAAGACCTCCGCCGCCACCAGGAAGGGACCCTGTTCGGCGACATCCTCGGCGCCCTGCCGAGGATGATGTACGCGGCGGTGCGGCCCTACCTGGGCGAGGCGGCCGCCCGGCGCGAGCTCGCGATGCCGCTGCCTGCCGATCTCGAGCGCGGCGCCGCTGAGCGCCGGCGGGTCGCTCGCCACCTGTTTTGAGACGTGTCGTTCTGACGGAAGACCGCTGAAGACGATCAACGCATAAGCTGCGTCGGTGGCGGAGCGCGGATCCCGAAGCGAAGAGGGGGGTGGGCTGCCGCGGCTGCCGCCCGGCAGGCACGGCCTCTCGCGCGAGTTCGTGGTCAAAAACCAGCGCGACCGGATCTCCGCGGGGATGATCGGCGTGGTGGTCGAGCGCGGCTTCCACGACGCCTCGGTGTCCCAGGTCGTCGCCGCCGCCGGTGTCTCGCGACGCACCTTCTACAACTACTACTCGGATAAGGCCGAGGCCTTCTTCGAGGTCTACCGCGAGGTCACCGACTTCCTCTGCACCTCGATGACCGAGGCGGGTGAAGCCCAGCGCGGCTGGCCCGCCCGCGTGCGCGCCGAGATCGAGAGCCTCCTCGACACCTTCGCCGCCAACCCCGACCTGGTCCGCTTCTGCCTCGTCGCCCCGCCCGCCGCGGGCGGCGACGTGGCGGCCGCCTACCGCGACTTCCTCGCCCGCCTCCTCGCCGTCCTCGTCGAGGGCCGCCCCCGACGCACCCGCAACCCCGCCCCCGCCGCCGAGTACGGCCTGGTCGGCGGCCTCGCCGGCCTCCTCGTGGCCGCCGCCGAAGAGGGCGGATCAAAAGCCCTCACCGCTCTCGCGCCCGACGCGGTCGAGTTGGTCCTCACGCCCTACCTGGGGCGCGAGGCAGCGGCACGCGCCGCCCGCTGAGCCCTTCCCCCGGTCGCCGCCGCCCGGCGGCCCCATCCGGTCCCACCTGAGAGCCCACCGCAGCGGCCGCGAGCGACCGATGCGCCAAGCGCAGATACGCCGCCGCAGGCCTTTGTAAACATCTCACCTCCTAGACGTGCTACATTGATTCGTGTCGACCAGGGGGGTCGACGGGATGGGGACAAAGAGGGCAGCCACGGGGTCCGGACGGTCTCTCGTGCGGCGGTCCTCGCGGCAGGAGGAGATCGATGAGCTCGACCACTGTTCATAGGCGAGGTTCGTACCCCGCTTGCGGATCCGGACCCAGCGGAGCCGATGTCAAGCGGGACAGATCCTTCAGGCGTCAAAGCCCAACGGCGACGTCGTCGAACTGGCCAGCCGCATCGTCAGTCGGCTGTCGTGGTCTCTGTGCAGGACTCGTCTGCGCCGTTGCCATGGTCGCGTTTCTCCTGGCACCTTCGCTCGCGGCGGCCGCCGAATGCCCGAACGAAGCGCTCCGCGTCGGCCCTTCCGCCAATCTGCCCGACTGCCGGGCCTATGAGCAGGCGACGCCGATCGACAAGAACGGCTTCAACGCAAATGGAGCCGCCAACCTCGTGCAGGCAGCAAACAACGGGAATAGGACCACCTTCTTCGATGAGGGTGGCCTGCCGGGTGCCGAAGGGTCTCAAGACTTCCAGATCTACCTTGCCCAGCGTGGGGCGGTGAATTGGTCTGCACGCGGCCTCCTGCCGCCCGCACCTCTCGGTTACGGCGGCAGGGTCCTCGGCTGGAGCGAAGACGAGGCCTACTCCTTTGTAGCTGCCACGCCCTCTGGGATCGGCTCCGAAAATCCCACCACGTTGTACATGCGTGACAACGAAACCGGAGAACTGACCGAGATCAGCGGTGAAGTAACTCGGACGGCCGGCCTGGCGCTCGACGGTGCCTCAGAAGGCACCCGCCTCGTGGCCTTTGAATCGAAAACCAAATTACCCGGGACCAACGCGATTGACAACAAATCCAACGTCTACCTGTGGAACCGCGAAAGCGGCGAAGTGATCTTGGGCAGCGTCCTGAACAACGGTTTGCCGCCGACGAGCGAAGGATCTTTTGCGGGTCCATACCGTTGGTGGCCGACGACGGAAACCAAAAGTGGAGGCGCCGCGGAAGAATTTTACGCTCAAGCCGAGCACGTCCTCTCAGCTGACGGCTCCCGTCTCTTCTTCACGGCAGGGCAGAAAGCTCCGGGGACTGGGGTGCAGATCTACATGCGGGAAAACCCAAGCAAACCCCAAAGCGCCCTCGCCGGGGGGGAATGCAGTGATGCAGACCTTGCGTGCACCCACGAAGTCTCTCAGTCGGAGAGATCCACGCCTGATCCAAATGGACCAAAGCCGGCCGCCCTCATAGGCGCGACCCCCGACGGATCAGTCGCCTTCTTCATGAGCTCGAGTGCCTTGACTGACAGTGCCACTACCGGGCCGACCGACGAAGGCAACGATCTCTATCGATATGAGGCAGACGCTCCTCTCTCAGGCAGGCTGACCGATCTGACTCCCGACCCCTTCGATGCCAATGGGATCGAAGTGAAGGGAGTCCTCGGCTACAGCGATGACGGCACCTACGTCTACTACGCAGCAGCCAATGCCCTGCCCGGTACTGGTGCACCCCCCTCGACGTGCTCCGGAACCGGCCAGAACGTGACGGGTGCATGCAACATCTACCTGTGGCACGACGACCCCATCAGCCACCATGAAGAGACGATCTTCGTCACGCAGTTGAATGCTGAAGGAGACAACTTCGACTGGTCCCCTCGCGCCAAGGGTAACGGTAATAATCTAACCGTGCCGACGGCCCGCGTCGCCGACGACGGTACGCTGCTCTTTGCATCGATCAGGTCGCTGACCGGCTACGACAGCGTCGGTCCGACTTGCGGTGTGGGAGCCGAATTCGGGGATCCAGGGCCATGTTCTGAGCTTTTCCGATACGTACCGGGATCAGCCCCCACTCTTGATTGCATTTCCTGCAGCCCCGCAGGAGGGCCGGCGATTGATCACGCCACGCTGGCGAGCATAAGCGCACTGTCCGTGCCGGTGACGAAGCCGAGCTTCGTTACCCGCAACCTATCGGGGGACGGCAGTCGCATCTTCTTTGAGTCACCGAGCAAGCTCGTCCCCGCCGACATCAATGGTGAAGGCGAATGCCCTGATGTGCCAGTCCCGGGTGGAGGATCCGACCGAGTGCCGCGCTGCCAAGACGTATACGAGTGGGAGGCCAAGGGGAGCGGCAGCTGCGAAAGCGACGCCGCTAATGGCGGTTGCCTCTACCTGCTTTCGACGGGCACCAGTCCCGCACCGTCCTATTTTGCAGATAGCGACACCGCCGGTGACAACGCCTTCTTCTTTACGTTCGACCAACTGGTAGGCCAAGACAGGGATCAGCTACTGGATGTCTACGACGCCAGGGTGGGAGGAGGGCTTGTGGCGCAGAACCCGCCCCTACCCATGCATTGCGAAGGAGAAGCCTGTAGGGGCTCTGCGACGCCTCCGCCCGGCGGTGGAACGCCGGGCAGCGCGACCTTTGTCGGTCCAGGCAACGAGAAACCGAAAGTCCACAAGAAGCGTCACCACAAAAGGCATCACCACAAGAAGCACCATCGTCATCACAAGAAGATGCAAAAGAAGCACAAGCGCCCGCACGCCCGTAAGGCGGTGAGCAACTGATGAGCCGCGCAGCGACCAAGGAGAATGCCGAGAAGATGAGCACCAGAGTCAGCAACGCATTGCCCATGGCCATGTTCCGGCGCGGGGCGATAGTCCTTGCACTCGCGCTCCTGTCGGCTCTTGCCGCCCTGCTCCCCGCCGGCGCTTCAGCTGCTCCCACCGGCGCGGCTTGGCAGATCACCGCGGTTCCATACCCAAACAACTTTTCGCCGGGCGCGCTTGGAGAAGTCTTCCCGCGCGGTCCGGGTTATGCAGTCGTCGTCCGAGATATGGGGGGATCCTCAACCACCGGAAGCTTTGCTATTACGACGGAACTACCTGAAGGCACCACCTACGCGGGCGGCGCCGAAGGCAGGTTCAACACCAAGCCTGAAGTGTTCGGGGAACCACCATTCTTCGAATGCAGCGGCAGTGGCCGGACCGTGGTCTGCTCGACCTCAACAGCACTTCAGGCCGGCGGCTCGGCGACCGTACTGGTTCCGGTCGATGTCGAACTGACCGAAACCTCGCCACCGACCGAGCTCGAGGCGGTCGCGACCGTCGAGGGAGGCGGCGCGCCGGCCGCTTCCGCTTCGACTCCGGTCAAGGTCACCACCGTTTCTGCCCCGTTCGATTTCATAGACGGTCCTGCAGGCTTCTACGGGTCCGCCAGCGACGCCGACGGCGCGCCGGCTGCCGAGGCGGGGTCGCATCCATACCAGCTCACCCTGGGCTTCAGCTTCCCCTACTTCATAAACGCCAAAACTGCGCCTGTCGCCGCTGGTGGTGGGCTCAAGGATCTCGAAGGCGTGTTGCCGCGAGGATTCGTGGTGAATCCCAACGTAACGTCGGTACGGTGCACGTCCATTGAGTTCGAAGCCGCAAAATGTCCGCCTGCGTCTGAAATCGGAACGGCCCAGCCGATCATCCTCACCTCTCGATATACCCAAGTGGCCACCAACCTCTACAACCTCGTCCCGATGCCAGGAGCAGTGTCCGAATTCGGGTTTGAAGTTCCGGGCGGCGTGTTCATTCGCATTCGCGGGCATGTGAATTCGGAGGGCGAATACGAGCTCTCGGCTGCCTCGAGCGACATCCTCGCCAAGGTCGTAGTTGCCGGGGTGGCGCTGACCTTCTGGGGTGTGCCTTCCGACCCGAGCCACGATGAAATGCGAGGCGAGTGCCTTTCGGTTGTTGGCGGGAGAAATTGTCCCTCGGGTGGCATTCCGACCGAACGTACGGGCAGGACGTTGCTCACTTTGCCTGGCGACTGCTCGGGCCGACTGCTCAACATCAAAGCGGTAGCCGACTCTTGGGTCGAACCCGCGGTCAAGCACGAACGCGAATACTCTCTCGGAGAGGAGTCGGGCACCCCGATCTCGCTGGTTGGCTGCGAACGGCTCGCCTTCGCGCCGACTTTGGAAGCGCGGCCGACCACCAACCTCGCCGACAGCCCGAGCGGCCTTGACGTCAACCTTCAGCAGCCGTCCACCCAAGTCGCCGGAGCGCTTCCGAGCGCTCCGCTTCGCGACGCCACCGTCACCCTGCCCCAGGGACTCACTGTGAACCCGGCCGGGGCCGATGGCCTCGGCGCCTGTAGTGAGGCTCAGATCGGCTATGTAGACCGCGAAGGCAAGATCCGGTTCGCCGAAGAAGCGCAGAGCTGCCCGGATGCGGCCAAGCTGGGCACGGTCTCCGTCACGACGCCGCTGCTCCCAGACCCCCTGCCCGGGACGATCTACCTGGCAAGGCCATACGCCAATCCGTTTGGCTCTCTCCTTGCGATCTACCTCGCGGTCGAAGACGAAAAGACCGGTGTCATCTCGAAGCTGGCAGGGAGGGTCACTCCCGATCCCCAGACCGGCCAACTGACTGCGACCTTCACCGAAAACCCTGAGCTGCCGCTCGAAGACATCAATCTGCACTTCTTCGGTGGAGCTCGGGCGACGTTGCAGACCCCTGTGGCCTGCGGCGCCCACACCACGACCTCGACGCTGGTGCCCTGGTCGACGCCCGAAGGTGCCGACGCGCACCCGACGTCCACCTTCACGATCGCCTCGAGCCCGGCGGGCGGCTGTCCGACGCAGGTGTCAAACGCTCCGAACAGCCCGGGCTTCACCGCCGGGACGCTCACCCCGCAGGCGGGGACCTACAGCCCGTTCGTGCTCAAGGTGAGCCGCGGTGACGGCACGCAGCGAATCGGACAGATCGACGCGACGCTTCCGCCGGGCCTGACCGGCAAGCTCGCCGGGATTCCGTACTGCTCGGAGGCGGACATCGCCGCGGCCCGGGCGCGGGAAGCGCCGAACCAGGGCGCGGCCGAGATCGCCTCGCCATCGTGCCCACTGGCCTCCGAAGTCGGGACGGTCACGGTCGGGGCGGGAGCGGGGCCGAGCCCGTACTACGTGAAAGGCCACGCCTATCTGGCCGGTCCGTACAAGGGGGCACCGCTGTCGCTCGTGATCATCACCCCCGCGGTCGCCGGCCCGTTCGATCTCGGCACCGTGGTGGTGCGCTCGGCGCTCCAGGTCGATCCGGAAACGGCGCAGATCACGGCGAAGTCGGACGCGATCCCCTCGATCATCGACGGGATCCCGCTCGACGTGCGCTCGATCGCGATCGACATGGGCCGGCCCGGGTTCACCCTGAACCCGACCAGTTGTAACCCGATGGCGGTGCTCGGCACGGTCGCCTCGACGCTCGGTGGGCAGGCTTCGCTCTCGCAGCGTTTTCAGGTCGGCAACTGTTCCGCGCTGGCGTTCAAGCCCAAGCTGAAGATCCAGTTGAAGGGGGCGACTAAGCGGATCGGCCACCCTGCCCTGAAGGCCGTCCTGATCCCGAACCCGGGAGAAGCCAACATCGGCCGCGCCCAGGTGAACCTGCCCCATGGCGAGTTTCTCGATCAAGGCAACCTGAACAAGACCTGCACCAAACCGGTGCTGCTGGCGGGCAACTGTCCGGCGTCGACGATCTACGGCAAAGCCAAGGCCTGGACGCCGCTGCTCGAAAAGCCGTTGGAAGGCAACGTCTACCTGGTCGGCGGCTACGGCTACAAGCTGCCCGCCCTGGTCGCCGACCTGAACGGCCAGATCCGGGTCCTGCTCGTCGGCAAAGTCGACTCGGGGAAGAACAAGGGCATCCGCAACACCTTCGAAGTCGTGCCCGACGCCCCGGTCAGTCGCTTCGTGCTGGAAATGAAGGGCGGAAAGAAGTACGGCCTGCTCGAAAACTCGGAAAACCTCTGCAAGGCGAAAAAGGTCGATCGCCGCGCGATCGTCCGCTTCACCGGCCAGAACGGCAAGGTCGATGCGTTCAAGCCGGTCGTGCGAAACAAGTGCGGTCACAAGGCAAAAAGGCAAAGCCACAAGAAGGGCTCGAGCCGTTAGCGGCAGGCGGCCTGACGATCGCGGCCAGCCGATTCCTTTACCAGTCACCCGATCAAGACGGCGTATGCCGACGAAGTCACGACCCGGTCACCAGGCCAGATGCACCTGTCCTGGTGGACCGGATCGTGCAACCCACGAATCACCAACGCCCAGGTGGACCTGGGAGAAGGAGTTCGCAACGCGATGATAAGCAGAGCACGCAGAAATACCAGTCGGTTGACGGCGATTCTCGGAGCCACCGTCGGGGTGCTGATGGTATTTGGCGCCTCGACGGCGGTCTCCGCCTTCGCGGCGCCGACCTGGCACGTGAACGGTCAGCCCTTCAGCGGACAAGAAACGTTCAGCGGAGTGGCGGATGGACCCATCAAATTAGATGTGTACGCCTGGATACAGATTACCTGCAGTGAAAGCGCTGTCAGCGGGCGGATTTACAACAGCCGTCAGGGTGAAGCGAGCGTTGTCTTCGACGGCTGCGAAGTCCGTGGTGCTCCGGCTTGCGCAGTGTCGCCACTGCCCGTCGAATCGTATATTGAACTGATAGAAGCCGATGGACGACCTTATGTTGAGTTCACGCCGAAGGCCGGTGCTTTCGGGGGTTGGGAAATTCAGGAATGCATGCTCAGCGGCTGGTGGCCAGTCCGAGGCAGCGTTGCGGCGGAGGTCGGCGGCGAAGCGTCCCTCTTGGCGCTCGGGTTGTCTGCGGAAGCCATTGGCACCACTGGTTCTGAAGGGTTCGTGGATTTCATGGGTGGCAATCGCGTCACCTACGCCGACGGCACCCTCGACCTCTCGTTGACGAACGGTCAGGAATGGGGAGTGGGCGCATAGCGGAGTACCGCTAGGGCTCCGTCCAGAAGCAGCATCATGGGCTGGATTGATGTCGGGATGGGTTTTCTGTGTACGACCCATCCCGACATCACCGGAAGGTCGGAGATTTCCGCCACGAGGATCTCTACGTACTGCTTCGTCGCGCACGAAGCGGAAAAAGGCGACTACCAGCGGTATGAACTCAGCCAGACTGGCGGCGGAGTGAAGATGTGAGAGAGAGAATCCTCTTCACCCTTGCGCCGTTCGCGCTGGCCCTTTTCGCCGGCGCGCCCGCGTTGGCTGCCGGGTCACCGGTGATCACCGAAGCGTGGGTCACCGATGTCACGTCGACTTCGGCCAACCTGCGGGCGAAGATCGACCCCGACGGGGCGGCGACGACCTACCGCTTTGAATATCTGACCCTGTCTGCCTATGAAGCCAACGTTGCGGCCTCGCGCGAAGGCTTCGCCGGCGCCGGCTTCGCTCCGCCGTCCGGGACCGCCTTCCTCGGCGGCGGCAGCGGCCCGATCGCCGTCGTCCGGCAGGTCGCTTCGCTCGTTCCGGAAACGCTCTATCGCTACCGCATCCGCGCGACCAGCTCCGCCGGCACGGAATACGGCGAAGAACGCGTCTTGACCACGACCGCGCCGACCAACGTCTTCCCGCCGCTCGACGGCCGCCGCTACGAGCTCGTCTCCCCGGCCGAGAAAGACGGTGGGTCCGTCGGGGCACCGGAATCGATCTTCGGCGGCGGCGACTTCCAGGCCGCGGCGGGCGGGGAATCGTTCACCTTTTCCTCGACCTCATCGTTCGGATCGGCGCCGGGGGCGCCTCCCGCGAGCCAGTACCTCTCTCTTCGCGGTGCCGCGGGGTGGACGACGCACAACGTCTCCACGCCGCTCGAAGCGGGCGGTTACGGCGACAGGCCGGACGGGGTTCCGTTCCGCGTCTTCTCCGCTGACCTCTCTCGAGCGCTGCTGCTGGATCCCCGCCGCTGCGCGGGCGAACCCTGCCCGCGGGGCTATTCGCTGCGCGACAGCGCGAGCGGCGCGTCCACGCCGCTGCCCTCCGGAGCGGCCGGGATGCGGGTGTTCAGCGTGTCCCCCGACCTCGGCCGCATCCTGTTCGAAGGCGCGGGCGAAGAAATCTTCGAATGGAGCGGGGGAGGGCTGGAACCGGGTGAAGCACCGGCCGAACCGGAACCGGTGAGCGGCATCGTCGGTGTGCTCGGCGCGTCCAGTTCGGGCGACATCGTCTATTACCAGGACTCCGAAGCGCTGAAGCAGTGGCGCAACGGGGTCGTCACGACGATCGTGGCGGGGGCGGACGCGGCGGCGCCGAGCGATTGGCCGGCGACGACCGGGACCGCCCGGGTCAGCCCGGACGGGGAACACCTCGCCTTCCTCTCGGCTGCCCGGATCCCGCCCTTCGACAACACCGACGCGAACACCGGCGAACCCGACACCGAGCTCTATATATACGGACCGCCGCCCGGCGGCGGCGCCCCGCGGCTGATCTGCGCCTCATGCAATCCGACCGGCGAACGCCCCTCTGGCTCCGCCTCGATTCCGGGGACGATCCGCAACGGCTCTAGCCTCCTTTACCGCCCCCGTGTCCTCTCCGCCGGCGGCAACCGCGTCTTCTTCGACACCGCCGACAAGCTCGTCGTCCCCGACACCGACTCCCGTCCCGACGTCTACGAGTGGGAGGCGGCCGGCGTCGGCGACTGCACCCGTTCGCCCGGCTGCGTCGGCCTGGTCTCGGGAGGGCGAGGCGAAGGCGGGCGCTTCCTCGACGCCTCCGAATCGGGCGACGACGCCTTCTTCCTCACCGGCGAATCGCTCCTCGGCATCGATCCTGGCTCGATCGACGTCTACGACTATCGCGTCGGCGGCGGCTTCGCCGAACCCGAAGCGCCGTTCGCCTGTCGGGGCGACGCCTGCCAGGCGTTGCCCTCGGCTCCCGAAGACCCGACCCCCGCCACCCTCGTCCCGACCTCCGGCAACCCACCGCTGAAGGTCGAAAAGCTCGGTCGGCACCGCCGCGCGTGCCCGAAGGGGAAGCGCCGGATCCGTCGCCACGGCAAGGCCCGCTGCGTGAAGAAGAACGCTCATGGCCGGCACCGTGCCCATCGCCACCACAAGCGAGCCCGCCGATGAGCGTGCCTTCCCTTTGCCGGGCGCGGTGGCGCGGCGCTCTAACGCGCAGGTTGTCCCGCGTCGCGCAGGTCCACCAGGTCCTCGACGATCGAAAAGTCCTTGAAATTGTGGGTGAGCAGCGCGGCCCCGTGGACGTTCGCCGTGGCGGCGATCGCCAGGTCGGCCTCCCGGCGTCGCGGTCGGCCGCCCCGCTGCGCGACGGCAGCTTTCAGCCGGCCCCACTCCCGCGACACAGCGTCGTCCACCGGCAGGGGATCGGGGAATCTTGCCTCGATCGTCCCCAGGCGTCCCACTCGACCCGCCCTCACCTCGTCGGCCGCGACCAGCAGCCCGAAGTGCAGCTCGGCGAGGGAGACGACGCTGACCGCGACCTCCGGTTCGGCGGGGATCTCTCCTGCGATCAGGACCGACGTGTCGAGCAGAAGCCGCAACTAGGTGCTCGTCTGGCGATCCGTCCACGGATCGTGGAAGGCCTCGGCGCCGAAGCCTTCGATGTCTTCCATGTAAGTCGGATCGGGGGGCAGCGCCGCCAGGTCGGCCAATACGGACCCCTTCACCCACTGCCTACCGCGCACCGGCCCCAGCTGGGCGACCGGCCGGCCCGAGACCGTGATCGTCATCTCCTCGCCCGCTTCCGCCCGGCGCAGCACCTCGCCGACGTGGTTTCGAAGCTCTTTCTGAGGAATCGTGGCCATACCCGGTCTCAAAGTAGCAGTTCTGCTCCCGGAGGCGGCAAGGCCATTTTCCCCTTCTCCGTCACTGTCATCGCCCTGGGGGCCGCGCTCGTCCTGCCCGGAGGTGCCCAGGCTTTCGCCATCACCTCCTTCCAGACCACCGTCCACGGCGAAGGGCAGACGCTCGACACACAAGCTGGCTCGCATCCCGTCGCGCTGGAGATGAGCGTCGACCTCGCGCCGCAAGGGAGCGGCCCGTTCCCCGAAGGCGATCTCCGCGACCTCTCGTTCGAGATGCCGCCGGGGCTGGTCGAAAACCCGACCGTGCTGCCGACCTGCACGCAGGTCGATTTCCAGACGCCGCGCGAATCGCCCTGGGAAGAAAGCCTCTCCGGCGAGAGCTGCCCCGACCGCGCCCAGGTGGGCACGCTCACCCTGCGCTCCTCCCATGGTGGCGGCGAAGAACGGACCTTCGGAATCTTCAACCTGGCTCCGCCGCCAGGTGCGCCCTCGGAGCTCGGCGCCAACCCCTACGGCGCGCCGATCGTCTTCGTGCCGCGGATCCGCCAGGCCGAAGGCGAATACGGGGTGACGCTGCAGGCCCAGGGCGTGTCCCAACTGGTCGGCATCACCGGCTTGACGCTGACGATCTGGGGTGTCCCCTGGAACCTCGCCCACAACGCCCAGCGGGGCGATTGTCTGAACGAGGCCGAGCCGGGCTTCGGCTGGGCGAAATGCTCGGTCGGGCGGCCGAGCAAGGTCGAAAACGCGCCTGAGGCGTACCTGACCCTGCCCACCTCCTGTGAAGGCCCGCTCACCTTCACCGCCGCGGCGACGTCCTGGGAGGGCGGCTCCTCCGTCGGCTCGACCCAGGCGGCGGCGCTCGGCGAATGCGAATCGCTCGCCTTCGAACCGCATCCGTTCGGGCAGCTCTCGAATCCCCGCACGACCTCGCCCTCGGGCTACGCCTTCGAAATCGCCGTCGATGATTCCGGCGTGGTCGAACCGTCGCGACGCTCGCCGAGCGCGGTGCGAAAGGCGGTCGTCGCGCTGCCGGAAGGGGTGACGATCAACCCGTCGGTGGGGGCGGGGCTCGGAGTCTGCACGGCCGCCCAATATGAAGCGGAGACGGCGACGAGTCCGCCCGGCGCGGGCTGCCCGGACGAAGCGAAGATCGGCGACTTCGAGGTCCGCAGCCCGATCGTCGCCGGCCCGGTCGAAGGCTCGATGTTCCTTGCCCAGCCCTACCGCAACCCGTTCGGCTCGCTGGTCGCGATCTACCTGGTCGCCAAGTCGATCCCGCGGGGCATTCTGGTCAAGGTGGCCGGGAGGGTGGACGCCGACCCGAGCTCCGGCTCCCTCACCGCGACCTTCGACCGCCTGCCGCAGCTGCCCTACTCGAGCCTCGTCATGCACTTCCGCGAAGGCCAGCGCAGCCCGCTGGCGACGCCGGGCAACTGTGGCCCGCACTCGACCGCGACCGAACTTAGCGCCTGGCGCGACCCGGGCCTCGTCCGTCGCACCACCTCGACGGTGGCGATCGAAGCGGGCGTCGGCGGCGGTCCCTGCCCGCAGGGCACGCCGCCCTTCGCGCCGCAGGCGACCGGCGGCACGCTCAACTCCCGCGCCGGTGCCTACTCGCCCTTCTACCTGCACCTGACGCGGACCGACCCCGAACAGGAGATCACCCGCTACTCGGCGACCCTGCCGCCCGGGCTGCTCGGCAAGATCGCCGGCATCCCCTTCTGCTCCGACGCGGCGATCACGGCGGCGGCCGGCCGCAGCGGGGTGGAAGAGCTCGAACATCCCGACTGCCCGGCGGCCACGAGGATCGGACACACGATCGCGGGCTACGGGGTCGGCCCGGTGCTGACCTACGCGCCGGGCAACCTCTACCTCGCCGGGCCCTACCACGGCTCGACCTTCTCGGTGGTGGCGATCGACTCCGCCCTGGTCGGCCCCTTCGACCTCGGCGTCGTCGTCGTCCGCTCGGCGATCCACGTCGATCCCGAAGACGCTCAGGTCTCGATCGATTCCGCGGGGTCGGACCCGATCCCGCACATCCTTGACGGCATCCCGATCCACCTGCGCGATGTCCGCGTCTACATCGACCGCCCCGAAACGATGGTCAACCCGACGAGCTGCGAACGCTCCTCGCTGGCCTCGACGCTGGGGGGGTCGGGCGCTGCCTTCGGCGATCCCGGCGACGACACGACCGCGAGCGCGAGCGTCCCCTTCCAGGCGTTCGACTGCGGCTCGCTCGGCTTCCGCCCCCGCATCTCGCTGCGGCTGCGGGGCGGGACGCGCCGCGGCCGCTATCCCGCGCTGCGGGTCGAAGTCAGGCCTCGCCCCGGCGATGCCAACATCGCCTCCGCGCAGGTCGCGCTGCCTCCCTCCGTCTTCCTCGCCCAGGAACACATCGGCACGGTCTGCACCCGTGCGCAGGAGGCGCGCGAAGCGTGTCCGGCACGTTCGGTCTACGGCTGGGCGCGCGCCTTCACGCCGCTGCTTGCCGCGCCGCTCGAAGGCCCGGTCTTCCTGCGCAGCTCCGCCAACCTGCTTCCCGACCTGGTCGCCTCGCTGAGCGGTGGCGGCCTCGGGATCCACGTCGACCTCGCGGGGCGGATCGACTCGAGTAAAGGCGGCCTCCGGGGGACCTTCGAAGGCATCCCCGACGCGCCGGTCTCGCGCTTCGTGATGACCCTGCGCGGGGGCCGGCGCGGCCTGCTCGTCAACGCCGCGAACCTCTGCGCCCGCGCGGGCCGCGGGAGCGCGCGCTTCGTCGGCCACGCCAACCGGGGCGTCGCCTGGCATCCGGCGGTCAAAGCGCGGTGCGGGAAGAAGCGGCGCCACAAGCATCGCAAGCGCGGCAGGCACCACAAGCGCCGCAACGGAAAGGGGACACGTAGATGAAGCGGGCCGTGAGCGCCATGACCATCGCCGTCCTCCTCGCCTGGGCGGGGACCGCGGCGGCCACCGCCCACGCGTACCGGCCGCTCCTCTCGGAGGCCTACCTGCAGACGACCACAGCCCCTCCGCATCCCGTACCGCCGCCTGAAGGGCAGCTTGAAGACCCCTGTGGCCTGGCGATCGCGCCGACCGGCGGCACCATCTACGTCGCCGACTACTACCACCGCGCGGTCGACCTCTTCTCCGCGGGCGGCACCTACGCCTCCCAGGTCATCCTGCCCGGCGGGCCGATCACCGGCCTCGGGATCAACAAGTTGGGCGGCGTCTGCGGGCTCGCGATCGACCCGGCGGGCAACCTCTACGGGAACGAATGGCATGAGGGGGTGGTGCGCCTGCTACCGACCGAATTCAGGCTGGACTCCGGCGAATCGACCGGGGTCGCGGTCGACGCGGCGGGCGACGTCTTCGTCGACGACCGCACCTACGTCGCCGAGTACGCCGCCCCGGTCACCGCAGGCGAGGCACCGGCCGCACGGATCGGCGAGGGGGCCTTGGGAGACGCATACGGAGTCGCGGTCTCGCCTGGCGGCGAGCGGGTCTACGTCGCCGATGCCGCGAGCCGCGAGGTCAAGCTGTTCGAACCGGCCGTCGACACCGCGAACCCGGTCGCGACGATCGCCCCGCCCCTGGGCTTCACCTCGCTCGTCGACTCGGCCCTCGCGATCGATCCCACCGACGAACACCTGCTGGTGCTCGACAACCTCCAGCCTGGCTACGAACATCCCGAGGCCGCGGTCGACGAGTTCGAAGCGGACGGCACCTTTCTCGCCCAGATCAGGGGTCCGGCCGGCCGGCCGATCGTCGACGGCGAACCGTCGGGCTTGGCCGTCGACGCCGCGGGCGACCTCTTCGTCACCACCGGCAACAGCGAGCTCGGCAACGCGCTCGAGTTCGGGCCCGACCCGCCGGGCGAAGGACCGTCCGCGGCACCGGCCCCCTCGGTGGCGCCGGCGATCGCGGCGGGCGCGCCGGAGCCGCGGGTGGGGCGCGCGGCCGGGGAGACCGCGGGCGCGCCCTCCACGGCGCCGAGCTCGCGACGTCGCGCGCATCCTGCCCGGGCCTCCAACGTCATCCAGCGTGGCAGCGTGCGGGTCGCGGTCGACGCCGACATCGCGCCGCGGAGGCTCCCTCGCGAAGGGGCCGCCCCGATCCACTTCTCGCTCAGCGCCCGGATCGCCTCGACCGACGGCTCGGTGCCACCGCAGCTGCGGCGGATCTCGGTGGAGATCAACCGCAACGGCCATCTCGACCCCGGCGGCCTGCCCGCCTGCGCGTATGCCGACATCCAGCCCTCGACCACCGTTGGAGCCCTCGCCGCCTGCCGGCGCTCGCTGGTCGGCGAAGGCAGCTTCGCCGCCAAGGTGCTGATCGCCCAGCAGGCGCCTTTCCCGTCGGCAGGCAGGATCCTCGCCTTCAACGGTCGCTGGCATGGCCGGCCCGCGATCCTCGCCCATGTCTACGGCACCGAACCGGTGCCGACCTCCTACACGCTGCCGTTCGTGATCGGGACGGTGCGCCACGGCACCTACGGGACGACGCTCTCCGCGAGCCTGCCCGACTTCACCAGCAGGTGGGGATACGTGACCGCCGTCTCACTCGACATCGGCCGCAGCTTCCGCTCGCACGGTTCCGCCCACAGTTACCTCACCGCGGGGTGTCCGGCACCGGCCGGCTTCCCGGGCGCGGTCTTCTCGCTCTCGCGCACGACGCTCGGCTTCTCCGGCCGAGCGCCGATCACCGAAACTCTGTCGCGGAGCTGTCGCGCGCGGGGCCGTATAGCTCCTCCAGCATCGCGGCGAGATCGGGGATCGCCTCCGTGAGGACGGTCGCATCGCCTTCGACCGCGGCGCGCTGGGCGACGGTCTCGATCACCTCGACCATGAACGCCGCCGAGCCGGCGGGGGGAGGGGGGAGGATCCCGTCGTCCCGGTAGGCATCGTCGATCAGGCGGGCGAGGTCCGCCAGGAGGCGCGCTCGCTCGCGCATGGCGGGTCCGCCCACGACGTGAACCTCGGCGAAGAGGCTTTTGGCGACGGCGGGGCGCTCGTCGATAAGGGCGGAGAGGCCGAGGAGCGCGGCTTCGAGGATCTCTCTTTTGGCGCCGCCTTCGCGACGGGCACGGGCGAGGAGGCGGCGCAGGCGCGCGCCTTCGCTGGCGTAGCCGCCGGCGAAGCAGTCCGCCTCGTCGCGAAACCAGCTGGTGGGAGTTGGGGCGCCCGAGGTCGCGGCGAGCTCGTCGAGGTCGACGCCGCGGTAGCCTCGCTCGCCGCAGGCTTGGAGCATGAGGGCCATCAGACCCTCGCGTGAGACCTCACCGGTTGCCACGCCCCGCAGCATTTTCCCTACTCCTTGCTTCGTTCCCTGGGAGCGGAACCTACGCGCGCGGTGCGGCCGTGGTCAACGGCTTGCCTCAGTAGATCAGTTCTGATTGAACGATCCGTCTCCCTTAATCATCAGGAAGGTCGCCGTTGGTCAGGGGAACTTCGAATGCGAGCACTCCGATTTCCGCCACTGTCCCGTCCTCGGTGCCCTCCAGCCGCTCGCCGGACTCTCGCTTCACCCGCAGGATCCGCTCCAACGTGGAACTGAGGATCTCCGTCAACTCCGTCCAGCCTTGCTCGTCGGTGGCGAGGCGAACCCTGACGGTGAAGGGGAAATGTGTGTCGTAGGTGGTTCCGGAGGCGGCGAAGCGGTTGACGCCACGCGAGAGCACGCGCAGGTAATGGTTGGTGACCGCCCGGCGTTCGGCCGAGCTGAGGGTCGCATAGAGATCGTCGTCGACGTACCCGAAGGTGGTGCCTTCGAAGGAGTACTCGTGGACATTGCGTCGACGCCGAGATCGGCGCACCGAGATGAACCCTCGCTCGCGCAGGAAGCGCAAGTGGTGTCGAACCGTCCTGGCCGGCGTGCCGAGCTCCTCGGCGATCTCGGCAGCGGTTGCCCATTCGTGCTCGAGGATGCCGAGGATCCGCGAGCGCAGCGGGTGGGTCAGTGCCTCCACAAAGGCCAGACCCGACGTCTCCTGGCGCCCAGCGTGCCGGCTCACGCTTACTACGTCCCTCGTCCTCGTCGCTCGCGCGCCGTCACGCGGTAGAGACTATGGCTACTCCCACGGGCTGACGATCACGATCTCCCATCGACTCGCGGTCCTCGCCAGCACGAGGCGCGCCGAGGTGGAGATCTCGAAACCGCCGCTCTCCCCGACGGAATGACGTCGCCACCATTGTCTGCAGAGGGCGACCGACCCGTTGACGACTGTCCGTCCGACCCTGATCTCGAGCTCCTGCCCTGAGTCGGTGACCTGGTCGAGCACTTCGGCCGCCCGCTCTCGCCCGGCGAGCTCGGTGCCATCGGGCGTCACGATCCGGACGTCGGCCGCGAGATGGGCGGCGGCCGCACGGGAATCGCGAGCCATCAAGGATCGCGCGAATGAGCGCGCCATCGCCTCCGCACCCAACGGCTGTACTCCCACCGGATCTCCTCCTTCCACCGCGCTCCCCAGGAGCTCGCTGCAAGCCACCCGCCGGAGTTTGCCAGATACGTCAAAGCTTGTATTTGTAGACGCACACTTTATATCGCTGGACGGGGTGAACAGGCGCGTGGTAGTTAACGGACACATGAGCCAACTCGCCGTCTTGGCCGACGAAGTGGGCGTGGCCGAGCGCACGCTCCGCCGTGCGGCAGCGCAGGGGACCCTCCACGCCGAGCGCCGCTCGCCACGCAACCTCAGGCTGGCGCCGGGAGAGGCGGCCTTTGTGCGGCGAAACTGGCCGCTGATCGCGACCCTCCGGGTGACGCTGCGCACGGAGCCGAACGTCGCGTTCGCGATGCTCTTCGGCTCCATGGCTCGCGGTGACCACCGTGCCGACAGCGACGTCGACCTTCTGGTCGTTCTACGTGACGATTCGCTGGACAGGCTGGTCGAGATTCAAGATCGTCTCGAGCGAGCATCGGGGAAGGACGTCGACCTTCTCACCATCGAGGGAGCCGCGGAGAACGACGTCCTGCTGGCGACCGCGGTCGAAGAGGGGCGCGTCCTGGTCGACCGGGCCGGACTGTGGCCATCGCTCAAGGGCGAAGTTGACGATCTGCGCGAGCGGGGCGAACGTTCCCTGCGCCGCGACCGTCGTCGCGCCCTGAGTGCGATCGACGCGTTCCTCTCGTGACCGGAATGGACCCGAAGTCGACGCGGCGGGTCGATGCGCGGCGCTGGAAGAAGAAAGTCGTCGACGAGCTGGCGAGCCTGCCGCGCGAGCACGAAGCGCTCGAATACGCGATGTCGGAGTTCGGCGTCAACTTCGAGCTCGAAGCCTTGAAGAATGCCCTCAAGTCAGACGCCGACATCGCGCTGTACAACCGTGTGGGGAAGTCGACCGAAGTTTCGAGGCTCTGAAAGAAGCCGGGGTGATCAGCGCCTCACTGTGCCGGCGCCTGCGCAGGGTGCAACGGATCCGGAACCTGATCGAGCGCGACTACGAAAAGGTCACCGCCGGTCACCTGCACAAGGTCGCCGAGGACGTGCGCGACCTGGTCCCGGACTTCCTGCGGCCGTTTCGCGACTGGATCGAGCCTCAGCTCTAGGGCCAGGCGAGCGCGGCGGCGGGCCGCACGCCTCAGAGCTCGACCAGGCGCAGGGTCGCGACTGGGTCGGCGGGCTTTGCGGGTGGGGCGACGCCCTCGGTCGGCAGGCGCTGGCCGGCGACGAGCTCGGGATCGTTCGAGGCGATCACGCGGCCCGCGGCGGTGGTGAGGGCGACCGGGCGGTCGAGGTCGGCGAGGCGGGGGACGATGTGGCGCTCGAGGCTGGCGACGAGGACGTCGGCGGCGGCGACGCCGAGGAACTCGCGGTCGCGGAGGATCGGGGTCGAGAGGGTGAGCGCGTAGGTGTTGGTGCAGTCGTAGTCGACGAAGGGGCCGGCGAGGTGGGGGGCGAGGGTGGTGCGCGGGGTGGCGAACCAGTCGGCGGTCGTGTAGTCGTAGAAGTCGGGCGCGTCGGGATCGAGGTTGACGCGCAGCGGTTCCGGCCGGGTGCGGGCGGCGGCGAGCGACCACCACTCAAGCCAGCGATCGCGGTCGCTGAGCAGGCCCGGGGCGACGACCACGCCCGCGCCGCTCACCAGGCCCTTCCCGGCATCGAGGATCGAGAAGATCGTCGGCCGCAGCTCCGCCAGGTCGTCGACCGCGAGCGCCCCTCCCTCGCCGCCCCCAAGCCTGTCGAACGCCGCCGCGAGTCCCGCCAGCTCCGCGAAGATCCCCTCGACCTCCGCCGCCACCTCCGCCAGCACCTCAGGTCGATGGGCCGAAAACTCCACTCCTGCTTGAGTTTTCGGCCCATCAACATCGGGCCTCTCCAGCTGGAAGCGGAGGGCGACGAGGCGGGCGGTCTCGGCGGCGACCTGGGCTTCGGCCAGGTTGCGCGCCCGGTCGGGGCGGCGGCGCTTGATCGCCTCGACCAGCCGTCGGCGCTCGCGGACGATCTTGGCGTACTCGGCTTCGCTCAGCTCGAGCCCGAGCAGGTCACCGACCTCGGCCCGCAGCCGCGCCTCCTCGCGGGTGAGGCGGGAGGACTGGGCGGCGCCCGCGATCGCGATCGTCAGCTGGGTGTCGGCGCGCCGGCGCTCGCTCGCGGTGCTCGCCGCCTCCAGGCGCTCCAGCTGCTCCTCCAGCCGCTCGATCTCCTCGTCGAGCGCGCGCTGGGCGGCGAGCCGGGCGGCGGCGCCGCGGATCGCGGCGCGCTGGTCGCCCAGCTCCTGCAGCTCGTGGACGCCGAACTGGCGCAGTGGCTCGCGCGCGTCGGCCGGCGCGCGGACGAAGGTGCCGCCGCCGCGCCCGCGGCGGGTCACCACCAGGCCCTGCTCGCGCAGCGTGCTCAGCGCCTCGCGCAGGGTGACGGTGGAGACGCCCACCTGCGCGGCGAGCTGGGCCTCGGCGGGCAGCCGGTCCCCGTCGATCAGCAGGCCGAGGCGGATCGCGCGCCCGAGCCGACGGGCGACCTGGTCGGCCAGCGCCCCGCCCGCGTCGGTCGGCGCCAGCAGCATCCGCGCGGTCGCCGTGGTCAGGCCGACGGAGCTCCCCGCGGCCGGGTCCTCCGCCGCGTCGCCGCTCCGCATCTCTCCCTTGACTTTCAAAACTATGAACTCATAGGATAAAGAATCGGCCCAACCGGACGGGCCACGGGAGCAAGGAGGGTCGATGGGATCACCGGACGTGCGCACGCTGCCGAGCGATGACGACTCGCGCCTCGCGAGCCTCGGCTACCAGCCGCAGCTGAACCGCGTACTGGGACTGTTCGCGAACTTCTCGGTCGCGTTCACCTACCTCTCCCCGATGGTGGGGATCTACTCACTGTTCCTGCTCGGGGTAGGGACGGGTGGCCCCGCGTACCTGTGGCTGCTCGCGATCCCGGTGTTCGGGATGTTGTTGGTGGCACTCGTCTTCGGCGAGCTCGCGAGTCACTATCCGGTCGCCGGCGCGCTGTACCAGTACAGCAAGTTCTCGGTGGGACCGAGGTACGGTTGGTTCGTCGGCTGGTTCTACGGGATCGCCCTGCTGGTGACGGTCGCCGCGGTCGACACCGGTGTGGTCAGTTACTTCACCGCCCTCACCCACAACTGGTTCGGTTGGAACCTCGACCCGACGTCCCACGGCACGATCCTGCTGGTCACGCTGATCCTGCTGGCGATCCAGACGACCCTGAACATCACCGGCACCAAGGTGATGGCGCGGGTGGCGCAGTTCGGTGTGTACGTCGAGATCATCGGCACCTTCGGCATCGCGATCATCCTCGCGATCCACGGCTTCCACCACGACCTCGGCTTCCTCTTCAGCAGCCAGGGTGTGCAGCACGCCTCGTCGAACCCGCTCGAACTGGACTTCGGCGGCCACTGGTGGACCGGCGCCGCGCTGATCGCGGTGCTCGCCCCCGTCTACATCATCTACGGCTTCGAGTCGGCCGGGGACATCTCCGAGGAGACCAAGGAAGCGGGGCGCCTGGTGCCGCGGGCGATGCGGCTGGCGGTGATCTGGGGCGGCATCGCCTCGCTGGTCCTGACCGGGGCGCTGCTGCTCTCGATGCCGAGCCACGACGGCGTCGCGGCGACGGTCGAAGGTGGCGGCGTGCCGTTCATCCTCGAATCGCTCTCCAGCGGCGTGCAGGACTTCCTCCTGCTGATCATCATCTTCGCCTTCTTCTCCTGCGGCACCTCGATCCAGGGCGCCGGCAGCCGCCTCGCCTTCTCCTACGCGCGCGACGGCGCGCTGCCCGCCTCGAAGTGGGTGTCACGGGTCAGCGACCGCTTCCGCACGCCGGTGAACGCCCTGATCGCCGGGGCCGTGATCACCGCCCTCTTCGTCCTGCTCGTCTTCCCGTCGCCGAGCCACGACATCCACATCTGGTTCATCACCTACCCGGCCGAAGTGAACGGGCTGGTCGCGCTGGTCTCCTTCGGGGTGAGCGGGATCTACCTCAGCTTCCTCCTCACCGTGATCGCGGCGATCGTCGCGCGGCTGCGGGGCTGGGTGCCGGAGGGGAGCTTCCGCCTCGGCCGCTGGGCCTGGCCGGTCACCATCGGGGCGGTCGCCTATCTCGGGCTGATGTTCATCAACGTCGTCTACCCCTCGGGGGTGACGAGCCCGCGCGCCTACTTCAACATCGACTGGATCACGATCGCGGTCATCTTCGTGATCGCCGCCGTCGGCGCCCTCTACCTCTTCTTCGGCCACCCGGAGCGAGGCGTCGCCCGCCACACCCACGACGAGCTCGAGGCGGCCGGGGCAGAGCGCCACCGCGAAGTGGCTGGGGCGGGGGAGGACGGGCCGGAGGGTTGAGGGTTCGGGGGCGGGGGCCCGGGCGCCGCCGGCCGTCCGAGGGAGGTCCTGGGCTCCTCATGGGGGTCCTGGCAGGCTGTGACCCCCATGAGGAGCCCAGGACGTGAGGGGTGCGTGGGAGAGGCGTCACAGGGACGTGAGGAAGTCGGACTTACGTGACGATCGTGTCCGGAAGCTTCCACACCTCGGCCCGATCGGTCACAGAGATGCCGGGAACGTCA
>CALCIA010000035.1 GCA_937907435.1 uncultured Actinomycetes bacterium
GCCCGGGCCGTGGCGAGAGGGGCGCGTCCCCTACCCGGGCGCCAGCTTGCGGGTCCCCATCCCTCCCGGGCGACAGCTTGCGGGTCCCCGTCCCTCCCGCGCGCCGGCCCAGCAGGACCGTGAAATCAGTCCTCTATCCCCCGAGCTTCCGCGTCACCGTCACGACCTGCTGGAAGGTCGGGCGGTTTTGGAACGGGAAGCTGCCCAGTTCGATGCCCGCGGTTTCGGTCGGGCGGTTGGCGTCGAAGCAGGATGGCTGCGGGTTGGCGGCGCAGGCGCCGTCGCCGCCGCCGTACATCGTCGAGGGCTTGATCCGCAGCGCTTCGGCGAGGCTCTTTTCCAGGATCGCGACGCACTTCTGCTTGTCCCCGCCGCCGCAGTACTTGCGGCTCCAGGGCGCCTTCGGCTTCGGGCCGAAGACGTCGCGCAGGTCCTTGGAGACGTAGCCCCACCAGCCGTCGTCGAAGCTCGGTTCGGTCGGTGAGCCGCCGGTGTAGCTCCCCGTTTCCAGCATCTCGGTGAGTTTTTCGTAGGCGTTCGCGCCCAGCACCGGTTTGAACTCCCGCTGCAGGAGGATCGGCCACCAGGCGTCCATCAGCTCGATCGCCGGCGTTTCCTCGTCTTCCCCGTTGCGGTCTAGATCACGCCGGTGCGCGCCGTGCGCCCGCCACGTCTTCAGCTCCGCCAAGGCGTTCTTCAGCTTCGCCGACTTCGGCGTGCCGATCGCCTTGAACAGCAGCGGCAGCACCTTGTCGGCGCGCAGGTCCTCGGTCGCCGGTTCCTCCATCGCCTGCACCAGCTGGGCGATCGTCATCTTCTTGCCGCCCTTGAGGTCGGCGCGGATGTGGTCGGCGATCATCTGCTGGCGCTGGATCGGCCCGTAGTCGTACTTGTCGTCGGCCGCCGCCCACTTCGGCGCCTGCTTGTTGTTCCAGGACACCATGAAGTCGGGGTCGACCGCCTGCGGGTGGGCCGAGAACGGCAGCCATTCGGCGGTGTGCGTCTTCGGGTCGTAGCCCTTCCAGTCGTACTGGCCGGTGCCGAGGATCGGGAAGTCCGGCGAGGTCCCCTTCGCCCGCTGCGGCATCGCCCCCGACAGCGCGTAGGCGATGTGTTCGGAGTCGACGTAGCCCCAGTTGAAGAGGAAGTTGATGTTCGAGACGGCCTGCTTGAAGCCCTTGACCCCGGTGACCTTCCCCGGTTCGTTCAGTTCGGCGAAGCCGATCACCGATTCGGCCTCGTGGAAATAGGTGCTGCGGCTGCGCACGAACGCGACCTTCTTCCCCGCCGCCTTACCGCGCGCGTAGACGATCCCGTGCACGGTCCGGTAGGCGGTCATCGTCTGCGAGCCGGCCGGCGTCTGGTCGATCGTGTTCGGCGTCCAGCTCTCCTTCTTGACCAGCTTTTCCATCGGCCGGCACTTGCCTTTGTAGAGGTAGTGGAACTTGTCCTTGCAGAGGACCTCGGCGAAGGTGTCGACGTTGTCGGAGGTCGCCGTGGTCGCGCTCCAGGCGTAGTCGGTCCCATGCCCGAGCTCGACGTAGAGGTTGATCCCCGGGAAGGAGGCGCCGCGGGCGTCGATCCCCGGCCCGTGCAGGTCCTCCTCCATCAGGACCTGCGGGACGTAGTAACCGACCTGCGGGCCCATCACCGCGATCGGGTGGCCGGTCGCGGAGTTCTGCTTCGAGACGAGCTCCCAGTTCGAGGCGTGCCCCGCTTCCTCGAGCCCGCGGGTGAGGCGGCCGCCGACCGTGTTCAGGCCCGAGCCCGTGCCCCCGGACGCCTTGCTGCCGTAGGCGATCGGCGGTTCGTAGACGCTGCCCGGCTTCGGCAGCGCCAGGCCCCGCTTGGCGAAGGCGCTTTCGGTCTCGTACGGGAAGGGCTTTTCGATCGTCGTCGGCGCTTCCGGGTCGTTCTTCGAGCGGAAGCCGAGCCAGGCCTTGCGGCCGGCCTTCTTGCCCATCCGTTCGACCATCGCCTCCATCGTCAGCGCCGAGTTCAGCTCGTTGCCGCCGCCGCGGCCGAAGATGCCGCCGATCAGCGAAGCGATCGCGATCACGTCGGTCGGCTTCCACGGTTCCATCGGTTTGTTGACGAAGTCGTACTCGGCCGGCTTCAGTTTCGGGTTGAGGTTGGCGGCGGCGATGTAGGCGTTGATGCCTTCGACGTAGGCGTCGAGGTCTTCGACCGCCTGCTTGCCCGCCGCGCCCCGTTCGGTTTCCATCGCCTTGATCTGCTCTTCGAGGTCGGCTTCGGTGTAGGGCGCGAAGCCCCACTGGCCGGCGTCGGCTTCCGCGTTGGAGCCACCGAGGAAGGAGGCCAGTTCGGCGCGGCCGGTGTGGCGCAGCACGTCCATCAGGAAGAGTCGGTCGTTCGCCCCCGCGTAGCCCGCGCCGTACATCGTGTCGGCGCGCGTTTCGCCGTAGATGTGGGGCACTCCGTAGGCCTTGTCGCGGACGATCGTCACCCCCGGTTTCGGTTCGATCGTCGATTCGACTTCGCTCGGCAGCACGCCGAAGGTCGCGTCCTTGAAGTAGTTGGCGACCGTTTCGTCGGTCAGGGTCGGCGCGCCGTAGAGCAGGTTTTCGTAGAGCCCCTGCTGGTCGGCGAAGTGCGGCGGGATCGCTTTGGACGATTTGAAGCCGAGCACCTGTTCGAGGTTGTCGAGGCCGTTCTCCCCCGGCGGCAGCACGTTGCGGAAGCCGCCCGCGTCATTCGTCCCGTAGGGCTGGACCGCGTTGGCGCCGGCGGCACCGGCGAAGACGGCGGCGCCGAGCAGCAGGCAGGCCAGCGAGGCAAGGAGAACGCGCAGCGAACGGCGACCGACCAAAACAGACCTCCTCCGACAGTTCCCTGGCAGCCCCCCGAGCCGCCCCGGCAGCATACGCTCGCGGCCGGACCGTCGCAAACGTCGGGTTACTCGGCCTCGTGCCAGGGGGTGAGGATGCGCGGGCCGTCGGGGGTGACCGCGACGGTGAACTCGAAGTGGGCGGCGAGGCTGCCGTCCTCGGAGAAGACCGACCAGCCGTCGTCCCCCATCCGCACCAGCGGGCCGCCCGCGTTGACCATCGGCTCGATCGCCAGCACCGTGCCGATCTCCAGTTCCGGACCGCGACCGGCCTCGCCGAAGTTCGGCACCTGCGGCTCCTCGTGCATCTCGCGGCCGATCCCGTGGCCGACCAGGGTGCGGATCACCGAGAGCCCGTTCGACTCGACCGAGCGCTGGATCGCGTTGGAGACGTCACCGAGGTGGTTGCCGGCGACCATCTGCCGGGCGCCGTCGAAGAGCGCGTTGCGGGTCACCCCGAGGAGCTGTTTGGCCTCGGTCGAGATCGGGCCGATCGGCACCGTCACCGCGGCGTCGGCGACCCAGCCGTCCTTGGTGACCCCGATGTCGATCGAGAGCACGTCGCCGCGCTTGCATTCGTAGGAGCCGGGGATGCCGTGGACGACCATCGAGTTGGGCGACGCGCAGATCGATCCGGGGAAGCCCCGGTACCCCTTGAACGAGGGGGTCGCGCCCTGGGAGCGGATGAACTTCTCCGCCGCTTCGTCGAGCTCGAGCGTGGTGATCCCCGGCCGCGCCTTCGATTTGAGCATCGTCATCGTGCGGACCAGGATGTCACCGGCCGCCGCCATCTGGTCGACCTGCTCGGGCGTCTTGCGGATGATCATTCCGTACACGTTAAATCAGCGTCGAGGACGGCCAGGCTCAGACCGCGCCGTCGCTCTCCAGCCGCATCGTCGCCAGCGTGCGGCGCAGCTCCTCGGTCACCGCGTCGGGATCGCGCTCGCCGTCGACCCGGCGCAGCACGCCTTTGTCGTCGTAGTAGGTGACCAGCGGCTCGGTCTTCTCGTGGTAGGTGGCGAGCCGCTTGCGGATGACCTCGGGCTTGTCGTCGTCACGGACGATCAGCGGCGAGCCGTCGATGTCGCAGATGCCCTCTTCCTTGGGCGGGTTGAAGTCGACGTGGAAGACGTGCCCGTTGGCCTCGCAGGTGCGTCGGCCGCCGAGCCGCTTCACCACCTCCTCGTCGGAGACGTCGATCAGGAGCACCGCGCTCACCGCCCGGCCCAGCTCGGCCAGCTTCGCGTCGAGAGCCTCCGCCTGCGGCGTCGTCCGCGGGAAGCCGTCGAGGATGAAGCCGTCGCGCGCCTCGTCGGAGTCGATCCGCTCGGCGATCACGCCGACGATCACCTCGTCGGGCACGAGGTCGCCGCGGTCCATGTACTCCTTGGCGCTCTTGCCGAGCTCCGTCTCGTCGCGGACCGCCCCGCGCAGGATGTCGCCGGTCGCGTAGTACGGCAGGCGCAGGTCTTCGTTGAGGCGCTCGCCCTGCGTCCCCTTACCGGAGCCAGGAGGGCCGAGCAGGACAAGGTTCAGCTCAGGCATCCGCGAAGCCTATGTGAAAGCTGCCGGCAGCCGACTGCCGGAGGGACGGGTGTGCTGAGAGGGAATCGCGTTCCGCTGTTCTTTATGGCCTTCTGGCGACCATAAGGAACAGCGGAACGCGCGGGCCCATGGTTTGTGGCGGCGCGGGCGTCGGTTCGGGGCGGTCGGGCGACCCTCGGATGAGCCTCCACAACTCGTTGCGTATTCATCGCGCCGAAGGCGCGATCCAGGTTCCACCGAGCGAAACGAGGTGGTGCGCTCCTGCGAGCGTCACCCGGCCGCCCCGCTCGGGAGCGGCCGAACCCTTCCCTATTTGAGGAAGCCCTCGTAGTTACGCATCATCAGCTGGGCCTCGAGCTGCTTCACGGTGTCCAAAGCCACGCCGATCACGATCAGGATCGAGGTGCCGCCGAAGTAGAAGTTCGCCGAGGTCTGGCTGATGAGGATGGTTGGCAAGGCTGCCACCGCGCCCAGGTAGAGGGCGCCGGGGAAGGTCAGGCGGGACAAGATTCTGTCTAGGTACTCCGCCGTCGGACGACCCGGACGGACTCCGGGGATGAAGCCGCCGTAGCGTTTGAGGTTGTCGGCCTGGTCCACCGGGTTGAAGGTGACCGCGGTGTAGAAGTAGGTGAAGACGATGATGAAGAGGATCTCGCCGATCACGTAGGGCACCGAGTTCGGGCTGAAGAATTCGGCGAAGTCAAGGGCGGCCGGCGTGTTCAGCAGCTGACCGACCGTCGGCGGGAAGGCCATGATCGAGGCCGCGAAGATGACCGGGATGACGCCCGCCATGTTGACCCGCAGCGGCAGGTAGGTCGACCCGCCCGAGGTCATTTTGCGCCCGACCACGCGTTTCGCGTACTGGACCGGGATGCGGCGCTGGCCCTCCTGGACGAAGACGATCGCGACGATCACCGCCAGGGCGATGAACGGCATCATCACGACGAAGACCTGATCGGGGTTGTTCCACCACTTGGTGATCCCGCTCGGGATTGACGAGGCGATCGAGGCGAAGATCATCAGCGAGATGCCGTTGCCGATGCCGCGCTGGGTGATGAGCTCGCCCAGCCACATCAGCAGGGTGGCGCCGGCGGTCAGACAGATCACGATCAGCATGACCTTCGGGAAGGTCAGCTGGCCGACGACGCTGCTGCCGGTTTCGTTGCCGAAGGAGCGGAAGAGGAAGACGTAGCCGATGCTCTCGAAGAAGGCGAGCACGACGGTCAGGTAGCGCGTGTACTGGGTGATTTTCTGCTGCCCGACCTCACCCTCTTTCTGCAGGCGCTCCAGCGAGGGCACGACGACGGTCAGCAGCTGCAGGATGATCGACGCCGTGATGTAGGGCATGATCCCCAACGCGAAAAGCGACAGCCGTTCGAGGCTGCCGCCGGAGAAGAGGTTCAGGAAGCCGAGGACGTTGGAGCCGCCGAAGTTGCTCGAGACCCCCTGGATGGCGTCGATGTTGACGCCCGGCGACGGGATGTAGGCACCGAGCCGGTAGAGCGCCAGCATCGCCGCGGTGAAGGCGAGTTTCTTCCTGATGTCCGCAACGCTGAAGGCGTTGAGAATTGACCTGAGCATTACGGCTCCAGAGTGTGACAGGTCCCGCCGGCAGCCTCGATCTTCTCTTGGGCCGCCTTGCTGAAGGCGTGCGCACGGACCGTCAGTTTGGTCGAGATCTCGCCGCGGGCGAGGATCTTCACCGGGTCCGTCCGGGTCGCGAGGCCCTTGGCCTTCAGCGTCTCAGGGGTCACCTCGTCGCCCGCCTCGAAGCGCTGCTCGAGGTCGGCCAGGTTGACCGGCTGAGTCTTGGTGCGGAAGTTCTCGAAGGGCATCGACTTCTTCATGTGCGGACCGCGCAGCTTTCGCATCCGCATGTGGATCGGGTTCTGGCCGCCCTCGTAGCCGGGCTTTTCCTTGGCGCCCGAGCGCGAGCCCGCGCCCTTGTGGCCGCGACCGGAGGTCTTGCCGTTGCCGCTGCCCTCGCCGCGGCCGACGCGCTTGCGGCGGTGCGTGGAGCCCTTCTTCGGCTTCAGGTTGTGGAGGCCGATCTCTTCGGCGCGCGAGTTCTCTTTGTCGGCCATCAGTCACTCACCTCGACGAGGTGCGAGACGACGCGAAGCTGGCCCTGGAGCTGCGGAGAGTCTTTGCGCTCTACCGATTTGCCGATCCGCCCCAGGCCCAGCGCCTTGAGAGTCGCTTTCTGCTTCGGGTTCGTCCCGTTGGGCGACTTGGTCTGGGAAATCTTCACGATGCGCTCTCCTCAGCGACCGCGGCCGGCTCCTCTTTCGGCTCGACCTCAGCCTCGAGGTGCTCGCCGTCGCCGGTGCCCTTCTCGCTGGTCAGGCCGAGAACCTGGGTGATCGTCAGGCCGCGCAGCTCGGCGACCTCCTCCGGGCGGCGCAGGCGGATCAGGCCGTCCATCGTCGCCTTCACCAGGTTGATCGGGTTCTGCGTGCCGATGCTCTTGGTGAGCACGTCACGGACCCCGCCGAGCTCCAGCACGGCGCGGACGCCACCGCCGGCGATGACGCCGGTACCGGGGCTGGCCGGGCGCAGGACGACGTGCCCCGCTCCGTACCGGCCGATGATCCGGTGGGTGATCGTCTGGCCGTATTTGGGCACGCGGATCAAGTTCTTGCGAGCGTCCTCGACGCCCTTCTGGATCGCCAGCGGCACCTCGCGCGCCTTGCCGTAGCCGATCCCGACCACGCCCTCTTCGTCGCCGACGGCGACCAGCGCGGTGAAGGAGAAGCGGCGACCGCCCTTGACCACCTTGGCGACGCGATTGATCTCGATCACGCGCTCCTGGAGGTCGAGGCCGCGCGGGCTGACCGTCTCGACGTTGTTCATGTCCATGCCCTTCATGAGCAGCGGACCACCGTAGCGGAAGTTGACTCGAAGCGGGTCATCAGAACTTCAGCCCCCCCTCGCGCGCGCCTTCGGCAAGTGCCTTGACGCGGCCGTGGTACTGGTAGCCGCCGCGGTCGAAGACACAGGCCTCGATCCCGGCCGCCTTCGCCCGCTCGGCCAAAAGTTCGCCCGCCTTCTGGGCCTGGGCCGAGGCGGTGAGGCCCTTCAGATCCGGCTCGATCCAGTTGACCGCGGCCAGCGTGTGGCCTTTGCGGTCGTCGATGAGCTGGGCGAAGACACCCTTGTTCGAGCGGTACACGGAGAGGCGCGGACGCTCGGCCGTGCCGGTGACCCGGGCGCGGACGCGACGCCGGCGACGCAACCGCCGCTGCTGCGGAGTCTGGACCGTCATGCGCGCTTACCAACCTTTCGCAGTACCTGCTCGCCGCGGTAACGGATGCCCTTGCCCTTGTAGGGCTCCGGCGGGCGCCGCTTGCGGATGTCCGCCGCGACCTGGCCGACGAGCTGCTTGTCGATGCCGCGGATGATGATCTCGGTCGGCTGCGGCACCTCGAATTCGATCCCCGCCGGGGCCTCGATCGAGACCGGGTGGGAGAACCCGAGCGCCAGCTCCAGGTTCTTGCCTTTCAGCGCCGCGCGGTAACCGACGCCCTGGATCTCGAGGCGCTTCTCGAACCCGTCGGTGACGCCCTCGACCATGTTGGCGATCAAGCTCCGGGTGAGCCCGTGCAGGGCGCGGTGCTCGCCGCGGTCGGTCGGCCGGGCGACGAGGATCGTGCCGTCCTCCTGGGAGACCTTCATCTCCTGGGAGTAGGTCTGGGTCAGCTCCCCCTTCGGCCCCTTCACGGCGATGTTGCCGGGGGCGATCGTCACCGTGACGGCGTCGGGGACTGCGACAGGCTTTCTTCCGATTCGACTCATCTCAAACTCTCTTCAAAACACTCACCAGACGTAGGCGACAACCTCGCCGCCGACGCCCTGCTGGCGCGCTTCGTGACCGGTCATCACCCCGTGCGAGGTGCTGACGATCGCAGTGCCGGTCCCGCCCTGCACCCGCGGCACGCTTTTGTGATCGACGTAGCGGCGGCGGCCGGGACGGGAGACCCGTTCGATCCCGAGGATGACAGGCTTGCGGTCCTCGGTGTACTTCAGGGTCACCTCGATCGTCTCGCCGACGCGGGCGGGCTTCTTGTGGAAGTCGGTGATGTAGCCCTGCTCCTTGAGGATGCGGGAGAGCTCCATCTTCTGGGTCGAGGCCGGGATCTCCACGTCATCGTGGCCGGCGCGGATCGCGTTGCGGATCCGGGTCAGGTAATCGGCGATCGGGTCGGTATGCATCGCTACCAGCTCGACTTCGTCATGCCGGGGACGTAGCCCTCGTGGGCGGCCTCGCGCAGGCAGATCCGGCAGAGACCGAACTTGCGGTAGTAGGCGCGCGGGCGACCGCAGCGACGGCAGCGGTTGTATTCCCGGCTCTTGAACTTTGCTTTGCGGCCCTGGCGGACCTTCTGGGAAGTCTTGGCCATGCTTCTTAGCTCTCCTCGGCGGCGCTCTCGCCGGCCTCGTTCTCGGCGCCCTCGGTGCCCTCGTCCTCGGTCTCGGGCTTGGCGTACGCCTCGGGGTTCTCCTCTTTCAGTTCTTCGAGGGCCGCCTGCTCGGTCTCGGCTTTCAGGCGCGCCTCCTCTTTTTCCCGCTCTTCCTCGGCGGCTTTTTCCTCGGCTTCGCGCTCGGCCTGGCCGGGACGACCCTCCTGCGCGAACGGCATGCCCAGCCCGAGCAGCAGCTCGAACGCCTCGAGGTCGGTCTTCGCCGTCGTCGTCATCGTGACGTCGAGACCGCGGACGATGTCGACCGAGTCGTAGTCGATTTCCGGGAAGATCAGCTGCTCTTTGACACCCATCGAGTAGTTGCCGCGGCCGTCGAAGCTGCGCGGGTTGAGGCCGCGGAAGTCACGGATGCGCGGCACCGCGATCGAGGTGAGGCGATCGAGGAACTCCCACATGCGGGCGCGGCGCAGCGTCACCGAGACGCCGACCGGCATGCCCTCGCGGACTTTGAAGGACGCGATCGACTTGCGGGCCCGGCGCACGTTCGGGTGCTGGCCGGCGATCGTCGCCAGCTGTTCGGTCGCGAGTTCGAAGGAGCGGTTGTCCTGTTTCTCCTTGCCGAGGCCCATGTTCAGCGTGATCTTGACCAGCTTCGGCGCGTCCATCGGCGTCGTGTAGCCGAACTTCTTCGTCAGCGCCGGCAGGACCTCGTTCTCGTATTTCTCGCGCAGGCGCGGCGGCGGCGCCGCCTGCGACACGGGAGTCACGGTTCCAGCCTCCATCAGTCGACCTCCGCCCCCGAGCGGCGCGCGATGCGCACGCGCTTGCCGTCGTCGGTGCGACGGACGCCGATGCGGGTGCCTTTGTTGCCTTTCGGGTCGAGCAGCATCACGTTCGAGACGTTGATCGGCCCCTCCTTCTCGACGATCCCACCGGGGTTGGCGGTGGCCATGTCGCCGGTCGAGCGGGGACGTTCGTGGCGCTTGATGATGTTCAGGCCCTCGACGTACACGCGGCGCTTCTTCGGCTCCGTGCGCAGCACGCGGCCGGTCTTGCCACGGTCCTTGCCGCTGATGACGACGACCTGGTCGTCGGTCCTGATGCGCATGGTCTTCGCCATCAGAGGACCTCGGGTGCGAGCGAGATGATTTTCATGAAGTTGCGGTCGCGGAGTTCGCGGGCGACGGGGCCGAAGATGCGGGTCCCGCGCGGGTTGTTGTTCGCCGGGTCGATCAGGACGGCGGCGTTCTCGTCGAAGGAGATGTAGGTGCCGTCGGGACGGCCGAGCGGCTTTTTGGTCCGCACGACGACCGCCTGGACGACCTCGCCCTTGCGCACGCCGCCCTGCGGGCTGGCCGATTTCACGGTCGCGGTGATGACGTCGCCGACCGACGCGTAACGACGGTGCGAGCCGCCTTTGACGCGGATGCAGAGCAGCTCGCGGGCGCCGGAGTTGTCGGCCACCTTGAGTCGAGACTCCTGCTGGATCATCGCTCTACCTCGCCTTCTCGACGACGTCGACGAGACGCCAGCGCTTGGTCTTCGACAACGGTCGGGTCTCGACGACGCGCACGACGTCGCCCTCCCCCGCCTCGTTGCGCTCGTCGTGCGCGTGCAGCGTGCGCGAGCGGCGGACGATCTTCTCGTAGGTCGGGTGCCGGCGGGCGATGTCGATGCGGACGGTGATCGACTTGTCGCCTTTGTTGGAGACGACGATGCCCTGGCGGACCTTGGCGGCGTTGGCGTCGCGCTCGGCGGGCGGCGTGCCGGTGCCCACCTCGTGGGACGCCTTCAGCGCGGCGCGTTCTTTCCGCCGTTCCGCGGCCTTCGCCTTGCGCCGGGCCTCGCGGGCGGCGGCGCGCTCCTCGACGGTCTGCGCCGGGCCGGCCTTGTGCGGCTCGCGCGACTTGAGCAGCCGGCGGCGCTCCTTCCAGGGAAGGTCGTCCAGCGGATCCGGCTCCGACTCTTCAGCTTTCGCGGTAGGAGCGTCGGACGACCCGGCCTCTCCGGCGGGTGGCGCGGATGAGGGGTCTTCGCCCGCAGCCTGCGAGGACGAGGACCCCTCGTCCGCGACAGGACCCGCCGGCGTGGCGCCCTCGTCCTGAATCTCGTCTTTTTTCGTCTCGTCGTCCGTCATATCCGTCGCGTCTCTTTCTCCACATCGATACCGCGCTCGCGGGCCACGGTGACCAGCCGGGCCACATCGCGTTTCGCCTGTCCGAGGCGGGCGGTGTTCTCGAGCTCGCCGGTGGCGTGCCGGAAGCGGAGGTTGAAGGCCTCCTCCTTGGCGTCGATCAGTTTCGCCACCAGCTCGTCGTCTTTCAGATTGTGAACCTCCGCGGCCTTCACTGCTCCGCCCCCTCGCGCTTCACGAACTTCGTTTTCACGGGAAGCTTGTGGCCGGCGAGGCGCAGCGCTTCGCGCGCCAGGTCCTCGGGGACGCCGGCGAGCTCGAACATGACCTTGCCCGGCTTGACCACGGCGACCCATCCCTCGGGGTTGCCCTTGCCGGAGCCCATCCGCGTCTCGGCGGGCTTCTTCGTGTAGGGCTTGTCGGGGAAGACATTGATCCAGACCTTCCCGCCACGTTTGATCTTGCGGGTCATCGCGACACGGGCGGCCTCGATCTGGCGGTTGGTGATCCACCCGCGCTCGACGGCCTTGATCCCGTACTCGCCGAAGGCGACGGTGCTGCCGCCCTTGGTGTCGCCGCGCATGCGGCCGCGGAACTGTTTGCGGTGCTTGACCCGCTTCGGCATCAACATCAGCGACCACCTCCGCCGCGCGGACCGCGACCACCGTCGCCGCCACGACCACCGGGACCGCCAGGACCGCGTCCGCCGGGCCCACGACCGCCGCCGCCCCGACCGCCGGGACCGCGTCCGCCGCCGGGACCGCCGCCGCGGCCACGTCCACCACCCGGGCCACGACCGCCACGGTCGCGTCCACCACGATCGCGATCGCGGTCACGACCGCCGCCGGGGCCACGGCTGGGCGGGGCCTCGTCGGGGTTGATGAGGTCGGAGCGGAAGCCCTCGGGCATGACTTCGCCCTTGTTGATCCAGCATTTGACGCCGATGCGGCCGGTCGTCGTGCGGGCCTCGAAGAAGCCGTAGTCGATGTCGGCGCGCAGCGTGTGGAGCGGCACGCGGCCGTCCGAGTAGCTTTCGGTCCGCGCCATCTCGGCGCCGCCGAGGCGGCCGGAGACCTGGACCTTCACGCCCTTGGCGCCGGAGCGCATCGCCGAGGTGAGCGCGCGTTTCATCGCCCGCCGGAAGGCGACGCGATTCTGCAGCTGCTCGGCGATCGACTGGGCGACCAGTTTGGCGTCGAGCTCGGGCCGTTTGACCTCGCGGATGTTCACCTTCACCGGGCTGCCGGTGAGCTTGTGCAGCTCTTTGCGCAGCGCGTCGACTTCGGAGCCCGATTTGCCGATCACGATGCCTGGGCGGGCGGTGTGGATGTCGACCGCGACCTCGCCGCGGCGCTCGATCGTGATGCTCGAGAGGCCCGCGTGCGAAAGCTTGTTTTCGATGTGGTCCCGGATCGCCAGGTCTTCCTGCAGCCGATCGGCGAAGTTTTTCTCCTCGAACCAGTTCGACTTCCAGTCGTGGATGTAGCCGACCCGGAAACCCTCGGGGTGGATCTTCTGTCCCATAGCTCTTCTACTCAGTTCCTAGTCGTCTTCGACGGGGGTCAGCGCCACGGCGATGTGGCTGGTTCGCTTGTTGATCGGGGTGGCCCGGCCGAGCGCCCGGGGGCGGTAACGGCGCAGGGTCGGCCCTTCGTCGACCGTGATCGAGGCGATCTTCATCTCGTCACCGACCAGGTCGTGGTTGTTCTCGGCGTTCGCCGCCGCCGAGTTGATCAGCTTCTGGATGTCGCGGGCGGCGCCGCGGGGGGAGAACTCGAGCAGCGCCCGGGCCTGCTCGATGTGCAGGCCGCGGACCTGGTCGGCGACCAGGCGCGCCTTGCGCGGCGCGACGCGGACGTATTTCGCGCTCGCCCGGACCACCGGCAGCTCTTCGGGAGCGCGCGGGCGGCGGCGGGACGGTGCCGGTTTCTTCTCCTCGGCTTTGTCAGCTTTTTTGGCGCGGCGCGGTTTTTTCTCCGCTTTGCCGTCTTTGCCGTCTTTCTCGGCTTTGTCGGCTTTCGGCTCTTTTTTGGCAGCCGGTTTTTTCTCTTTCGAGTCTTTTTTCTCAGCGGCGTCTTTTTTCTCCGCTTTCGGTTTCGACTCTTTTTTGGCAGGAGCCTTTTTCGCCGGTTTCTCGGCTTTGCCCTCGGCTTTCGCCTCTTCTTTTTTGTCTTTCTCGTCGGGCATCAGTCGCGTCCGCCGTGCGAGCGGAAGGTGCGGGTCGGGGCGAACTCGCCGAGCTTGTGGCCGACCATCGACTCCGAGATGAAGACCGGCACGTGTTTTTTGCCGTCGTGGACGGCGATCGTGTGGCCGACCATCTCCGGGAAGATCGTCGAGGTCCGCGACCAGGTTTTGGTCATCTGTTTTTTGCCGGCCTCGTTCATGGCGTTGATGCGTGCCATCAGGCGCTCTTCAACCCACGGGCCCTTTTTGGTCGAACGACCCATGGGTTACCTCCCGCCCTTCTTCTTGCCGCGACGCCGGCCGCGGACGATGTACCGATCCGACTGCTTGCCCTTCTTGCGGGTCCGGTAGCCGAGCGTCGGCTTGCCCCACGGGGTGACCGGGTGGCCGCCGGGCGTGTGGTGGGCCTCGCCACCGCCGTGCGGGTGGTCGACCGGGTTCATCGCGACGCCGCGGCTCTGCGGGCGCTTGCCCTTGTGGCGGCTGCGACCGGCCTTGCCGACCTTCATGTTCTGGTGCTCGGCGTTGGACAGCACGCCGATCGAGCCGCGGCACTCGGCGCGGACCATCCGCATCTCGGTGCTCGGCAGGCGCAGGGTGACCATGTCGCCCTCCTTCGCCACCAGCTGGATCGCGGTGCCGGCGGAGCGCCCCATCTTGCCGCCCTGGCCGGGAATCATCTCCACGTTGTGGACGATCGTGCCGGTCGGCATCTGGCCGAGCGCCATCGCGTGGCCCGGTTTGATGTCGGCCTCGGGGCCGGATTTCACCGTGTCCCCCACTTTCAACGCGGCCGGCGCGAGGATGTAGTCCTTGTGCCCGTCGGCGTAGTGGAGCAGGGCGATGTAGCAGGAGCGGTTCGGGTCGTACTCGATCGTCGCGACCTTCCCGGGCACGCCGTCCTTGAGTCGCTTGAAGTCGATCTTGCGGTAGCGCCGCTTGGCGCCGCCGCCACGGTGGCGGGCGGTGACCCGGCCGTTGGAGTTGCGGCCGCCGGACTTTTTCAGCCCTTCGGTGAGCTTCCGTTCCGGCTCCTTCGCGGTGACCTGCTCGCGCAGCGGGTAGGTCGCGAAGCGGCGGCCCGGGCTCGTCGGTTTCGTTTTGCGGTTCGGCATCTCTAAAGCTCCATCCCTAGGCGGTCTGTCCGCCTTCGAACAACTCGATCCGCTCGCCCGGGGCGACCTGGACGATCGCCTTCTTCCAGGCGCGGGTGCGGCCTTTGGTGAGGCCGCGGCGCTTCGGCTTCGACCGCACCTTGGCGGTCCGGACCTCGGCGACGCCGACCCCGAAGACCTCTTCGACCGCCTGCGCGATCTGGGTCTTGTGGGCGCGGTCGTCGACCCGGAAGGTGTACTTGCCCTCGGCGATCAGCGCGTAGGACTTCTCCGAGATCACCGGGCGGATGAGGATCGTGCGGGCGTCCATCAGGCAGCCGCCCCCTCTTTCGCCGCGCTCGGCGCGAGGCGCTCCTCGAGGCTCGCGAGCGCGGTCTCGGAGATCACGATCGACGCGGCGCCGATGACGTCGGCGACGCCGGTGGCGCCGACCTCCAGCACGGTGACACGCGGCAGGTTGCGGAAGCTCTTCATCGCGCCGGTCTCCTCGGCGGTGAGGATCAGCACGGTCGGGCTCTTGGCGTCCCATTTGGCGAGCGTCTGGGCGGCCGATTTCGTCGACGGAGTGTCGAAGTCGGCGGCCTTCAGCACCGCGACCGAGCCGCGCTCGGCGTGCACCGAGAGGGCCGAGCGCATCGCCCGCCGGCGGGCTTTGCGGTTGACCTTGACCGTGTAGTGGCGCGGCTTCGGGCCGAAGGCGACGCCGCCGCCGAAGCGGTTCGGCACGCCGAGCGAGCCGACGCGGGCCCGGCCGGTCCCCTTCTGGCGCCAGGCCTTGGCGGTGGTGAAGGCGACCTCGCCGCGGGTCAGCGTCGAGGCGGTGCCGCGACGTCGCGAGGCGAGGTCGGCGCGCGCCGCCTCGTGCACCAGCGACTGGTGGAACGGCTCGGCGAAGAGCGCGTCGGGCAGGTCGGCTTTGCCGGAGCCGCCGAGCACGGGAGCTTTGCTAGGCATCGGTACGGACCTCGACGATCGAGTTCTTGGCGCCGGGGACGGAGCCTTTGATCAGCAGAAGGTTGCGGTCGGCGTCGATCTGGGCGATTTCCAGGCCGCGCTGGGTGCGCCGCTTGTTGCCCATCTGGCCCGGCATCCGCATCCCTTTGAAGACGCGGGCGGGGAAGGCGCTGGCGCCGATCGAGCCCGGCGCGCGCACGTTGTGCGAGCCGTGGGTGACCGGACCGCGGGAGAAGTTGTGGCGCTTGATGCCGCCCTGGAAGCCCTTGCCGACCGTGATCCCGGCGACTTTCACCTTCTGGCCCGCCTCGAACCCGGCGACGGTGACGTCGTCACCGATCTTCGGGCCCTCCTCGGCGCCGAGGTCCTCGTCGCGGAACTCGACCAGGTGACGGAGCGGCGGGGCGCCCGCCTTTTTCAGGTGGCCTTCCTCGCCCTTCGAGAGCTTGCCCTGCTTGACCTCGCCGAAGGCGAGCTGCACGCCGGCATAACCGTCGCGCTCGGTCTCGCGGACCGCGGTGACCTTGCAGGGACCAGCTTCGATCACGGTGACCGGCACCACGGTGCCGTCCTCCTGGAAGACCTGGGTCATGCCGAGCTTCTTGCCGAGGATCGCCGCCATCAGGTCACCTAGAGGCGGATCTCGATGTCGACGCCGGCCGGCAGCGAGTCGAGGCGCTGCAGCGAGTCGACCGTTTTCGGCGAGGGCTGGAGGATGTCGATGAGCCGCTTGTGGGTGCGGATCTCGAAATGCTCGCGCGAATCCTTGTCCTTGAACGGGGAGCGGATCACGCAGTAGACGTTTTTCTCGGTGGGCAGGGGCACGGGACCCGACACGGTGGCACCGGTGCGCTCCGCCGTCTCGACGATCTCGCGGGCGGCGCGATCGATCGCGTCGTGGTCGTAGGCCTTCAGCCTGATTCGAATTTTCTGTGCCGCTATGGCTGCCACTTGGAAATCTCTCTTCTTCTCGTCTTAGGGCGCAAAGAGGGCGGGGCCCCTTGCTTCTGGGGCGCCGCCCCGGTCGTATGTCTTTGCGGTTGTCCGCCCCGGAGGGCGGTCGGGGCGGGCGTCACGGCCCCGCCCCTGGTGCTGCAGGGGTCCCTACTCGACTACCTCGGAGACGACCCCCGAGCCGACGGTGCGGCCACCCTCGCGGATGGCGAACCGCAGGCCCTGGTCCATGGCGATCGGCTGGATCAGCTCGATCGTCATCTCGACGTTGTCACCCGGCATCACCATCTCCGTCCCCTCGGGGAGGTTGGCGATCCCGGTCACGTCGGTGGTGCGGAAATAGAACTGAGGACGGTAGCCCGAGAAGAACGGGGTGTGACGGCCACCCTCCTCCTTCTTCAGGCAGTAGACCTCGGCTTTGAACTTGGTGTGCGGGGTGATCGAGCCCGGTTTGCAGAGCACCTGGCCACGCTCGATCTCCTCGCGCTTGGTGCCGCGCAGCAGCGCGCCGATGTTGTCGCCCGCCTGGCCCTGGTCGAGGAGCTTGCGGAACATCTCGACGCCGGTGACGGTGGTTTTGCTCGTCTCCGGATGGATGCCGACGATTTCGACCTCGTCACCGGTGTTGACGACGCCCTGCTCGACGCGGCCGGTGGCGACGGTGCCGCGGCCGGTGATCGAGAAGATGTCCTCGATCGGCATCAGGAAGGGCTTGTCCAGCTCGCGGACCGGCTCCGGGATGTAGGAGTCGAGCGCCGCGGCCAGCTCGAAGACCGCTTTCTGGGCCTCTTCGTCGCCTTCCAGCGCCTTCAGAGCCGAGCCCTTGATGATCGGGGTCTCTTCGCCCGGGAAGTCGTACTCGTTGAGCAGGTCCTTGACCTCCTCTTCGACCAGCTCGACGAGTTCGTCGTCGTCGACCATGTCGATTTTGTTGAGGAAGACGACCACGTACGGGACGTTCACCTGACGGGCGAGCAGGATGTGCTCGCGGGTCTGGGGCATGACGCCGTCCGCCGCCGAGACGACCAGGATCGCGCCGTCCATCTGCGCGGCGCCGGTGATCATGTTCTTGACGTAGTCGGCGTGGCCCGGGCAGTCCACGTGCGCGTAGTGACGGTTCTCCGTCTGGTACTCGACGTGGGAGGTCGCGATCGTGATGCCGCGTTCCTTCTCCTCCGGTGCGTTGTCGATCTCCTCGAACGACTGCGCCTCGGCACCGCCCACGGTCGAGAGGGTTTTGGTGATCGCGGCCGTCAGCGTCGTCTTGCCATGGTCGATGTGACCGATGGTGCCGACGTTCACATGCGGCTTATCGCGCTCGAATTTCTCCTTGGCCATTCTCTTCCGTTTGCCCTTTCGAAGGTCGTTGTTCTGTCTGGTTTACGTGCTTCAGTAATTTGAGCGGTGCCTGGCAGGGACTTTTCCATGCAGATTGGCCCTGCCTGCGGGCGAACCTGGGAAATATAGCCAGGTCGGGCCCTCGGCAGCGTTCCGCCTGTCGAGTGTTCCTATGCGGCCGCCCCCGCCGGGTCTCCAGAGCGGGATGCGACGATCTCTTCGGCGATGTTCGAGGGAACCTCCTCGTACATCTCGAACTGCATCGTGTACGTCGCGCGGCCCTGCGTCGAAGACCGCAGATCGGTCGCGTAACCGAACATTTCGCCGAGCGGGACCAGTGCCTGGACCGCCAGGGCGTTGCCCCGCTGCTCCTGTCCCTGCACTTTGCCGCGCCGCCGCGAGAGGTCGCCGATCACGTCGCCGAGGAAGTCCTCGGGGGTGACGACCTCGACCGCCATCACCGGCTCGAGGAGCACGGGGTTGGCTTTGCGGGCCGCCTCCTGGATCGCCATCGAGCCGGCGATTTTGAAGGCCATCTCGGAGGAGTCGACGTCGTGGTAGGAGCCGTCGACGAGTTCGGCCTTGACGTCGACCATCGGGTAGCCGGCCTTGACGCCGTTCTCCAGCGCCTCCTCCATCCCCTGCTCGGCGGGACCGATGTATTCGCCGGGGATGACGCCGCCTTTGATTTTGTTCTCGAAGACGAAGCCCTCGCCGGGAGCCGGCTCGAGGTTGATGACGACGTGGCCGAACTGGCCGCGGCCGCCGGTCTGGCGGACGAAGCGGGCGACGACCTTCTCGACCCGCTTGCGCACCGTCTCGCGGTAGGCGACCTGCGGTTTGCCGACGTTCGCCTCGACTTTGAACTCGCGCAGCATGCGGTCGACGATCACCTCGAGGTGGAGCTCGCCCATCCCGTGGATCAGGGTCTGGCCGGTTTCCTCGTCGGTTTCGATCCGGAAGGTCGGATCCTCCTCGCCGAGGCGCGCCAGGGCGTTGCCCATCTTCTCCTGGTCGGCTTTGGTTTTCGGCTCGATCGCGACCGCGATCACCGTCTCCGGGAATTCGATCGACTCCAGCGCGATCGGCGCGTCCGGCGCGGCCAGCGTGTCGCCGGTCGCGGTTTCCTTGAGGCCGACGCCGGCGCAGATGTCGCCCGAGTAGGCCTCCTCGATCTCCTGGCGGGAGTTCGCGTGCATCATCAGCAGGCGGCCGATCCGCTCGGTGCGGCCGGTTTTGACGTTGAGGACGCGGCCGCCGGCCTGCAATTTGCCGGAGTAGACGCGGAAGTAGGTGAGCTTGCCGACGTAGGGGTCGGACATGATCTTGAAGGCGAGCGCCGCGAACGGGCCGCTGTCGTCGGCCGGACGGGTCGCCTCGGTCGGCTCGGACTCGCCTTTCTTGGCGGGCTCCTCACCGGTCACCGGCGGGACCTCGAGCGGCGAGGGCAGCAACTCGACGACCGCGTCGAGCAGCGGCTGCACGCCCTTGTTCTTGAACGACGAGCCGGCCAGGACCGGGGTGATCTTGGTCGACAGGGTCGCCTTGCGGAGCGCCTCCCTCAGCTTCTCGACCGGGATCTCCTCTTCGCCGAGGAACGCCTCCATGATCACTTCGTCGAAGTCGGCGGCGGCTTCGATCAGCGTGCCGCGGAACTCCTCCGCTTTGTCGACGAGGTCGGCGGGGATCTCCTCGACCTCGAACTCGGTGCCGAGTTCGTCCTTCCAGACCAGCGCTTTCATCTGCACCAGGTCGACGACGCCGAGGAAGTCGGCCTCGGAGCCGATCGGCAACTGGATCGGAACCGGGTTGGCGCCGAGGCGGTCCTTCATGGTCTCGACCGCGTGGTAGAAGTCGGCGCCGGTGCGGTCCATCTTGTTGATGTAGGCGAAGCGCGGGACATGGTACTTGTCGGCCTGGCGCCAGACGGTCTCCGACTGCGGCTCGACGCCGGCGACGGCGTCGAAGACGGCGACCGCGCCGTCGAGGACGCGGAGGCTGCGCTCGACCTCGACCGTGAAGTCGACGTGGCCGGGCGTGTCGATGATGTTGATCCGGTGGCCCTTCCACTCACAGGCGGTCGCGGCCGAGGTGATCGTGATGCCGCGCTCCTGCTCCTGCTCCATCCAGTCCATGACCGCGGCGCCCTCGTGGACCTCGCCGATTTTGTGCGTACGACCCGTGTAGTAGAGGATGCGCTCCGTCGTCGTCGTCTTGCCGGCGTCGATGTGCGCCATGATCCCGATGTTGCGGGTCTTCTCCAGTGGAAAGCTGCGTGCCATGGTTCCGATCGGTGGGGTTGAGGTCTTGGTCTCTTGTGAAGTCTTGGTCGTGCGGGGTTGCTCAGGGTGAAACGGCCGCGATCCGGCGCTACTCGGGATCGGCGCAAAAAAAAGGCCCCAGGGGGCCCGGCGAAGCCAACGGCGGGAAAACAGCCTGAGCGACGCGCGATGATAGCAGCGCCCGGCCCTCGCGTCATGCGCTTCAGTCGACGCGTCGACCGGGCGGCGAATCGCGCCCTCGAACGTTCCCACCCCCCGCTGCGATGGGCATGGCGCGCGGCCGTCCCGGCGCTGCTCGCCGCCGCGGCGCTCGCCTGGCGGGGGCTGCGGCCGCTGCTGCGCGGGCTCTTCCTGGCGCTGGCGCTGGCCGAGAGCGCGCTGCGGGCGCTCGGGCGCGGCGCGGCGCGGGCGGCGACCGCGACGTCTACGGTACTGACGCCGCGGCGCGGGATCGGGCTGGCGATCGCCGCCGCGGGCGGCCTCCTCGTCGTCTCCCAGTTCCTCGACTACCACGGGGTGCAGATCGGCGGTCACAGCTACGCGGGGCTGCCCGGCGCGGCCAAGCCGCCGACCGTCGACCTGAAGACGGCGGGCGAGGCGCACTCATATGTGTTGGTCCCGGTGGGGGCGATCGTCGTCGCCCTGGGCCTGGCGATGATCTGGCGCGGAGGCCGCGTGGGACGCCTGGCCGCCCTCGGCTCGATCCTCGCCGGTGCCGCCTCCCTGGCGGTCATACTGCTCGTCGATCTCCCCCACGGAACCGACGTGGGAGCGCAGTCGTCGCGCTTCGCCGGCGCCTCGGCGGTGCTCGAAAAGGGGTTCGCGGCGGAGCTCGCCGCGGCCGGGGGTGTGGTTTTGGGCGGCTTGCTCTACTATGCGCGGCCGTGCCTAATACGAATCAGCTTGTCAGGAAGGGGCGCAAGCGCCCGAAGAAGAAGACCACGACGCCGGGCCTCAAGTCGGGCCAGGGTCGCAAGAAGCGCGTAGCTGCCCCGCAGCGGCGCGGCGTCTGCACCCGCGTCGCCACGGTCACCCCGAAGAAGCCGAACTCGGCGCTGCGCAAGATCGCGCGTGTCCGGCTCACCAACGGGATGGAGGTCACCACCTACATCCCGGGCGAGGGGCACAACCTTCAGGAGCACTCCGTCGTCCTGATCCGCGGTGGTCGCGTCAAGGACCTGCCGGGCGTCCGTTACAAGGTCGTCCGGGGCACGCTCGACGCCGCCGGCGTCTCCGACCGCAAGCAGGCCCGCTCCCGCTACGGCGTGAAAGCTTCCTGATGCCGCGTCGTTCCGCAGCCACCGTACGGCCGATCGAGCCGGATGCCCGCAACCGCAACCGGCTTGTCCAGCAGCTGATCAACAAGGTGATGAGCGACGGCAAGAAGAGCCTTGCCGAGCGGATCGTCTACGACAGCCTTGCGATCGTCGGCGAGCGCACCGGGGAGGATCCGGTGGAGACGCTCGAGTCCGCGATCAAAACCCTGACCCCGGTCCTCGAGGTCCGCTCCCGCCGCGTCGGCGGCGCGACCTACCAGGTGCCGGTCGAGGTGCCCGCGCGCCGCGCCCGCACCCTCGCCGTCCGCTGGCTCGTCCAATACGCCCGCGCCCGGCGCGAGTACTCGATGGCCGAGCGCCTCGCCGGGGAGATCCTCGACGCGAACCAGCAGCAGGGCAGCGCTTGGAAGCGGAAGGACGACATTTACCGCATGGCGCAGGCCAATAAGGCTTTCGCTCATTATCGGTGGTGAGGTCCTGAGGGCGCTCCTGGCGGTGTCCTCAGTCGTTCGGGTCGGGTCACGCACGTCAGTGCGCTCCCCTCGCCTCACTCCCTGCGTCCTTGCCAGCCACACCCTCAGGGCCTCATCGCAATTCCGATGAGGCCCGTTCTCGCGGTCGATGTCGACGGGGTCATCTCGCTGTTCGGCTTCGACACGCCGCCACCGCCGGCCGAGGCGCGGTACCAGCTGGTCGACGGGATGCTCCACTGCATCTCGCTGCGGGCGGGCGAGCGGCTGCAGCGGCTGGCCGAGCACTTCGAACTGATCTGGGCGACCGGCTGGGAGGAGAAAGCCAACTTCTACCTCCCCACCATGCTCGGCCTCGCCGAGCTCCCCCACCTCACCTTCGACGGCGCCGCCCGCTTCGGCTCGGCGCACTGGAAGCTCGGGCCGCTCGACGAGTACGGCCGCGGCCGGGCGCTCGCCTGGCTCGACGACAACTTCGACGAGAGCTGCTACCGCTGGGCGCGCGGGCGGAAGGAGCCGACCCTGCTGGTGCCCACCGACCCCGAGAAGGGCCTGCAAGAGGTGGAAACCGAAGCGCTGATCGCCTGGGGCCGGAGCCTGGCGATCGAGGGCGGCGGCTGAGAAATCCCGGCGAGCGGGTACCGAAGGTCATGCGCGAACCCCTAGAATCGGTGTCGTCGTGACGGGTTTCTGGCCGATCATCTTTCTTGCCGTGGTGCTCAAGATTCCGGTCTTGGGAGCACTCTGGCTGGTCTGGTGGGCGGCCCACCAGGAGAACCCGCAGCCCGAGGAGGCGGGAGAAGGCGGCAGCAACAAACGTCGCAAGATGCCGCCGAAACTGCCCCGCGGCCCACGCCGCGGACCCCATGGCGGCGGCGCCGCCATGCCGCTGCCGGACTGCCCGCCGGGCGGCCGCACGCGGATCGTCAGGCCGGCAGCGAATCCCGCTTTCGCTCGCGCCGGATCGCACGCAGATAGGGATAAAAGTCGACCTCGACGGTATGACGCTTAGAGGCGATGAAGCGCTTCCGCTGCTTCTCTTCCTCGACCGCGATCTCCCGCCGCATCTCCGCCGGCGACGGTAGCGCCGCCTGGCCCGTCAGCAGGTCGGCGATCCATTCGACCTGCGCCTCCGCCAGCGGCATGATCGGCCCGAGCGGCTGGATGAAGCCGATGAAGTAGAGGCCGGGTCGCTCGACCGAGACGACGCGGCGAAATAGCGGCAGCTTGTTGTCGGGGGCCGCGAAGATCTCCGGGCGGAAGAACGGGAAGGTGATTTTGTAGCCCGTGCAGTAGACGACGAGGTCGACCTCCTCCTCCGAGCCGTCGACGAAGCGGACGCCGCGCCCGCCGGTGAAGCGGTCGATGTTCGGCTTCGCGGTGATGTCGCCGTGGCCGAGGCGGGGCAGGAGCTCCGAGGACACGGTCGGGTGCGCCTCGAGCAGCCGGTGGTCGGGCTTCGGCAGGCCGTAGTCGGTCGGGTCGCCGACCGCCACCTTCAGCTGCCTCCCCATCACCGCCCGCATCACCGGGATCGGCGCCAGGCCGGTGACCTGGTTGGCGATCTCGTCGATCGGCTTGCCGTTCAGGTACTTGGGCAGGACCCAGGCGCCGCGGCGGGTGGCGAGGAAGGTCTTCTCGCCGATCCGCGACGACTCGACCGCGATGTCGACGGCGGAGTTGCCGATCCCCAGCACCAGCACGCGCTTGCCCCGCAAGACGTCGGGCTCGCGATATTCGTGCGCGTGGATCTGCTCCCCCTCGAAGTCCTCCGAGCGAGGGAAGGCCGGTTCCGGCCAGCGGGCGTCCCAGTGGTGACCGTTGGCGACGAACACGGCGCCATAGCGACTCGTCGCGCGCCCCTCGGGCCCCTCGACGGTGACGTCCCACTCCCCCGCGCTGCCCTCGACCGGCACCACGTCCACCACCTCAGTGTGGAACGTGATCCGCTCGCGCAGCCGATAACGATCGACGACTTCGTCGAAGTAGGCGGCCATCTGAAAATGGTCGGGATAGTCGGGATAGCTGTCGGGCATCGGCAGCGATCTGAACGCCATCACCCGTCGCGACGTGTTGATGTGCAGCGACCGATACGCCGACGACATCCCGTTGTCGTTTTCATACCGCCAGTTCCCCCCGACCTGCGACCCCTTCTCGAAGCAGTCGTAGTCGATCCCCCGCGCCTGCAGCACCTGCGCCGCCGCAACCCCCGATCCCCCCGCCCCGATGATGCACGCTTTCATGTCGAGAGAGTAGCCGAGGCGGGCGGGGGTTCGGGGGTTCGGGGGGCGGGGGCTCGGGGACCCGCAAGCTGTCGCCCGGAAGGGATGGGATCTCGCAAGCTGTCGCCCGGTAAGGGACCCGCCCCTCTCGCCACGGCCCGGGCAGGCTGTGGCCGTGGCGAGAGGGGCGGGTGTGCGGAAGGTGTGGAGGGTCGTGCGCGGGAGCGTCACGGGGGTGCGTCGGGAGTGGCACGGATCCGTGACGGGACGCCCACGACGGGCGCCGGGGGCCGGGTCCTCGAACG
>CALCIA010000036.1 GCA_937907435.1 uncultured Actinomycetes bacterium
CAGCCTGCCCGGGCCGTGGCGAGAGGGGCGGGTCCCTGACCGGGCGACAGCTTGCCGGGCCTGGACCCTCCGAGCGACAGCCTGCGGGGCCTGGACCTTCCGGGCGCCAGCCTCCGGTCCCCATCCCTCCCGCCGCGCGCCATCTCCGAGGCCCGCTGACCGCAGACCCGACCCTATGCCGCCGCGAGCAGCTCCCGGGCGTGCTGGGTCGCAGCTTCGTCGCCGCCCTCGCCGCCGAGCATACGGCGGATCTCCTCGACCACGGCCTCGCCGGACAGGCGCTCTACCGTCGCCACCGCGTGGTCGGTGTCGGTGTCCTTTTCGAGGCGGAAGTGGACATCGGCGAGGGAGGCGACCTGAGGCAGATGGGTGATGCAGAGGACCTGGTGGTCGGCGCCCAGGGCCTTGAGACGCTCGCCGACCACGCGGGCGGTGTTGCCGCCGATACCGGCGTCGATCTCGTCGAAGACCAGGGTCGCGGCGCCCGCCGCCGGGCCGAGGCCGCTGAGCGCCAGCATCACGCGCGAGAGCTCGCCACCGGAGGCGGCGTCGCGGAGCGGCGCGGGCTCGATGCCGGGGTTCGGGGCGACGCGCAGCTCGACCGTCTCGCGGCCCGAGGCGCCGTAGTCGTCCGGATGGGGATCGAGGACGACCTCGAGGCGCGCGCCGTCCATCGCCAGGCTCGCCAGCTCGCTCGCCACCCGCTCCTCCAGCGGGCCCGCCGCCTTCTCGCGCCCGGCGCTCAATTTCTTGCCGAGCTTCGCCCGGCGCGCCTCCGCCTCGGCCAACGCCGCGGTCGCCTCCGCCCCGCGCACCTCGGCGCCCTCCAGCCGCGCGATCTCCGCGCGGCAGCGCTCGGCGTGGGCGAGCACCGACTCGACGGTGCCGCCGTGCTTGCGTTCCAGCCGGTCGAGTGCCTCCAGTCGTTCCTCCACCGCGACCAGCCCGCCCGGGTCGGCGGCGATGCTCTCGGCGTAGTCGCGAAGCTCCGCCGCCACGTCGCCGACCTCGACGTTCAGCGCCGCCACCCGCTCGGCGATCCGGTCGAGCGTCGGGTCCACCCCGGTCGCCGCGGCAAGGTTCGATTCGGCCACGGCCAGCGACGCCGCCGCGCCGCCGCCTTCGAGGTCGGCCCCGGCCAGCCCGGCGTGGGCTCCCGCCGCCGCCGCGTGCAGGCCCTCGGCGTGGCGCAGGCGCTCGCGGTCGGCCGCCAGCGCCGCCCGCTCCTCGGGGTCGGGTTCGACTTCCTCGATCTCGGAGAGCTCGTAGCGATAGAGGTCGAGATCACGCTCCCGCGAGCCCTCCCGCTCGCGCAGCTCCGCCAGCTCGCCGGCGAGCCGCCCGACCTCCCGGTGCGCTTCGCGATACTCCTCGCGCAGCGCCAGGTGCTTCGCCCCGGCGAAACCGTCGAGCACCTCCATCTGGGTCGAGGAGATCGTCAGCTTGCGGTGCTCGTGCTGGCCGAAGAAGGCGACAAGGCGGCCGCCGAGCGCCTTCAGGTCGGCCGCCGTCGCGGCGCGCCCGGCGACGAATGCGCTGGTCCGCCCGCCCGCCGAGACCCGCCGTCCCAGCACCACCTCCTCGGCGCCCGCGGGGAGCCGCTCGGCGAGCTCCGCCAGCTCGGGGTCGTCGAGCAGCCCGGCGGGCAGGTCGAAGACCCCCTCGACCCAGGCCTCCGCCGCGCCGGGCCGCACGATCCCGGATTTCGCCTTGCCCCCCATCAACAGGTCGAGCGAGTGGGCGAGCACGGTCTTCCCTGCCCCGGTCTCGCCGGTGATCGCGTTCAGCCCCTCGCCGAGCCGTAGCTCGGCCCGCTCGATCAGCAGCAGGTTCTCGATCCGCAGCTCGCGCAGCACCCCAACCGGTTTAGCAGTGCCGGCGGCGGATCAGGCGGCGTCAGGGGCGCTATTTGCGGGCTCTTGGGCCGGAGCCTCGCCGTGCTGCACGAAAGAAGAGGAGCGGGTGAGGGCGAAACCGGCGATCGCGCCGACGATCGAGACGATCGCGCCGATCAGCAGGATCGAGTTGAGGGCGCCGACGAAGGCGACGTCGGAGGCGTGGACCGCTTTCGCGTGGATGCCCGGGGGCAGGTTCAACGCGGCGACCGCGCGCGAGCCGCCCGAGGCGACGATTTCGCCGAGCCCGTGCGGCGCGTGCGGCAGCAGCTCGCCGAGCCTCGAGTTGATCTGCGACTGGAAGACGGCGCCGAGCGCGGCGACGCCGGTGGCGATCCCGACCTGGCGGAAGGTCGAGTTGATCCCCGACCCCATCCCCGATTTCTCCGGCGGGACCACCGCGATCGCCGACTGGCCGATCGCCGGGTTGACGATCCCGACGCCGAGCCCGCTGACGACGAAGCCGACGAGGAGCGCCGTCCAGGTCGACGACGCCGTGATGCCGTGCATGAACAGCAGGCCGATGCCCACCAGCGCCATGCCGACGCCGAACAACGCCCGCACCGCGACCCGGTTGAGAAGCGGCCCGGCGAGGATCGATGCGGCGAAAGCGAGGATGGTCTGTGGCAGGAAGCGCACGCCGGCTTCAAGCGGCGAGTAGTCGAGCACACCCTGCAGATAGATCGTGAGGTAGAGGAAGAGCGCGAACATGCTGGCGGAGAGCGTGAAGGCCACCGCCGAGACCCCGTTGAAGGCGGGGTTGCGGAACAGCGACAGATCGAGCATCGGGTGGCGACTGCGCATCTCGATCCCGACGAAAGCGGCGAGCAGGGCGACGGCGCCGACCAGACAGACGACGATCGGCAGGCTGCCCCAGCCTTCCGGGTTGCCGCGGATCAGCCCGAAGATCAGCAGGAAGAGTGCCGCGGAGAAGGTGACGAGGCCGGGGATGTCGAGCGGTTCCGGTTCCGCGCCGAAGACGTTGCGAACTTTCCGCTCGGTCAGGAACATCGCGACGATCCCGATCGGGACGTTGACGAAGAAGATCCACTCCCAGCCGAAGCTCTCGGTGATGAGGCCGCCGATCAGCGGCCCGACCGCGACCGCGCCGCCGACCGTCGCGCCCCAGACGCCGAACGCCGTCGCCCGCTCTTTGCCTTGGAACTCCTGGCCGATCAGGGCGAGCGCGGTGGCGAACATGCCGGCGCCGCCGATCCCCTGCAGGCCGCGGCAGAGGTTCAACAGCGTCGGGTCGTTACTGATCCCGCACAGAAACGAGGCGAAGGTGAAAACGCCGAAGCCGATCGTGAAGACGCGCCGTCGTCCCAGCCGGTCGCCGAGGCTGCCCGCGGTGAGGAGGAACGAGGCGAGCGTCAGCGCGTATGCGTCGACGACCCACTGGAGCGACGAGAGGCTGGCATGCAGCGAGCGCTGGATGTCAGGCAGCGCGACGTTGACGATCGTCACGTCGAGCAACATCATGAAGGTCGCCACGGAGACGAGCGTGAGGGTCCACCATTTGCGCTCCATCGGCGCAGCCTTTCAAAAGCGGACGGTCGGCTAGACCGCGAGGTGCCCGAACTTGTCGCGGATGCGCCCGTAGAAGCTCGTCCCCGGCAGCTGCGCCAGGCAGCCGGCGGCGTCGAGGAAGCTGACCTCGAGCTCCTTGCCGGACTCGAGCTCGCCGAAGGAGGTGCCGTCGAGGCCGATTTCGACCGGCTCGCGGTCGGGCGCGTTGCCGACGGTGAGGATGTCGTGCGGGGCGACGACAAGGGCGCGGGCGGTGAGCGAGTGCGGGGCGATGTAGCTGACCACGTAGCCCTTCACGCCCCAGGCGAGGATCGGGCCGTGGTTGGCGAGGTTGTAGCCGGTCGAGCCGACCGGGGTGGCGGCGACGAGGCCGTCGCAGCGCACGTGGCCGACCTCGTCGGCGGCGACGCGGTAGCTCAGCTCGGCGACGCGGTCGTGCGGACGGCGCTGCAGGGTGATGTCGTTGAAGCCGATGGCGCTGCGGCCGCCGGCCTCGACCCGGATCGCGGGCAGCTCGATCGTCTCGACCTCGCCGGCGAAGGCGCGCGTGATCCCTTCCTCGGCGTCGGCGCGCTCGACCGCGGCGAGGAAGCCGACCGTGCCGAAGTTGACGCCGAAGACAGGCACCTTCGTGCCGGCGAAGCGACGAAGCGCGTGCAGGATCGTGCCGTCGCCGCCGAGGACCATGCAGAGGTCGGGCGTCTCGCCGTCCCGCTCCAGCTCGACCCCGGCCGCTTCGGCCCCGTGCTTGTCCAGCTCGCCCTGGTCGGCGACCAAGCGCCACCCCGCCGCCTTGGCGGCCGCGGCGGCGATCGGCACCGCCTCGGTCGCGGCGGGCGGGTGCGAGTGGGTGATCAGCGCCGCGGTCTTCACTCCTCGCCCTCTCCGTCGACCCCTGCCATGTCTGCCTCGGCGACGGCCCGCTCCAGATCCTCCACCACCTGACCCTCTCCCCCACACCACACAAACGTCTCCCGGTTGCCCTTCGGGCCGGGGAGCCCCGAGGAGGCGATGCCGCGGACCGGCAACCCGAGCTCACGGGCGGCGAGCGCCACCTTCAGCACCGCCTCCTGGCGGTCGGCGGGGTCGCGGACGACGCCGCGGCCGACGCGTCCCTTCTCGAGCTCGAACTGCGGCTTCACCATCGCCAGCACTTCGCCGCCCGGCGCCAGGCAGGTGGCGACCGCGGGCAGGATCTTGGCGAGGCCGATGAAGGAGACGTCGATCGTCGCCAGCGAGGCGAGAAACGGCAGATCGGCGGGCCCGAGCGCGCGCGCGTTCAGGCGCTCGATCACGGTGACGCGGGGGTCCTTGCGGAGGCGGGCGTCGATCTGGCCGTAGGCGACGTCGACGGCGGCGACCCGGGCCGCGCCCCGCTGCAGCATGCAGTCGGTGAAGCCCCCGGTCGAGGCGCCGACGTCGAGGCAATCGCGGCCGGCGACGTCGATCGCGAGCGCCTCCAGGGCGTTCTCCAGCTTGATCCCGCCGCGCGAGACGAAGCGCGGCCGCGCCTCCAGCACGAATTCGGCCTCCGGCTCGACCAGCTGGCTCGGCCGCAGGGCGACCGGCCCGTCGGTGCCGACCCGCACTTCGCCGGCCCGCACCGCGCCCGCGGCGGCGGAGCGCGAAGGAAAGAGCCCGCGCTCGGCCAGCACGGCGTCTATCCGGGCCTTCTTCATCGTCGGAAAGCTACAGCGACCCCGAAACCGCGCCCCCGGGTACCCATCCCCCGCAACCGCATGACCCCCGCCACCCGTTTACGGACTTTTAACGCTCGTGCCGACCCGACCCTGCCAGCCTGGTATACAAGGAATGCCTCCTATTTCGCCTGTTCAAGCCAAATCCGGCATCAGAGCAGGGGAAAACCCCAAAAAAAGAAGGCCTCTGTGACCCCCCTCACAGACAACCAGCACATACGTTCGTACGCTGTTCAAGGATTCAGTCGGAGCAACCGATAGGAAACAAACAGAGAACTTTTTGGTCGAGTCCCGCGTCGTAAATATGGCCCTAGATGCTTCCCACATCTGGCGCCCGCGACACAACTGGGCTCACCTACCTCCCACAGATCCACATATATAGAGATACATATCTCTCCTCCCTGTAGTAACCCCAGAAGCGCCCCGGCTCCCCGCCGGGGCGTTTTCTGTTGTGGAGGTTTCCGGGGGTGGAATCGGCCGGGTCGTCCAAAGCCCTGCAGGCCACTTGTGCAACCATTCGGTTGCGTCCCAAATGGAGGGGGTGGCGTGTGAGGGTCGTCGTCATCGGGGGAACCAGATTCGTCGGGCCGGCGGCCGTGGGTCGGCTGCTTGACGCAGGACATGAGGTCGCGGTGGCGCACAGCGGCGCGCACGAGCATCCGGCGGTCAAAGCGGTCGAGCATCTGCACGGTGACCGGGACGCCCTTCTCTCGCCCGGCGGCATGGTCGACAGATGGCGGCCCGAGGTGCTCGTCGACACGTTCCCCGGCGGCGCGACCGCCGAGAAGGGCGGGCAGCTCGCCGGCTGTGCGACACGGACCGGAGCGCATGTGGTGGCGATCAGCTCGGCGGACGTCTACCAGCACGGGGTCGACTCCGGGGTCGCGGACGGCGGTGGGATGCTGGCGATGAGCGTCGATCCAATCCCCTTGCGCGAGGACGCGCGCCGCCGGGTCGGGCCGTATCCGGGCGGCAGCCCGGCGCACGACAACGTGGCGATGGAGGACGCTCTCATGCGGGCGGGCTGCCCGGCGACGATGCTGCGGCCGGGGGCCATCTACGGTCCCCACCCGACGACCCGCGAGTGGACCTTGGTGCGCCGGATAGTCCTCGGCGACTACCACCTGCCGCTGCCCGACGGCGGCGTCCAGCTATCCACCGGGTCGCGGTGGACCGACTCGCCCGTGCGATCCTCGCCGCCGCCGAGAGGCCCACGGACCAGCCGTGGGCCTGCAACGTCGTCGATCCGGTCGACCGGGACTACTCCGGGCTCGCCCGCCGGATCGCCGAGATCCTCGACTGGGAGTGGGAGCCCCGAAAGGTCCCCTTCGAAGACGCCGACCACCCATGGCAGACGGGCCACCCGGTCCTCGCCTCCGACCGTCGCCTGCGCGACACCCTCGGCGTCGGTCCCGACCAGCCCGACCCCGACGACGCACTGCGGGAAACGGTCGAGTGGCTATGGGAGCACCGCGAGGAGATCCTCGCCGGCGAGGCGAGGTAGGCGGAGACGGTTGATTCGATGTGGCTCTCGGAGGCTGGCGCCCGGGAGGGTTCAGGGCCCGCAAGCTGTCGCCCGGGGAAGGTCGCGCCCCTCTCGCCACGGCCCGGGCAGG
>CALCIA010000037.1 GCA_937907435.1 uncultured Actinomycetes bacterium
CACCTCGGCCGGATCCGTGACGAAGATGCCGGGAACGTCACACCTCCCGGCCCTGAGGAGCCTTTCCAGGCCGGGATCGAGGGCCCCGGGGCGCGCGGTCGACCTAAGGTCCGGTAGCCGGACCTTAGGTCGACCGCGCGCCTGTCGGTGTTGGACAACACGGGAGGAAGCGTGGAGTTCCCGACATCTCCGTCACGGATCCGGTGGCCGGGAGCTCGCGTGGTTCGAAATCCACCTGTGGCGTGGATTTCGAACCACGGTAGGACGACCGGGGATCCGCGTGGTCGGAAACCCGCGCCATACGCGGATTTCCAACCACGCAGACCCCTGACCGTTCGGGAATCGGCCCTCGGCGCCCTTCGGGTGACGGCCCCGCCGCACTTCCGGCGCACACCCGGCGCACCCCCGTGACGCTTACGCGCACCTTCCTCCATGCTTTTCATACCCGCCCCTCTCGCCACGGCCACAGCCTGCCCGGGCCGTGGTGAGAGGGGCGCGTCCGTAAATCCGGGCGCCAGCTTGCGAGGCTCCGTCCCATACCGCCGGACTAACGGCCCGGGTCGCCAACCCCCGCACCCGGCGCCACCGCCGCGTTCGCTCGCTGGGCGATGTCGGCCACTTCCCCCTCCGGCACCCCGAGCATCCGCAGGAGGCCTTCGCAGTGGCGGAGGCCGGGGTCGTCGCCCAGATCGCCGTCGAGCACGGCGCGCATCACGAGCAGGAGCGCGCCGCCGGTGGCGAAGAAGGTGACCTCGGGGTCGGCGGTGAGGAAGCGGCCGGCGGCGATACCGTCGCGGATGTCTTGGCGGGCGCGGCCGCCGAGGGCGCGGATCAGGAGGCGGTGGGAGGCGTCGAGGCGGACCAGCAGCCAGCCGAAGGTGGGGTCGACGATCGCCTGTCCGACCAGGAAGGCATGCGCGAGGGCGACGACTTCGGCCGGATCGGTGAGCTCGTCGATGAGCTCGAAGAGGGCAAGTTTCTGGGCGTCGACTGCCTCGGCGAGCGCCGCCTCGGCGATCTCCTCCTTCGACTCGAAGTGGTTGTAGAAGGAGCCGAAGCCGACGTCGGCCCGCTCGGTGATCGCGGCGATCGCGGTCGCCTCGACCCCCTGCTCCGCGAACAGGCTCTGGGCGGCGCCGACGAGGCGTGACCGGGTCCGCGCCCGGCGGCGCTCGCCTCGCGTGGAGGTGGAGGGATCGTTCGTCATTCCTGTCCGAAGGTTGGTGTCCGAAGTTCTGATGATACGGAAATCAATGTTGACAAAGTCATCAGTTACCGCCTAGGGTCGCTGTCAAACTTCGCCCCCCGCGGTAAGAAAGGAACGACCCGTGCCCCTCGCAGACGTCAGCTTCGGCGACCTTCTCCTCCTGGTCGTCGAGATCTTTCTCTTCGTGATCTGGATCTGGATCCTGTTCGCGATCATCGGCGACCTCTTCCGTGACCACGAGCTGTCGGGATGGGCCAAGGCGATCTGGATCGTCGCCCTCGTCTTCCTGCCCTTCCTCGGCGCGCTGATCTACCTGGTCGCCCGCGGCACGGGGATGCGTGAGCGCACGATCAAGGCCCAGGCCGAGGCCAAGCAGCACTTCGACGAGTACGTGCGGGAGCAGGCCCACACCTCGCCCGCCGACGAACTCCACAAGCTGAACGAGCTGCGCGAAAAGGGTGCGCTCAGCCAGGTGGAGTTCGACCAGGCGAAGGCCAAGCTGCTCGGCTGAGCGCCAGAGGGACGAACGTCGCATGGTCGACAAGCCGAACCTGCTCCTGATCATCACCGACCAGGAGCGGCCGCCGATGCACTGGCCGGAGGGCTACGCCGCGGAGCGGATGCCCTCTCGGGCGCGCCTCCTGCGCCACGGGATGAGCTTCGAGCAGGCCACCTGCAACACGGCGATGTGCAGCCCCAGCCGCGCGACGCTCTTGACCGGGCTGATGCCGGCACAGCACGGCGTGGTCGACACGCTCACCGACGACGGGCCGTTCTCGCCGACGGAGCAGGTGCTCGATCCCGCCCTGCCCAACCTCGGGACGATGCTCCGCGACGGCGGCTACGACGTGCACTGGCGGGGCAAGTGGCACCTCAGCAAGGGGCCGGCCGGCGACGGCAAGATCACCGCGGAGGAGATGGCCGAGTACGGGTTCGAGGGCTGGCGCCCGCCCGACGCCGGCTTCGACACCCAGGCCGACAACTTCGGCGGCGGCCGGGCCGACCACGACGCCCACTACATCGACCAGGCGCTGGAGTTCCTCCGCGACCGCGCCGGGTCGGGGGGCGAGCGCCCCTTCTGCCTCGTCCTCTCGCTGGTCAACCCGCATGACGTCCTCGGCTTCCCCCGGCACTGGGAGAAGGACTACGACGCCGGCGACCTCGACGGCCCGGTGGGGCTGCCGCCGAGCGCCGACGAGGACCTCGCCGCCAACCTCAAGCCGCGTGCCCACGCGGCGATGCGGCCGGCGATCGACATGGCGGTCGGTGCGCTCGAGAGCGACGACGAACGCCGCCGGTACGTCAACTTCTACGCCAACCTGACCGCCAAGATCGACCGGGAGATCGCCCCGATCATCGACTGCCTCTACGGTCCCGACGGCACCCCGACCGCGCTCGGCGAGGACACCGTGGTCGTCCGCTTCTCCGATCACGGGGAGCTCGGGCTCGCGCACGGCGGCCTCCGGCAGAAGGCGTTCAACGTCTACGAGGAGACGATCCGGGTGCCGTTCATCTTCTCCAACCCGGTGCTCTTCCCGGAGCCGAGCACCTGCGCGCACCCGGCGTCGCTCGTCGACCTCGTCCCCACCATCGCCGGCCTGACCGGGGTCACCCCGCCGCCGGGCCTGCGCGGCGCCGACCTCTCGCCGCTGCTTCGCGATCCCGGGTCCGGCCCGGTCCAGGACGAGGTGCTCTTCACCTTCGACGACATGCACGCCGGCACCGGCCGGGTCCGCGAGGTGGTGCCCGCCGCCGGCCGGATCCGCTGCATCCGCGAGCCCCGCTTCAAGTACGCGCGCTACTTCCACGCCGAGGGCAGCTTCCCGGCCGAGCACGAGATGTACGACCTCCTCGAGGACCCGGACGAGCTCGAGAACCTCGCCCACCCCGAGCACCCCCGCTTCGCCGATCCCGCGGTGGCCGCCGAGCGCGAGCGCCTGCGGGCGAAGCTCGCCGCGGCCGAGGAGCGGTTGGCGCGGCCGGTGGGACCCTGAGCGCCCGACCTTGGCGAAGATCGTCCTCCTGGGGTTCGGCGCGGCGTTCTTCCCGGCCCTGCTCGCCTGCGTCGCGATCCTGATCTCGCGGCCCCGGCCGCGGCGGTTGATCCTCGCCTTCTACCTCGGCGGCCTGTTGACGAGCGTCGCCTCGGGCCTCGTCGTCCTCAGCGTCTTCGAGGACGGCGGCGAAATCGCGGGCAGCACCGCCAGCGCCCCCCACGGCAGCATCTCGATCGCGATCGGCGTCGTCGGCCTCTTCTTCGCCTGGCTGCTCGTCTCCCGTCGGGGCCGCGCCCTGGTCGACGGCTGGCGCGCGCGGCATCCACGGCGCCGGGAGCATCCGCCGCGGGAGGGGCCCTCCTGGGTGGAACGCCGGCTGAGCAAGGCGACGGTGAGGATCGCGTTCGTGGTCGGCGCCGCGATCAACCTCCCCGGGCCGTTCTACCTGCTCGCCCTCGGCGACCTCGCGACCGGCTACTCCAGCGCCGAACAGCTCCTCCTGATCGCCCTCTTCAACGCGATCATGTTCCTCCTCCTCGAGGTCCCGCTGGTCGGTTATGTCGTCGACCCCGACTGGACCGAAGGCGCGGTCGCCGACGTCGGCGCCTGGCTGAACGCCAACGGATTGCGGATCGTCGGGACGCTGATCGCGCTCTTCTCCGGCGGCCTGCTGGTGCAAGGATTCGGCGCGACGTGAGCTTCGATTCCTCTCACCGCGGCGGCGCGGGGCCGCCGCTGCTGCTGCTTCACGGCTTCACCGACACCTGGCGCACCTGGGAGCCGGTGCTGCCCGCGCTGGAGCGGCGCTTCGAGGTGCTGGCCTTGACCCTCGCCGGGCATGCGGGCGGGCCGGGCTTCCCCGCCGACGAGGCGATCGTCGACGCGGTCGAGGCGGCGCTCGATGCGCCCGGCTGGGAGGCGCCCGCGGTCGCCGGCAACTCGCTCGGCGGCTTCGTCGGACTGCGGCTGGCCGAGCGCGGGCGGGCCCGCTCGGTGGTGGCGCTCGCCCCGGCGGGCGGCTGGGCCGACGGCGACCCGGCGATCGCCGCGACCCTCCGTTACTTCCGCGCGATGTCGAAGATGGTCCAGGACGCCGCCCCCCGGGCCGACCAGATCGCCGCGACCCCGGAGGGCCGTGCCGCCGCGAGCGTCGCCTACGCAAGCACCGCCGACCACCTGTCCGCCGACCTCGTCGCCCACCTGATCCGCGGCGCCGCCGCCTGCGACGCCGAGCCCCTCGTCGCCTTCGCCGAGCGCGAGGGCTGGCGACTCGACCCCGAGCGCATCACCTGCCCGGTGCGCTTCGTCTGGGGCACCGAGGACAAGATCCTGGCGCTGCCCGGTGCCGCGGCGCGGTACCGGACGGAGTTCCCGCAGGCCGAGTGGGTGGAGATCGAGGGTGCCGGGCATTGTCCGCAGCTCGATCACCCGGTGGAGGTGGCGGAGTTGATCGGGGGGTTTTCGGGGTGAGGGCGGGGGTCCGGGGGGCTGGCGGCCGTCCGAGGTGGCGGGTGCGGGTGTCCTGGGCTCCTCATG
>CALCIA010000038.1 GCA_937907435.1 uncultured Actinomycetes bacterium
CTGCCCGGGCCGTGGCGAGAGGGGCGGGTCCCTGACCGGGCGCCAGCTTGCGGGGCATCAGCCCTCCCGGGCGACAGCCTGCGAGCCCCCATCCCTCCCGGGCGCAGCCAGCGAGGGCCCCGCCCCTTCACCCCCGGGCCCCCTAGTGCCGAAAGTGCCGGTGGTGCGTGAAGACCATCGCTACGCCGAGGGCATCGCACGCCGCGACCACTTCGTCGTCGCGGATCGAGCCGCCGGGTTGGATCACGGCGGTGGCGCCGGCTTGGATGCCGAGCTCGGGGCCGTCGGCGAAGGGGAAGAAGGCGTCGGAGGCGAGGCTGGAGGCGGCGAGGAGGTCGTCGGCCTCGGTGCCGCGGGCCTCGCGACACTTCTCGACCGCTAGGCGGACGGAGTCGACGCGGCTCATTTGGCCGGCGCCGATGCCGAGGGTGGCGCCGTCCTTGGCGATCACGATCGCGTTGGAGCGGACGCGCCGGCAGACGGTCCAGGCGAAGAGCATGTCGTCCCACTGGGCGTCGGCCGGCTTGGTCTGGGTGACCGCCTCCATCGACTCGCGCAGGTCGGGCTGGTCGTCGAGCTCCTGGACGAGGACGCCGCCGAGGACCTTCTTGTAGTCGCGTTCGCCGGGCGGCGTGCGGCGCGGCTCCTCTTCGCTGAGGATCCGGACCGGCTCCTTCTGTTGCATGATCGCGAGGCCCTCGTCGTCGTAGCCGGGCGCGATCACGACCTCGACGAAGGTGGCGTGGAGTTCCTCGGCGACCTCCTTGTCGATCGGCCGGTTGAAGGCGAGGACGCCGCCGTAGGCCGAGGTCGGGTCGCACGCGCGCGCCTTGCGGTGCGCCTCAGCGAGGGTCGCGCCGATCGCCACCCCGCACGGGTTGTTGTGCTTGACGATCACGCAGGCGGGCGGCTCGAAGTCGGCACAAAGCGAGCGCGCCGCGTCGAGGTCCAGCACGTTGTTGAAGGACAGCGCCTTGCCGTGCAGCTTCTGCACCCCCGAGAGGATGTGGCTGCGCGCCCCCGCCTCCGAGTAGAGCGCCGCGCGCTGGTGCGGGTTCTCGCCGTAGGAGAGGTCGAGCACCTTCTCGTAGGCGACCGCGAGGTGTTCGGGGAAGTCCTCGTCCTCATAGGAGGTGGAGAACCAGCGGCTGATCGCGGCGTCGTAACGCGCGGTCTGGGCGAAGGCCTCGTTGGCGAGCCAGTGGCGGGTCGTCGCCGAGATCTCCCCGCCCGACTCCTCGAGCTCGGCGCAGACCGCGTCGTAGGCCTCCGGCTTGACCACGACCGCGACGCCTTCGTGGTTCTTCGCCGCCGCGCGGATCATCGTCGGCCCGCCGATGTCGATGTTCTCGATCGCGGTGCGCGGGTCGACGTCGTCGGCGGCGACGGTCTGCTCGAAGGGGTAGAGGTTGACCGCGACGAGGTCGATCGGCTCGATCGCCTCGGCCGCCAGCACGTCCATGTGCGCGGGCTCGTCGCGCCGCGCCAAGAGCGCCGCGTGGAGGCGCGGGTGCAGCGTCTTCACGCGCCCGTCGAGGATCTCCTCCTGCCCGGTGAACGCGGAGACGTCGGTGACCTCGACCCCCGCCTCGCGCAGCGCCGTCGCGGTGCCGCCGGTGGAGAGGATCTCGACCCCGAGCGCCGCCAGCGCCTTGCCGAAGTCGGCCACGCCGGTCTTGTCGGAGACCGAGATCAGGGCGCGCCGGACGCGGATCGCGCCGTTCCCGCCCGCGGCGCCGTTGGTCGCGGCGGCGGTGTCGCTGGAGGTGTCGGCGGCGGTGTCGCTCATCGATCGGCCCCCGTGCGCGGGGAGCCGGCACCGATCCTAGCCTTGCCCCCGGCAAGCGTGCGTATCGCCTCCGGAAACAGCTCGTGCTCGACCGCATGGAGCGCCTTTTCGAGCTCCTCGCGATCGCGGCTCGGCGGCACCGGGACCTCGCGCTGAAGGATCGGTGCGCCGGTGTCGACGCCCTCGTCGACGAAGTGGACGGTGACGCCGGTGACCTCGACGCCCGCCGCGAGCGCCTGCCCGACCGCGTCGAGCCCGGGGAAGGCGGGCAGCAGCGCGGGGTGGACGTTGACGATCCGGTCGCGGAAGCGCCCCACGAACCCGGCGCTCAGCAGCTGCATATAGCCGGCGAGCACCACGAGGTCCGGCCGCAGCCCCTCCACCCAGTCGCCCATCGCCAAGTCCCGCGCTCCCCGGTCGGCGAACTCCTCGCGCGGGAACACGGCGGTCTCGACCTCCGCCTCGCGCGCCCGCCGCAGCGCCCGCGCCTCGCGCTTGTCGGAGCCCACCCCGACGACCACGAACCCGTCGCGTCCGTGCAGCTGGTCGAGGATCGCCTGCAGGTTGGTGCCGTTGCCGGAGGCCAGCACGACGATGCGAAATCCACTCACCCGGTGATCTTCGCGCACATCGTTAGGGTGCGGGAGCGTGACCGACGGCTGGCGCGTAGTCCTCTACCTCCACCTGCTCTCGATGGCGTTCTTCGTCGGCGGGCAGCTCGTCTTCGGCCTCGCCGTCGTCCCGCTCCTGCGCGGGGACGACGACCGCGACCGCGACCGCCTCCGCGCGGTGGCGCGCCGCTTCGGCTACGGATCGATAGCCGCCCTCGTCGTCCTCATCATCACCGGCTGGGCGATGGCCTCCCACTTCCAGCTCTGGGACAGCTCCACGCTCCAGTGGAAGCTGGCCCTGGTCGCCCTCGTCATCGTCCTAGTCCTGGTCCACCTGCGCTGGTCGAAACTCCACGCCCTCCAAGGCGCGATCCTGATCGCCTCCCTGGTGATCGTCTGGCTGGGCCTGCGCCTGGCGACGGGTGGCGCTTAGCTGGGTGGTTCGTGGGTCCGGGGGCCGCAGGCTGGGGCCCCGGGAGGGACGGGGCCCGCAGGCTGGCGCCCCGGAAGGGCTCATATCCCGCAAGCTGGCGCCCGAGGATAGGGACGCGCCACTCTCGCCACGGCCCGGGCAGGCTGTGGCCGTGGCGAGAGTGGCGGGTGTGCGGAAGGTGTGGAGGGACACCGGCGGGAGGCGCACGGGAGGTTCACGGATCCGTGACGGGAGTCAGACCTCGTCACGGAGATGTCGAGAACTCCGGTCTTTCTCCCGTGTTGTGCAACACCGACCTACGCGCTGCGTGTATTGACCGTGCT
>CALCIA010000039.1 GCA_937907435.1 uncultured Actinomycetes bacterium
GCCTGCCAGGACCCCCATGAGGAGCCCAGGACCATCTCGGACGGCCGCAAGCGCCGCGGACCCCCCCCACCCCCCGTGAGACCGAGGCTCAAGCGACGGCGGGTCGCTGCCGATCCCAGGAGTGCGACCGCCGGTCGGCGGCGCGTGCTCGTCCACCCACCCGCAGGAGGCCACTACTTGCGCTCGTCCGCCGTCATGCTGCGATTCCGCGTCCACCTCGACGGCGGAGGGCTGAGGCTGTCGGTCCTGTTGGTCGGGATCCTCGCTCTGCTCGCGGCGACGGCGCGAGGGGCCGCGGCCGCCCCGGTGGAGACGGTGTCGAACCTCGACGCCGCCGGCCCCGGCTCCCTGGCGGGCGCGCTGGAAGCCGTCGACCCCGGTGGGCGGGTCGAGTTCGAGCCGGGGCTGGCGGGGACCATCGCGGCCGGTGACTTGTCGGTGTCCAGGGGCGTCACGATCGACGGGCCAGGCGCCGACCAGATCTCCATCGAAGGTGACTTCCGGCGGATCTTCTACGTCGACAGCGCGGAACCGGTCACGATCTCGGGGCTGAAGCTGACCGGCGGCAGGGTGAGCGTCGCCAACGTCGGTGGGCATGGCGGGGCGATCGCGAAGGCCGGGAGCGGTCATCTCACCCTGCGTGACCTCGAGATCAGCGGTAACGAGGTCATCGCGACGAACAACAGCGCCGGTGGCGGCGGGGTGAGCATCATCACCGGCACGGCGCTCCTCGAGCGGGTCGCCTTGGTCGACAACGTCGCCAGGGGTGTCGGCGGGCAGGCCATCGGCGGGGGCCTCGAGGTGTTCAGCAACGCGGGAGCCGTCGCGCTGCGTGACGTCACCGTCGCCGGCAATCGCGCCGAAAGCCCCGATTCCCTCGGCGGCGGGATCGCCGCGTTCAACCGCAACGTCGGCAAACGGCTGGACCTCGAGCGGGTGACCGTCGTCGGCAACGCCTCGACGCGCGCCGCAGGCGGCCTTTACGACAACGTGAGCGTCGGCCTGGCCGGCACCGTGATCGCCGGCAACGCCGCCGCCGTAAACGCGGACTGCCTCACCCAGGTCGACGGCGTGCTGGAGGTCACGGCGCCCAGCCTGATCGAGAACCCGAGCGGCTGCGCCGTCGGCGGGCCGATCGCGCCCCTGACCGGCGTCGACCCGATGCTCGGCGAGCCCGGGGTCCACGCTCCGGGGGCGACGACGACGCTGCTTCCGCGACCCGGCAGCCCGTTGATCGATGCCATCGCACCCGCGGCCGCGGGCCCCTGCGCTCCCGGCGCCACCGACCAGCGCGGCGTCCCGCGTCCCCAGGGACCGGCCTGCGACGTCGGCGCGGTCGAGGTGGAAGCGGCGGCGGACGGCGGGAACGACGGCGGCGCGGGGGACGGCAAGCATCCGTCCGCACCCGAGCCGACGCCCGACGCGCTGCCGCTGCCGCGGCCGGCCGGCGCCCCGACGATCGCACCGGCTCCCCGCGTCGAGCGCCTCGACCTGCGCCGTTGCGTCCGCGCCGAGCGCCGCGGCCGGGCGCTCCGCATACCCCTGCGGGTGTCGCTGAGCTCCCCGTCCGCGGTCCAGGTCACCGTCGAGCGCGCGACCGGGCGCCGGGCCACCCGGCGCTGCCCCGCCAGGCGGGCCGGCAACCCCCACTACTCCGGCCGGTTCCAGCGCGTGCGGACGTCGAGCGCGCCCGCCGCCACGGCCTCGAACGCGGCGGCCTCGGTGCGCCGCCGAATCGTCGTGCGCGCCCGACTGGCGCCCGGCCTCTACCGGATCTCGGTGCGGGCCGCGGGCACGGCGGAGCCGGCCGACGCCGGTCGCTACCGCTGGCTCCGCGTGCTCGGTCGCTGAGCGCGCGGGATCGCCGGCACGCTGCCCTGAGCGGCGTCCGCCTTTAGGGCGACCGCGTGGGGCCGGTCAGGCCGGGGCGGCGGCGGCGCGAGACTGCTCGCGCTCGAGCTCGCGCGGATCGTGCGAGCAGAAGAGGGTCACCTCGTCGCCGTGGGCGGCGGCCAGCTCGCGCAGCCGTTCGGCGTTGGACTTCCGGGCAGCGTTGTCGGCGGCGAGGAGCGGCTGGTAGAGGCGCAGCGCCGGCGGGCAGCTGGGCGGCGTCTCGACCTGGCCGTGGTTGAAGTAGGCGTCGCCGCAGTGCAGCAGCCAGCCCTCGCCGCTGCGGACGGCGATGCCGGTGTGGCCGCGCGAGTGGCCGGCCAGGGGCACCAGCAGCACCTCGGTCTCGAAGCCGGGGAGGATGCGGACGCTCTCGAACCCGAACCAGCGCTCGCCGCCCTGCTCGGCGCGGTGCTCGACCCAGCGCGGGCCGTGTCGCCAGTGGGCAGCGAGGTAACGGGCGCGTTCGCGGAGCGTCGGGTGCAGGGCCGCCGCCAGCTCGGAGGCGAGGACGTGGACCTCGGCCGCGGGGAAGTCGGGCAGGCCGCCGGTGTGGTCGAGGTCGAGGTGGGTGGTGACGACGTGCTTGACGTCGCCACCGGTGAAGCCCAGCTCTCCCAGCCGGCTCAGCGCCGTCTCCGCCTGCGTCGGTCGCGGCGCCATCAGCGCCCGGAACGGCTGGCCCAACTGCTTGGGGTTGCGGGCATCGTCGCTGCCGAAGCCGGTGTCGACGAGGACGATCCCGTCGTCTCCCTCGATCGCCAGGCAGTGGCACACGATGTGGGCCTCCTCGAGCAGGCCGCCGTGGCCTTCGACCAAGCGCGCCCCATGGGGGCAGAAGCTCCCGCAGTTGAGATGGTGGACCCGCACCGCGCCGCAGTCTAAGCGGATCCTGGCCGGCGAGCCGGCCGACCCCGGCCCTCCTATGCCGGGATGCCGGGAGGGCCGGTGATCTCGATGCCGTACTCGGCCGCGAGCGCGGTCAGGGCGGCGACGTCGGGGGCCTCCGTCGGCGCCGGTGGGATCTCGGGCCGCGGGGCCGGCTCGCCGGCGGCGCGCATGAAGCGGTCGAAGCCGGCGGGCTCGGCGACGAGGAGGAAGCGGGCCTGCTCGGAGCTGACCATGAAGGTGTGCGGGATGTCTTTCGGGCCGAAGACGAAGCTCCCGGCCGGGGCGACGGTGGTCTCGCCGCCGACCCAGAAGGTCAGCTCGCCCTCGATCACGTAGAACCACTCGTGCTCGCGATGGTGGACGTGGAGCGGCGATCCGGCGCCCCGCGGCGCGAGCTGTTCGATCACGGCGACGTCGCCGCCGGTGGACTCCCCCGAGGCCTTGATCCGGGCCAGGCCGCCGAAGGCCCAGATCGCCTCTCCCTCGTCGCGGCCGGCGACGATCGGCGCGATCGCATCGGTGTTGGTGCTCATTGTCGTTTCCTTTCGCATTCGTGGTCAGCGGTGTGCATTCAGGTTCGCGGGCCGGCGACCGCGATCCCATCCCCTCAGAAGGGGATATTTCGTGCGCCCGGGGTGATAATCGGGGTGTGCACACGGCGGACTGGTCGGTCGAGCGGTTGAAGGAGGAGATCGCGGCCCTCGGTGCGCGCGGCCTCTCCCGTGAGGAGTTCTTCGCCGAGCTCTCACCGCGGCTGCGCCGCGGCCTCGACAACGACGCGAGCTGCTGGCACACCCTCGACCCGCAGACCCGCCTCCTGACCAGCGACCAGTCCCAGGACCTGGTCGACCGGGGGATCTACACCGCCGAGGCGGTCGGCGCGGCAGGCGAAGTGATCATCCGCAGCGAGTACCTGAAGGTCGACCCGAACGGCTTCGCCGAGCTGGCGACCCGCCGCGTGCCGGTCGGCATCCTCGCGGTGGCGACCCGAGGCAAGCCCGAGAGCAGCGCCCGCTATCGCGAGATCCTCGCGCCGTCGGGGATCCCCCACGAGCTGCGCGCGGCCTTCGTCCTCCGCGGTCGCGTGTGGGGTGCCGTGCACATCGCGCGGCGCGCGGCGAGCGGCCCCTTCACGCAGCGGGACGCCGATGTCCTGGCCCAGGTCGCACCCCTGATCGCCGAGGGGATCCGCGGCTCGCTGCGCTTCGACGCCGCCCGCCGCGTCTCCGGCCCCGAAGCTCCCGGCCTGATCGTCCTCGACCCGGCCGGCGAGGTCGAGCTGCTCACCCCGCCGGCCCTGCCCCTGCTCTCGATCCTCGGCGGCCGCGACTTCGACCCCGACCGCGGCGCCCTCCCCGCCTCCGTACAGGCGCTCGCCGCCTTCGTCCGCAACCAGGCCGCGCCCACCGAAGGCGGCAACGTCGTCACCGCGCCCGGCCAAGCAGGCTGGGTGACCCTCCACGCCTCCCGGCCCGACGCCGGCGATCGCGTCGCGATCGTGATCGAAGCGGCCACCGGCCCCCGCGCCGCGACGGTCCGCCTCGAGGCCCACGGAGCGACCGCCCGCGAGCGCGAGGTCGCGACCCTGATCGCCCAAGGCCTCTCCAACTCCGAGATCGCCGACCTCCTCGTCGTCTCCCCCCACACCGTCCGCGACCACGTGAAGAGCCTCTTCGAGAAGCTCGGGGTCACCTCTCGCCAAGAACTGGTCGCCCGCGTCTTCTTCGACGAGTACCTCCCCGAGTTCGTCCGCCAGACCCCCCTCACCTCGCACGGCCGCTTCGAGACCGACACCTGAGCCGCGCGGGGCTCGATTGCTGTATCTGTTAGGGTGCCCTAATCCGATCTCAAGTGTCGGCTTAGGGTCCCATGTCTTTCGCTGAAACCTCACTTCTCGGAGCCATCGCGGGCTTCACGATCTTCCTCGGCCTCCCTTTCGGGCGGGCGCGGAACGTGGGTGCCCGGACCAGGGTCGGGCTCGCGTTCTTCGCCGTCGGCATCCTCGCGTTCATCTTCGTCGACGTGATGGAGCACGCCGTCGCGATCGTCGAGGGAGCGGTCGACGGCTACAAGGCTCACGAACAGAGCCTGTGGCCGGCGATCGGGCTGGCCGTGGTTCTCGCCGCCGGGTTCGCCGTCGGACTGGCCGGGATCGCGACCGTCGAACGCCGGCTTCGCCGCCGCCGTCCGCGACCGCCGATCGCCGGCGGTGCCACCGACACCGTGCCGGTCGAGTTCGCCGTCCGCGAACGCGACCTCGCCCGCGACAGCGCGCTGCGCACGGGCATGACGATCGCCGTCGCGATCGGGCTACACAACTTCGCCGAGGGGCTGGCGATCGGCGTCTCGGCAAGCAGCGGCGAGATCGCCCTGGCCACGGTGTTGATCATCGGCTTCGCCCTCCACAACGCGACCGAGGGTTTCGGCATCGTCGGCCCGCTCGGCGACGTCCGGCCGTCCTGGTTGTGGCTCCTCGGCGCCGGCCTGATCGCCGGCGCGCCGACCTTCCTCGGCGCCATGGTCGGGTACGGCGTGTCCGCGGAAGCCCTCGAACTGGCCTTCTACGCGCTCGCGGGCGGGGCGATCCTCTACGTCATCGGTGAGATCTGGACCGGCATGCGCCGCCACGGCCACCGCGAGCTGGGGCTCTGGCTGCTGTCGGCCGGCTTCTTCGTGGGCGTCGTCACGGACTTGGTCGTGGCCTACGGCGGAGGCTGAGCGGGCCCAGCCTCACCTCATCGAGCCCTAAGGCCCCTCTGGTCAACTTCTGGAGGTGGGCCGGCGCGCGATCCAGAGCGGTGCTCAGCTGCTCCTCGTCCACCCACGCAGGTTGTGGCGCGAGCATCGGCGCGTGGCGCTGGCGCTGATCGGCGTGGTCGTCCTCGCGGTCGCGGCGGCGATCGTCGGCTACGAGGTGCTGAAGCGCCCGCCCGACGTCCACAACGAGGCGGCGATCCGTCGGTTCCACCCGGAACAGCCGAAGCCGCCGCCGAAACCGGTCCACGGCAAGCCGAGGACGGTGAACTGGCCGATCTTCGGCCTCAACCCGGCGCGGACCCGCTACCTGCCGGCGAAGGGGATCAAGCCGCCGTTCAAGCTCGTCTGGCACTACGTGGAGCGGCCGTTGCTCGAGTTCCCGCCCGTCTATGCGGCGGGCCGGCTGTACGCGGTCAACAACAGCGGCACCGCCTTCGCCCTCGACGCGGAAACCGGCAAGGTGCTCTGGGAACGGCGGATCGGCCGCCTCAACGCCTCCTCGCCGGCCTACCACCAGGGGCGCCTCTACATCGTCAACCTGGTCCCCGGGCACATCGTCAAACTGGACGCCGCGACCGGGAAGGTCCTCTGGAACCACCCGCTCCCGGGCCGGGCCGAGTCCTCGCCGCTGGTGCTCGGCTCGAGCGTCTACTTCGGCTGCGAAAACGACTACCTCTATTCGCTCAGCACCGTCAACGGCAACATCCGCTGGAAAACCCGGCTCGGCGGTCCGATCAAGGCGGCGCCCGCCTTCCGCGACGGCGTCCTCTACGTCGGCGACTACGGCGGCGACATGAACGCGGTCCGCGCCTCCGACGGCAAGCTGATCTGGCAGAGCGGCTCGCTCGGCACCGGCGTCAGCGGCGGCGAGTTCTACTCGACCCCGGCGGTCGCCTTCGGTCGCGTCTACGCCGGCAACAACGACGGCCGCGTCTACAGCTACGACCAGCAGGACGGCACCCTCGCCTGGACCCACTCGACCGGGGGATACGTCTACTCCGGCCCCACCGTGGCGACCACGCCGACGACGCCGCCGACCGTCTACATCGGCTCCTTCGACGGCAACATCTACGCGCTGAACGCGAAGGACGGCGAAACGCGATGGTCGCATTCGGCCGGCGGTGAAGTGGTCGGCTCGCTCTCGGCGGTCGGCAACATCGTCTACGTCGCCGAGTTCACGAACGGCTCGACCAACGGGTACGACATGAAGACCGGCAGGCAGGTCTTCCACTACAAGACCGGCACCTACTCGCCGGTGATCTCCGACGGCCGGCGCATCTACCTGGTCGGCTACTCGAGCATCAACGCGCTCGAACCGATCCACGCGGCGTCCAGGATCGGCGACGCGGTGGCGGCGCCGCCGCGGGTGGCACCAGCACCGAAGCCCGACCCCCACCGCCGACGAGTGCCCCATTCTCGAGCAGGCGAAGCGGCACCCGCACAGGGTGGGAAGCGCGGAGGCAGGTCAGGGTGAAGTCGTAGGAGACCGGGTCGGAGTCGACCCGGCGGAAGGCGGACGGCAGAAGCCGCGCGGCATGGCGGCCGGCCGCGGCCGAACCGACCAGGTCGATTTCCCGGACCGGGGCCGCCGCGGTGGCGAATTCGGCGCCCAGGTAATAGCGCAGCGGCTGGTTCGCGATGTAGCGATCGGTGACCACGATCTTGCCGGGTCGCAACGGCCCGACTTCGGCGGCGGCGTTGCGGAGGTTCTCGCGCTGCAGGCGCGGCAGGCGATCGATCTCGAGGCTGAAGAAGAGCGCCGAGAGGCAGAAGGCGCCCGCCGCGGCGAGGCCCGCCCACCTCATCCGGCGCACCCCGAAGCCGGCGCCGACGACGATCAGCAACGGCACGAACGCGGGCAGCAGGTTGCGGCCGTCGAAGTAGTCCCGGCCGAGGGCCGCGGCCAGCAGCGCCAGCCCGACCGCGCTTCCGCCGACCAGCGCCGCCGTCCCGGCGCCGCGGCGCTCCTCCGGATCGCCGCGCCAGAGGAGGAGCGCCGACGCCAGCAGGGCGAGCGCCGCGGGCACCGCCAGCGGCACCCCGTCGCCCTGCCGCGCCCCGTGCTCGTCGCCGTTGTCGAGGCCGACGAACTTGGCGCCGGCCCGTTCGAGCCGGCCACCGATCGGCTGTGAGGCGATCCAGCTCGCGTGATCGTGCTCGGATTGCTCGAGCGCGATCGGCGTCAGCAGGGCACCCATCGCGACGATCGCCGCGGTCGCCAGGGCGGCGGCGCGCCGGTTGCGGCCGAGCAGCAGGACCGCCGCCTCGGGCACGATCAGGAAGCCGGCGAAGTAGTGGGTCGCCAGCGCGAGGGCCGAGGACGCTCCCCACCAGGCGAGGTCGCGGGCGGCGCCGCTGCGGCGGGCGCGGGCGAAGAAGAGGAAGGAGAGCGCCGCCAGGAGGAAGACGAGGGCGTAGGCGCGGGCGTCCTGGGAGAACCAGATCAGCACCGGGCTGACCGCGACGATCGCGGCGGCGATCAGGGCGCCGCGTCGGGGGACCGGCAGCGAGCGCGCGGCGAGGTAGACGACGGCGATCGATGCCGTCCCGGCGAGGGCCGAGAGCGATCGCATCCAGGCTTCGCCGGTGCCGAACGGCTTCGACCAGGCCCAGGCCACGAGGTAGTAGAGCGGCGGCGTCGACTCGCTGCGCGGGATCGCGGCGAAGGTGTCGAGGAAGCCGGCGTGGAGGACCCGGCCGACGGTGACGGCCTCGTCGTAGCGGTAGCTCTGCAGGCCCAAGGTCGCGAAACGCAGGGCGGCGCCGAGGGCGATGATCCCGCATAAGGCCGGCAACGATGGCGACGCCGCGATTCGACGGAGCGCCGACATGGCGCCGGCCATCCTCGATCGGCGAGATTAACCCCCGGTGGGAGCGGCGAGATCCCGTCTGACGATCGAGGATGGCCGCGAGGACCGCGGCCGACTCACCGGAAGACCCCGGTGTGGCCGAGCGAGTAGCGCCCGGGCTGGGGGTAGACGCATAGTCCGTGTGGTCCGCGGCCGACCGGGATCCTTGCCAGGAGCCTGCCGTCCTTCGTGCTGATCGCGTAGACCTCGGCGTCATAGCGTCCCGAGAGCCAAAGCACCTTGCCGTCGGCCGAGACGCCTCCCATGTCGGGGCTGCCGCCACCCGGCAGCACCCATTGGTGGACCACCTTCCGACGCGCGAAGGAGATCACCGAGATCGCCCCTTCGGTGCGGTCGGAGACGTAGAGGTAGCGTGAATCCCGGCTCACGTAGAGCCCGTGGGCGCCGGCCCCGGTGGGGATGAAGCCGATCCGCCTGAAGGTGGCGGCGTCGACCAGCCAGACGCCGCCGGCCATCATGTCGGCGACGTAGAACAGCCTGCCGTCGGGCGAGAGCTTGACGTCCTGGGGCATCGAGCCTTCGGGCAGGGGCAGGCTGCCGACCACCTTCTCGCGGGGTACTTCGACCTCGACCAGGCTCGACCCGAACTCACAGCTGGCGACCAGGTAACGGCCGTCCGCGGTGAAGTCCATGTGGTCGACCCCGGGGCAGGGGACGTGCAGCGAGTGATGCAGGCGCATCGAGTGGGCGTCGCGGAAGTCGAGCCGTTCCAGGCGCTCGGCGACGACGATCGCGAAGCGCCCGTCGGGCGTGAAGTACATGTTGTAGGGGTCGGTGACCCGCACCGGCTTTCCCGGCTTGCCGGTCTTCGGGTCGATCGGGGTGAGGCTGTTGCCTTCGTCGTTGGTCACCCACAGCGTCTTCAGGTCGTAGGAGGGGACGACGTGCTGGGGCAGCGCGCCGACCGGGAATTCACCCGTCACCTTGAACGTGTGAGGATCGATCACGCTGACCGTGTCGCTTTCGCTGTTCGGGACGTAGACGCGTTCGGGGAACCCGCGGACAACCGGAGAGAGCATCCCGGGCCGGTCAGCGGCGTAGACGTCGTGGCGGTTCAGCAGCGGCGGGACCTTGAACCGGGGCTGCGGATGCGGTCGGGACGGCGCGGGCGCGGGCGCGGGCGACGGTGACCTCGCGGTCGTCCCCGTGCTCGGGCCGCCGGAGCCGCATCCCGCGACGAGGAGTGCCACGAGGACGGCGCAGCAGGCCGGGATTTGCCGCAACGGCTGCATCATCGGACCTATCAGGTGTACCGCCTCAGGAGTGCGCGGATGGCGTCGCTGTCTCGCTCCACGAGGCGTGGCGATGGCCTCCCCGGCGGCAGCTCGACCACCATCGCGGTGGTGCCACGGAGTCGATGGTCCTGCCAGCCCGCCGCGCTCCCCGGGTATCGCGTCAGGCGGCGGAGCGGAAGGTGCATGAGGCGAGCCGCGAAGGCCTCGACCTTCTGGTTCCCGCCCGATTCGTCCACCAGGGCGAGTGGCTGATGGAACCAGATCGTGATCCGCGGCCGCCGCCGCAGGATCAGCGCGTGGGCGATGCGGGATTCGGGCTCCGACAGGGGGTGTGGCCCGGAATACTGGGGGTCGCCGAGCCGTTCCAGGGGTCGCCAGCGCCAGGGGAAGTTGCGGTTCAGATCGACGCCCCGGGCGTTCTGCCGGGTCCCCGCCGCGACGCCGTCCGGGTTCAGGTCCGGGATCGTCACGAGCAGGCCCGATCGCGGCGGGGGATCGCCGGCCAGGTCGCGGGCGATGGCGATGCCGGCGGGCTCGTCACCGTGGATCGCGCCGACCACAAGGAGCGGCCGCACGGCATCGGGATCGCCGAGCAGGAGGGCGACGATCGGCCGACCGCGCACCGAGGTGCCGACGATGAGCCTTTCCCGGACCGGCAGCTCCCGCCGCGTGCGCACCGATGCGGTCGGGGTCCGGATCTGGTGCTCCGCGCCTCCGCCCGACCGGGAGAGCCAGGACGCCAGGACGAGGCAAGACGCGGCCAGGGCCAGGCCGGCGAGGAGGAGCGCCCGATGCCTGGTCGCGATGGCCGCACGCATCGGCCGGGGCTCGGCTAGAGCTTGTGGACGGACAGCAGGCGCGAGGTCTCGAGCGGCCCCTTCAGGGTTTCCTCGCTGACCTCCCCGATCCCCCGCACGTAGAGCTTGCGGTCGATGACCCCCGGCTCGAGCGGGGTCCACTCCCTGGTTTCCAGGGCTCGCGAGAAGTGCCCGGCGGGCACCGACGCGCGGGCGTCGAGCCGGATGACCCGGAAATGATCTTCGGCTTCGCCGCGGTAGAACTCCTGGCGGAAGGACTGCCCGGGGTGCGGCGCCCGCGTCATGAAGATCCCCGGCCTCGCGCCCTGGACCCCCGTCTGCCAGGACCCTTCGGTGCTGGTCACCTTGCCGGTCGGACTCAACTCGGCGGTTTCCTCGCCGAAGTACCAGACCCGGCCCTGGCGGTCTTCGGCATACCAGTCGGTGGTCCGCTCGGCGAGCTTCCCCGACTCAAAGAGCCTGTCCGAGACGCCGACGCAGGGCACCCCGAGGATCTGCCTGATCCGTCCGGTGACGTGGAAGACGTCGATGGTCGGCCTGCCGTCCTTGGTGCCCCGATAGCGGAAGGTGGTGCCGGGCCGAAGGGGGAAATAAGGGTTGTGCACATGCGGGACGAAGTCCGACGGCGCGATCGTCTTCGGCCCGTTCGGCCCGGCACCCGAGACGATCGTCGGATCGATCGCCGCGACCGCAGGTCCAGCCGTGGACAGCGCCGAGGCGGTCGCCAGCGCGCCGACGAGGACAGTGGCGACCGCGGCGATCGCCACGAGAGATCCGAGCTTCCCTCCGCGGAGAGGAGGAACGCGTCTCACGGTCATCGTCTGATCCTCGCGCCGGTGGATGAACTGGCGGTGAATCGGGGGTGGCCCGGTGGTCGCCCGCTCGTCGAGATCTCCGGTGCCTGATCTTCCCGCGCCCGTCCCCCGTCTGATCACAAAGGCGACGAAAAGAGACCACCCGGAACCGAGCAGTAGCCCCCCGATCACATCGCTCGGATAGTGGACGCCGAGATAGATGCGGGAGAGGGCGACCCCCGCCATCATCACGGCGCTCCCGACGCCGGCGGTGATCGCGACGGCACGGCGCGGCCGTCCGCGCAGGAGAACCAACAGGAGGGCGACGTAGAGGGCGCCTGCGGAGGTCGAGTGACCGGAGGGGAAGCTGGAGGTGGTGACGGCTTCCAGATGCTCGACCGGCGGCCGCGGTCTTCCCACCAGCAGCTTGTCGACCGCGGAGAGGCCGCTGGCGCCGATCACGCTGAGACCCAACCCGACCGCGTCCAGATGCCTGCCGGTCCGGTACAGCACCAGGAAGACGATCGCGGTCACCGGGGTCACCCAGTAGCCGCTTGCCAGGAACGAGAACATGTGGGCGAGGGTGGTCAGACCGGCGGTCCGCACCGCCGCGATGTCGCGCACGATCTCCAGGTCCGCTGCCGTCAGGTTGTTCTTCGCCAGCTCGCCCGCCGTCCAGCCCGCCAGCAGCAGGCCGATCCACCCGGCCATGAGCAACCAGATCGTGTTGGGACGCAGACCGGTGACCGATCGCACCCGAGGACCCTCATACGTGGACCTGAGACGTGGATGAGTTCCTACCGGCGCCTCGGCGGCTGGACCGGATCGGCCGCGTACCCCCGGCGGAGCGCACAGCCATCGCCGCCCGTCTCGGAGTCGCCGCCCGCGAGCCCGCCAACTGGATCCAGCGGCGGTCGCCGCGTTGGCGTGGCGACCGCAGTCGCAATCGCCACGCCCTTCAACTTGCTCGGCAACAAGCTCTGGACCTTCGCCTAGATGGGTAGTTCCACGACGCGGCGGGGGTTCGGGGGGCGGGGGTCCGGGGGGCGGGTGGCCGTCCGAGGGAGGTCCTGGGCTCCTCATGGGGGTCCTGGCAGGCTGTGACCCCCATGAGGAGCCCAGGACGTGAGGGGTGCGTGGGAGAGGCGGCACAGGGACGTGAGGAAGTCGGACTTACGTGACGATCGGGTCCGGGAGTCTCCAC
>CALCIA010000040.1 GCA_937907435.1 uncultured Actinomycetes bacterium
GGTCACAGCCTGCCAGGACCCCCATGAGGAGCCCAGGACCACCTCGGCCAGCCGCAAGCGCCGCGCACCCCCGCCCGTCCAGCCGATAACGATTTGGAGGACCCCTCCCCGCCTCAGCCAGCCAGGACTGCCGCCAGGGTGAATCCGTCGTAGCCCTTGGAGCCGACGGTCTGGATCGTCGTCGCCGTCACCCGCGGCTCTTCCGCCAGGTATTCGTGAAACGTCCGTTGCGCGGCTGCCGCCTCGTCGGCTTCCGGGTCGACGATGGCACCGTCGCGGATGACGTTGTCGGCGAAGATCAGGCCGCCGGGGCGGGTGTGGTCGAGCGCCCAGGCGAAGTAGGCGGGGGTGTTGAGCTTGTCGGCGTCGATGAAGACGAAGTCGAAGTTGCCGGCGCCCTCGGAGGCGAGGAGGGGGAGGGTCTCGAGGGCGGCGCCGACGCGGAGGTCGACCATGTCGGCGAGGCCGGCCGCTTCGATGTTCTCCCAGGCGACCTCGGCGTGGTCGGGGTCGAACTCGAGGGTGGTGAGGAGGCCGTCCGGAGGCAGGGTGCGGGCCATCGCGATCGTCGAGTAGCCGCCGAGCGTGCCGAACTCGAGGATGCGGCGCGCGTTCACCGCGCGGCAGAGGATCTCCAAGAGGCGCGCCTGGGGCGCCGAGACCTGGATCTCCGGCATGCGCGCGGCGGCGGTGGCGGCGACGGTGGCCGCGAGCGCCTCGTCGGGAGCGGCGAACAGCGTCGCCTCGACGAAGGCGTCGACGGCGCTGTAGGTATCCTGGGCAGGCCGCTTCGGCACGCGGCCAATCCTGACACGGCGGCCCCGGCGGGGCGGTCGCGGTCGAGTAACCGTCCCTGCTATCTTTCTCGGTCGGCCCATTGGGCCGTGGTTGTACCCTGCCGTCCGACTCATGGGGCGCGTGGGGATCCTGTATTCGAAGAGAAACCGGAGCGATGAAGGTTCGAGCGTCCGTCAAGCCGATGTGCGAGAAGTGCAAGGTGATCCGCCGCAATGGCGCGGTCCTCGTCATCTGCCAGAACCCGCGACATAAGCAGCGCCAGGGCTGAGCAATGGCACGTATCGCCGGCGTCAACATTCCAGATAACAAGCGGATCGAGATCGGCCTCACCTACATCTTCGGGATCGGTCACTCGACCGCTCTCAAAATCCTCGAGGAGACCGGGATCGACCCCGGGATCCAGGGCAAAGACCTGACCGAGGACGAGACCATCAAGCTGCGCGACGCGGTCGAGAACCGCGAGGTCGAGGGTGACCTCCGGCGCGAGCGCTCGCAGAACGTCAAACGGCTGATGGAGATCGGCTCCTACCGCGGTCTGCGTCATCGCCGCGGCCTGCCGGTCCGCGGCCAGCGCACCAAGACCAACGCGCGCGGCCGCAAGGGCCCGCGGCGCCTCAGCATCGCCGGCAAGAAGAAACCCAGGTAGGAGAGATGGCCGAGAAAAAATCCGCCAAAGGGCGTGGCGGTCGTCGCCGCGTCAAAAAGAACGTCGCCTACGGGCAGGCGCACATCAAGACTTCGTTCAACAACACGATCGTCACGCTGACCGACACCGACGGCAACGTGATCGCGTGGGAGTCGGCGGGTTCCGCCGGGTTCAAAGGGTCGCGCAAGTCGACCCCGTTCGCGGCGCAGGTGACCGCCGACGCGGCCGCCAAAAAAGGCATGGAACACGGGCTCGAACGGGTCGAAGTGTTCGCCAAGGGCGCCGGCTCCGGCCGTGAGACCGCGATCCGCTCGCTGCAGGCCGCCGGCCTCGACGTCACCACCGTGAAGGACGTGAGCCCGCAGGCCCACAACGGCTGCCGGCCGAAGAAGCGGAGGCGCGTCTAGTGGCTCGCGACACGTCCCCGCAGTGCAAGCAGTGCCGGCGCGAGGGCCAGAAGCTCTTCCTCAAGGGTGAGCGCTGCTTCACCGACAAGTGCGGCGTCGAGCGTCGTTCCTACCCGCCCGGCGAGCACGGCCGCGGCCGCCTGCGGCAGAGCGAGTACCGCCTGCAGCTGCGCGAGAAGCAGAAGGCGCGCCGCTACTACCAGGTGCTGGAGAAGCAGTTCCGCTCCTACTACGAACATGCCTCGCGCCAGGACGGCGTCACCGGCGAGAACCTGCTGCGGCTGCTCGAGTCCCGTTTCGACAACGTGCTCGTGCGCCTCGGCTTCGCCGCCTCGCGCCGCCAGGCCCGCCAGCTGATCAACCACGGGCACTGGCTGATCAACGGCCGGCGCGTCGACATTCCTTCCTACCAGGTGCGTCCCGAGGACATCATCTCGATCAAAGCCGACTCCGGCGCGACGGACACGGTCCGCCGCGCGACGGAACTGGTCTCGACCGTGCCGGCCTGGCTCCAGGCCGACCATGACGCCCTGACCGCCAAGGTCCTGCGCTACCCCGAGCGCGCTGAGATCTCGGCGCCGGTCCAGGAGCAGCTGATCGTCGAGCTGTACTCCAAGTAGTCCGGACCAGACGCAATTCAGAAAAGAAGCAACGTAAGGAACTCATGACCACTGATTTCCAGGTCCCCAGAATCACCGCCGAGAAAGTCGACGACCGTCGCGGCAACTTCACGATCGAGCCGCTCGACAAGGGCTTTGGCTACACCTTCGGAAACAGCCTCCGGCGCGTGCTGCTCTCGTCGCTGGGCGGCGCCGCGATCACGAGCGTCCGCATCGAGGGGGTCGCGCACGAGTTCTCGACCGTCCCCGGCGTCAAAGAGGACGTCACCGACATCGTCCTGAACCTGAAGGATCTCGTCGTCCGCATGCACACCGATGCCGACGAGGTCGAGGCGCCGCTGGTGGCGACCGGGCCGGGCGAGGTCAAGGCGAAGGACATCGACCTGCCCTCCGGCGTCGAGATCCTCAACCCCGAGGCGCCGATCGCGACGCTCGAGAAAAAAACCAAGCTCGAGGTCTACCTGACGATCGGCCGCGGCCGCGGCTACTCGCCCGCCGAAGAGAACAAGACGGACGAGCAGCCGATCGGCGTGATCCCGATCGACTCGATCTTCTCGCCGATCCGCCGCGCGTCCTACGCCGTGTCCGGCGCCCGCGTCGGGCAGCGGACCGACTTCGACAAACTCGAGCTCGACCTCGAAACCGACGGCTCGATCGAGCCGGGTGCCGCGCTCCGCGAGGCGTCCGAGATCCTGATCAAGAGTCTGGCGATCTTCACCGACGCCGACCGGGTCGAGGAACTGACCGCGCGTGAGCCGGTCGTGGCCCTGCCGGCCGACGGCCTCGCCGCCAACGGCGCGGGGGGCGACGGTGCCGCCAACAACGGCCTCGACGAGATCCTGATCGAGGAGCTCGAACTGGGCGTCCGCTCCTACAACTGCCTGAAGCGGGCGGGGGTGCAGACGGTCGGCGACCTGGTGCGCAAGTCACGCGCCGAACTGAACGCGATCCCGAACTTCGGCTCGAAGTCGATCGAGGAAGTGATCGAGACGCTGCACGCCCGCGGCCTCGACCTCCAGCAGGACTGAAGCGAACTAACCTAGGACCCGGTACGAGAGCGGCGGAGGAGAAACGGTGCGGCACAACAAGAAGCGCAACAAGCTGAGTCGTGACTCCGCCGAACGGAAAGCGCTGCTCTCGAACCTGTCCAAGCAGCTGATCGAGCACGAGCGGATCGAAACCAGCCAGGCCAAGGCCAAGGCGGTCAAGCCCGACGTCGAGAAGCTGATCACGCTCGCCAAACGCGGCGACCTCCACGCCCGCCGCCAGGCCCTCGCCGCCCTTCACAACGACAAGTTCATCGTCCACAAGCTGTTCGACGAGGTGGCGCCCCGGTACTCGGAGCGCCCCGGCGGCTACACCCGCATCGTCAAGCTCGGTCCGCGTCGCAGTGACTCGACCGAGATGGTGTACCTCGAGCTGGTCTGAACCTGAGTGCGTTCGCACTTTCCCGCGCAGAGCGCGGATAAGTGCGAACTCGTCAGGTGTAGCTGACGCTCTCCAGGTAAAGCCCGTGGGCCGCGGCCGTGTCGCCGGCCTCGCTGCGTGACGCGCCCTCCAGGAGGGCCTTGAAGTTCTCGACCGTGCGACGGGAGCTCGCGACCTCAAGCATCGTGCCGATCAGCGCGCGAACCATGCTGCGCATGAAGGCGTCGGCGGTGATGCGGAAGGCCAGCAGCGGCTCGGCGCCCCAGGGGCTCGGTTCCTCACGCCAGCTCGCGGCGAAGACGTCGCGGTCGAAGCGGACGTGGTCGGTCTGGGTCGGGGTGAAGGCGGTGAAGTCGTGGGTGCCGAGGAGGGCGGCGGCGCAGGCGTCGAGGTCCTCGCGGTCGACGCGGTGGGGCCACCAGAGGGCGCGGCCGCGCTCGAAGGGGCTCATCGGCCGGGTGGTCGCCACCCGGTAGAGGTAGGAGCGCGAGCGGGCATCGCGGCGGGCGTCGAAGCCGTCGGCGACCGCCTCGGCGCGGCGGACGGCGACGTCCTCGGGCGTCACGCTGTTCAGGTTGCGGGCCAGGTCGGGCGGGAGGGCCGCCTCGGTCGCGAAGCTGGCCACCTGTCCCAGAGCGTGGACGCCGGTGTCGGTGCGGCCGGCCACGGTCAGCCCGATCTCCTCGCGCAGCACCTGCGCCAGGCCCGCCTCCAGCACGCCCTGCACGGTCCGCAGCCCCGGCTGGCGGGCCCAGCCGCGGAAGCCCGCGCCGTCGTATTCGATGTCGAGGCGGACGGTCGTCACCGGCGGCAGTATCGCTGACACCGCTCCCGCGCCGGGCGCCGTCGGCGCGGCACCTAGAATCGACGATATGCGCGTGCTGCTCACCAACGACGACGGGATCGCCGCCCCCGGGCTGCAGAACCTGCGCCGGGCGCTGGTCGCGCTGGGCGGGCTCGAGGTCGTCACGATCGCCCCCGACTCGAACCGCAGCGCGACGGCGCGCAGCATCACCACGCGCTCGCCGCTCTCGGTCGACGAGATCACCTTCGAAGACGGCAACGTCGGCTACGCGACCAACGGCACGCCGGTCGACTGCGTGCGCTTCGCCGAGCTCGGCCTCGCCGGCCCGCGCCCCGACCTGATCGTCTCCGGGATCAACCACGGCGCCAACCTCGGCGACGACATCACCTACTCCGGCACGGTCGCGGCGGCGCTCGAGGGGATCGTGCTCGGCATCCCCGCCTTCGCGTTCTCCCAGCAGGCGACCGGCAACGGCATGGCCTACGGGGGTGCCCGGTTCGATTTCGACTACTCCGCCGATTTCGCCGCCCGCCTGGTCGAGCGGGTGCGGACACAGGAGATGCCCGAGGCGACGCTGATCAACGTCAACTTCCCCGGCATGGAGGTGACCGGGGTGGAGGTGACGACGCTCGGCAAACGGATCTACAACGACGAGCTGAGGCTGCTCGACGAGGCCGACGAGAACGGCCGCAAGCGCTACGAGATCTACGGCTGGAAACCCGGCTACGAGGAGGCCGAGGGGACCGACCTGAGCGCAGTCGCGGCGGGCCGGGTCGCGGTGACGCCGATCCACTTCGACCTCACCGGGCACGGTGAGCTGGAGCGGCTGCGGGGCTGGGGCCTCGAGGAGATGCTCGGCACCTCGGCGCCGACCGCATGAGCGCCGCCGACGCGCCGCGAGGCGAGGAGATCCCGGCCGAGGTCGCCGCTCGCGCCGCCGAGCTGCGCGGTGAGCTCGATCGCCACAACCGCCTCTACTACGTCCTCGACGAACCGGAGGTCGGCGACGACGTCTACGACGAGCTGCTGAACGAGCTGCGCGACCTGGAGCGCGAGTTCCCGGCGCTGCAGACGCCCGACTCGCCGACGCAGCGGATCGGCGCGCCGCCGCTCGAGCGCTTCGAGCCGGTCACCCACCACGAGCAGATGCTGTCGCTCGCCAACGCCCGCAACGAGGAGGAGCTGCGCGCCTGGGAGACGCGCCTCGCCAACTACCTGAAGCGCCTTGACATCACCGCGTCACAGTTCAGCTACACGACCGAGCCGAAGATCGACGGCCTCGCGATCACGCTCACCTACGAGAACGGCGTGCTGGTCCGCGGCGCGACCCGCGGCGACGGGCGGATCGGCGAGGACGTGACGCAGAACCTGCGCACGATCGGGTCGGTGCCGCTGCGGATCGCCGACGGGCCGGAGCTGGTCGAAGTGCGCGGCGAGGCCTACCTGCCGATCGCCGCCTTCAAAGCACTGAACGAGCGGCGCGCCGAACGCGAGGAACCGACCTTCGCCAACCCGCGCAACTCGGCGGCGGGCTCGATCCGCCAGCTCGACCCGAAGCTGGCCGCCGAACGGCCGCTCTCCACCTGGGTCTACGGGATCGGCGCGGTCAAAGGGCTCGACCTGGCGACCCACATGGACGAGGTCGAATGGCTGCAGGCGCAGGGCTTCAAGGTCAACCCGGACACCGCGCGCCACCAGGGCGTCGAGGGCGTCGTGAAGCGCTGCCACTGGTGGGAGGACCGGCGCGAGGAGCTCGACTACGAGATCGACGGGGTCGTCGTCAAGGTCGACGAGCGGGCGCTCTGGCGCGAGCTCGGCGTGGTCGGGCGCGAGCCGCGCTGGGCGATCGCCTGGAAGTTCCCGCCGACCACGGCGGTGACGACGATGCACAAAGTTGTGTGGAACGTGGGGAGGACCGGGCACCTGGTGCCGTTCGCGATGCTGGAGCCGGTCCACGTCGGCGGCGTCACGGTCTCCACCGCGACCCTCCACAACGAGGAGGATCTCGCGCGCAAGGACGTGCGCAACGGCGACGAAGTCGTGGTGATGCGCGCGGGGGACGTGATCCCGCAGGTCGTCTCGCCGAAGCTGCCGCGGAAGAACCGCAGCGCCCGCAAGCCGAAGCCGCCGAAGAAATGCCCGAGCTGCGGGACGCCGACGGTGAAGCCCGAGGACGCGGTCTTCACGATCTGCCCGAACCGCACCGGCTGCCCGGGTCAGGCGTGGCAGCACGTCAAACACTTCGTCTCCAAGGGCGCAATGGACATCGATGGCCTGGGCGAAAAGCAGGCCTCGGTCTTCCTCGACCAGGGCCTGATCGTCGACGTGGCCGACATCTACGACCTGACCGAGGAGCGGCTGGTCGAGGTCGAGCGCTTCGGCGAGACCTCGGCCCGCAACCTCGTCGCCTCTATCGCGGCCTCGCGCGCGCGCCCGTTCAAACGGGTGCTCTACGCGCTCGGGCTGCCCGGTGTCGGCTTCGTCACCGCGGAGGCGCTGGCCGACCACTTCGGCTCGATCGACGCCCTGCACGAGGCCGATCCCGAGCAGATCGAGGAGGTCGAGGGCGTCGGGCCGATCATGGCCGAGCAGATCGCCGAGAGCCTCGGCGACGACGCCACCTGGGCGCTGGTCGAGAAGCTGCGCGAAAAGGGCGTGCGGCTCGAATCGGACCCCTCGGAACGGCGCGCCGCGGGCGGGCCGCTGGAAGGCAAGACCGTCGTCCTCACCGGCACCCTGCCGGAGCTGACCCGCGAGGAGGCCGCCTCGCTGGTCAAGGGCGCGGGCGGCAAGGTCGTCAACTCCGTGTCAAAGAAAACCGACTTCGTGGTGGCAGGGGAGAGCCCCGGCTCCAAGCTGGCGAAGGCCCAGGACCTGGGCACCACCGTGCTCGACGAAGAGGGCCTGCGCGGGATCCTGTCCGGCGAGATCTCGGTGGAGGGCGACGAGGACGGTGTTGACGAGGCGGCCGACGGGGAAGCGGCGGAGGTATAGACGGGAGGGTCGGGTCCAAGCCCCGCAAGCTGGCGCCCGGATTACGGACGCGCCCCTCTCGCCACGGCCCGGGC
>CALCIA010000041.1 GCA_937907435.1 uncultured Actinomycetes bacterium
GCCTGCCCGGGCCGTGGCGAGAGGGGCGGGTCCCTACCCCGGGCGACAGCTTGCGAGGCCTGAGCCTTCCCCGGGCGACAGCTTGCGAGCCCCCGTCCCTCCCCCTAGGAAGCCTCCGTCCCTTCCCACCCCGGCCCGCGGAACACGTACCCGAACCGCTCCCTCCAGCCGCGGGCATCGCGGACGTCGCGGAACATCGCTTTCCACTCGTGGGTCGCCACCTCGACCGGGTTGAAGGTGTCGAGGTTGTGGGTCAGGCCGTAGACGACGCGCTCGGTCTCCGGTTGGAAGGTGCCGAAGAGGCGGTCCCAGATGATGAGGATGCCGCCGTAGTTCTTGTCCAGGTAGATGTCGTTGGAGCCGTGGTGGCCGCGGTGGTGGGACGGGGTGTTGAAGACCCACTCGATCGGCGCCGGGAGGCGCTTGACGCGCTCGGTGTGGATGAAGAACTGGAAGGTGAGGCTGATCGACTGCTCGAGGAGGATCATCCAGGGCGGGAAGCCGACCGCGGCCAGCGGGAGCCAGAAGATGAAGTAGGTCATCGGCGTCCAGGGCTGGCGGAGCGCCGTCGAGAGGTTGTAGTGCTGGGAGGAGTGGTGGACCACGTGGCTCGCCCAAAAGAGGCGCACCGTGTGGCTGAGCCGGTGGTACCAGTAATAGGCGATCTCGTCGGCGAAGAAGAGGGCGACCCATGCCCACCAGGCGTCCGAGGGGACCCGCAGCGGGGTCAGCTCGTAGATCCCGGCGTAGGCGGCGACGACCACGACCTTCCAGGCGGTGTTGGTGACGACGTTGCCGAGCCCCATCGCGAGGCTGGTCATCGTGTCGTTGGTCCCATAACCGACCAGCTCGGCGCGGCGCTCCTCGGTGTCGTGGCGAAACTGCAGCCACTCGACCAGCAGGGTCGCGACGAAGAACGGGATCGCGTAGAGGATCAGTTCGAACACGCTGGACGGGCCTCCCACCCTAATCTGATAATTCCCCTTGCCAGATGCAGCAGTATGGCCGCGGCGGGGAAGATCTGTCAAGGGCTCTTGCCAGTTTGTTAGCGTCGGCTGGGTGAGCGAGACCGGGACCGAGGACGGCCGCCGTTACGGCGGCATGAGCGCGGCCGAGCGCAGCGAGGAGCGGCGGCTGCGGCTGCTCGACGCGGGCCTCGAGCTGTTCGGTACCCGCGGTTACGCCGCGACCACGATCGAGCAGCTGTGCGCGCAGGCGCGATTGAACCCGCGCTACTTCTACGCCGAGGTCGACTCCCGCGAGGCGCTGCTGCGGGCGGTGTACGACCGCCACGTCGAGGAGGTCCGCGAGGCCGTGCTCGCCGCCATCGCCGCCGCGCCGCCCGACCCGCGCGGGCGCATGAGCCTGGCGCTGCGGGCCTTCATCGACGGCAGCCTGGCCGACGAGCGCGCGGCGCGCGTCAACTACTTCGAGATGGTCGGCGTGAGCCCCGACCTGGAGCAGCGCCGGCGCGAGGTGCTCGGCTCCTACGCCGACCTGGTCGCGAGCCAGATCGCGGCGATGGAGCCGCCCATCCTGCCGCCGGGCGCGGACCTCCGCATGAGCGCGGTGGCGCTGGTGAGCGCGACCGACGGGCTCATCATCGACGCCCTCGGCGGCCCCGGCGAGCCCGACCGCGACGCGATGATCGCCACCCTCACCGAGCTCTTCACGCCCGGCGCCCCCTGAGCGCCCCCGACGCTTGTCGCCCAGAGGGCGACAAGCGTCAGAGCCAGACGTGCTCGAAGCGCGGGCGGCCTGACTCGACGCGCAGCACGCCCATCGAGTGCCGGGGCGCGCGGCGACGCTCGGTCGGGCTACCGGGGTTGAAGATCTGGAAGCCGTCCTCCTCCTCGTGCAGCGGCAGATGGCTGTGGCCGAAGACGACCGCGTCGGCGCCGGGAAAGCGACGGCGCATCCGTCCCACCCTCCCCTTCGCCGGCCCGGCGTCGTGGACCATCGCGACGCGGGCGCCGCCGAGCTCAACCTCGAGCGCCTCCGGGAGCGCGGCGCGCAGCTCGGCCTCGTCGACGTTGCCGTGAACAGCGTGGACCGGTCCGCGGGAGAGCGCCTCGATCTCGCGCAGCATCGCGACCGCGAAGAAGTCGCCCGCGTGGAGCACCGCGTCCGCCTCGCCCAGGATCTCGACGCAGCGCGGCGGCAGCGCCCGGCCGCCCTTCGGCATATGGGTGTCGGCGAGGACGGCGATCAAGCCGTGCCGAGGGCGCGATCGATGAAGGGGCCGAGCAGCTCGGCGACCGAGGCGGCGGTCGAGTCGGGCGTCTCGGAGGGGTTGGTGATGTAGGAGATCGCCAGGCGGACGAGCGCCTCGGCGAGCAGCTTGACGTCGCGCTTCGGCGCCTGCGGCCAGCCTTCTTCGATCACCGCCGAGAGCCGCGTCGTCGCCCAGACGACCACCGGCATGCCCTGCGTGGTGACGAACGGGAGCATGCCGCCGGAGCCGTCGTCGCTCAGCAGCGTGCGGATCAGCGGATCCTCGCCCGCGGTGCGGAGGAAGAGCTCGAGCGCCGCGCGGATCGCGTCGCGCGGGTTGTCGGTGTGGGCGCGCACCGCGTCCTCGACCGCGGCGAGGAACCGTTCCCCCTCGTGGATCGTCAGGTTGACCGCGAACTCGCTTTTGTTGCCGAACTCCTTGTAGAGGGTCTGGCGGCTGACCCCGGCGGTGGCGGCGATGTCGCCCATCGTCACCTCCGACCAGGGCCGCGTTTCCAGGTGGTGGCGGGCAGCGTCGAACAGCGTCTGCCGCAGCAGCGCCCGCGCGGCCTCGGGGTATGGCGTTCGGCTTGCCATCCCCCCTATCGTCGCAGCGGAGGCGGTCAGGCGGCGTCCTCCACCGGCTCGAAGTCGACCTTGTCGCGGACGCCGCAGTCGGGGCAGGCCCAGTCGTCGGGCACCTCGTCCCACGGCGTGCCGGGCGGGAAGCCCTCGCGCGGGTGGCCCTGGGCCTCGTCGTAGAGGTAGCCGCAGCCGGGACAACGGAAGGCGCTCACGACGCCGCCCCCGCCGCCGCGGTGCCGCCGGCCGGAGCGCCGCCACTCGCCCCGCCGCCGTAGCGCCGCAGGATCTTGTCCCGCTTGCGCGGGTTGATGTTCGCCTTGGTCACGTCGCCTTCGAAGTGCTCCATCAGGCGCGGGTCCATCACCCGCCGCCAGACCGGCGGGAACCAGGCGAGCACGATCATCCCCGCGTAACCGGTCGGCAGCTGCGGCGCCTCGTCGACGTGGCGCAGGGCCTGGTAGCGGCGGGTCGGGTTGGCGTGGTGATCGGAGTGGCGCTGCAGGTGGTAGAGCAGCACGTTGGAGGCGACGTTGTTCGAGTTCCAGCTGTGCCGCGGCAGGCAGCGCTGATAACGGCCGTCCTCCTTCTTGTCGCGCAGCAGGCCGTAGTGCTCGAGGTAGTTGACGACCTCCAGCAGCGAGAAGCCGATGACCGCCTGCAGCACCAGGTACGGGAGCACGATCGGGCCGAAGGCGACGGCCAGGGCGGCGAAGAGGACGACGGTCATCGCCCAGGCGCCGAGGATGTCGTTGCGGAGCGTCCATGGCGACTTGCCGAGCCGGTCGAGGCGGGCGGCCTCGAGCTGCCAGGCGGAGGTGAGGCTGCCGGACACGGTGCGCGGCAGGAATTCCCAGAAGCTCTCCCCCAGCCGCGAGCTCGCCGGGTCCTCGGGCGTGGCGACGCGGACGTGGTGGCCGCGGTTGTGCTCGATGAAGAAATGCCCGTAGCCGGTCTGCGCGAGGGCGACGCGGCTGAGCCACTTCTCCAGGTCGTCGCGCTTGTGGCCGAGCTCGTGGGCGGTGTTGATGCCGATCCCGCCGACGACGCCCATGGTGACGGCGAGGCCGATGTTTTCGACGACGGACAGCCCGCCGTCCCCCCATTTCCAGGCGGCGAAGATCAGCCCGGCGTACTGGATCGGGATGAAGAGGTAGGTGCACCAGCGGTAGTAGTGGTCCTGCTCGAGCCACTTGAGGACCGAGTCGGGCGGATTCGTCGCGTCCATCCCGATCGCCAGGTCGAGCAGCGGAAAGATGACGAACACCAGGACCGGCCCGAGGAACCAGAACCCGCCGAAGCCGGTCGCCTCGACCGCGCCCCAGGCGATGAACGGCGCCAGCGGAACCAGGATGCCGAGCAGCCAGGCATAGCGCTTGCCGTCGCTCCAGGCAGCCGGATTCAGATCGACGTCCTCGTCGTGGTGGTGATGGTGATGCGCGTGCTCTGAGTGCGCCTCCACGTTCTCCTCCTTGTCAAACGTGAGATTGAAGTCTGCGTGCTTTACAAATGTAGCGCGTTTGTCAACCGCAGTTACAGGGCAGGGGGAATTGACCGCGCGCAGGCGCAGCTGCCGCCACCGGGCCCGGAGGCCCCAGGGGACGAGTTCGCAGTAATCCGCGGATAGCGCGGAGAAGTGCGAACTCGTCCTACTTGGCCCACCAGTCGCGCGTGCCTTCGACATCGTCGCGCGGGTTCTCGCCGAGATTGGGGGCGCCGATGACGAGGAGCTCGAGGCCTTCCGGGCCGGCCTCGTAGCCTCGCCAGGCGCCGGGCGGGACGCGCACGGCGTCCCATTCCTTGAGCTCGACGATCTCGTCGTCGACCTTCATCCGCCCGCCCCCGCGCACGACCACGTAGACCTCCTCCTGGGTCTCGTGCGTGTGGCCGTAGGGGAAGCGGTAGTCGGGCGGGATCCGCTGGTAGGTCAGACCCGAACGCTCGAGCCCGAGCAGCTTGGTGGCGGCGCGGAACTCCAGGTCGGGCGCGCCGTCGAAGTTGGAGCCGAGATCCTCAGGATCCTCCTTGAGGTTCCTGAGCGTGAAGGACATCGGCGTCTAGATCTTCAGCAGCACGATCGTGTTCACGGCGAACAGGATCGCGAAGAAGATGGTGGCGCGGTCGAGGTTGCGCTCGACCATCGAGCCGCCGCCGATCTGGCTGCCCCCGCCGCCGATGCCGAAGGCACCGGAGAGGCCCGCGTCTTTCCCCGAGTGGAGCAGGATGAGGAAGACCATGACCACCGCGATGATCACCTGTAGGACGCCGAGAATCGTGGACACGGAGATGAGTGTAGAGGGTCTGAGCGGTTAGTTGCGGTCGGCCGGCTCGCGCGACGCGCCGTTGCCGTTCCCGTTGCCGTTCGTCGCGCCGTTCGAGTGGCCGTTCCCGTTGGCGTGGCCGTGGCCGTTCGTGCCATTCCCGTTGCCGTTGCCGTTCTCGACCGTGGCGGTCGGGGAATCGCCGTTGGCGTGGCCGTTACCGTTCCCGTTGCCGCCGTTCTCCGCGTAGTCGCTCGGCAGCCCGGCGCGACCGGGACGCAGTTGCTCGCCGGTCCCCGCCCCCACGCCGACCAGGTCGAGGATCTCCACCGCTTCCTTGCGCAGCTCCGCGTCGAGGATCGCGTAGTCCTCGTCGGAGAGCTTGCCGGAGGCGTGGTCGAGTTCGGCATCGCGGATTTCGCGGTATTTGGCTTCCTTGAGCGCGTCGGCCTCGGTGCGGACCATCGCACCCTTGCGGCGGCCGCGGGCGGGCCAGACGGCGATCAGCGCGCCGATCAGGCCGATGATCCCGCCGATCCACATCCACAGCACCAGTGGGTTGACGATCACCTTGAAGGTCGCCGCGCCCGCCTCTTTGAGGTAGCCGCGCGCGATCCGTTCGGCGGAGAGCAGCTGCAGGCTTTCGATCTGGGCGAGCGCCTGCGGCTGCAGTTTCGGTTCCGCCGCGGCGGCGCGCATCAGCGCGGAGAGCTGTTTGCACTGCGCAGGCGTGCCCGGCCCGGCTTCGATGCAGGTTTTGAGGCCTTTTTCGGCGACCGCGAGCTGGTGCTGGACCTGTTGCACGTTGGGCGCGACGGTGACCCAGATGTCGCGGATCGGGCCGGTCTTCAGGCCGACCTCCGAGGTGGCCTCGCCACTGAAGTAGTCGGCCAGGCCGCCGGTCGCCGCGGCGCCGGTCGGGCGGAAGAAGCGACGGCTCGTTTCCAGCGTCGCCAGATGCTTGCCGTCTTCCTTCACATCGACGATCGCGCCGATCGTGTACTTCTCGTTGTCGACCTTCACGTAGGGCCGCTGGTAGGTGAATTCGCGCCCGTCGACGACCCGCGTTTCGCCCGGCTTCATCGAGACGTTCTCGTTGGTCTGGAAGCTCGAGGAGGCGGCGATGCCGATCAGCAGGACGGCGACGCCGATGTGGGCGATGTAGCCGCCGTAACGGCGCCGGTTGCGGGCGGTGACCGCGACCAGCGCACCCGCGAACGAGCCGCCCGAGGTCTTCTGCCGCGCGTGGGCGCCGTTGTAGAACTCCTGCAGGACGCCCGCGATCGCGAAGGCGGCGAAGGTGAAGAGCGCCAGCGCCCACGGCTTGTGGGCGGCATCGGTGAAGACCCAGAGGACGACCAGGGTCAGCAGGGCGACCGCGACGGGGATGCGGAAGACGCGTTTCGCCGAGGCCCAGGTGACGCGCCGCCAGGCCAGCAGCGGCCCGATCCCGGTGAACAGCACCAGCAGGATCCCCAACGGCGTCGTGTACTTGTCGAACCATGGCCCGGCGAGCGAGCTCTTGGTCCCGGTGAAGAGTTCGGAGATCAGCGGGAAGAAGGTCCCCCAGGCGATCACCACGACCAGCCCGACCAGCAACAGGTTGTTGACGAGGAAGATCGATTCTCGTGACAGGAGCGAGTCGATCCGCTTCTGGTCCGTGCGCAGGTCGTCGAGGCGCGAGACGATCAGGCAGGTCGAGCCGATGACGACGACCCCGATCATCGCCAGCAGATAAGGCCCGACGGTGTCGTTGCCGAAGGCGTGGATCGACTGCAGGACGCCGGAGCGCACCAGGAACGTGCCGAGCAGGCACATCGAGAAGGTGGCGACGATCAGCGTCGCGTTCCAGACCTTCAGCATGCTGCGTTTCTCCTGCACCATGATCGAGTGCAGGAAGGCGGTGCCGAGCAGCCACGGCATCAGCGCCGCGTTCTCGACCGGATCCCAGGCCCAGTAGCCGCCCCAGCCGAGCTCCGAGTAGGACCAGCGCGCGCCGAGCAGCAGGCCGAAGCCGAGGAAGGCCCAGGCGATCAGGGCGAAGCGGCGCGTCGCGCGGATCCATTCGGAGTCGACGCGGCGGGTGATCAGGGCGCCGATCGCGAAGGCGAAGGGGACGGTCCAGGCGACGTACCCCGAGTAGAGCATCGGCGGGTGGATCATCATGCTCGGGTGCTGGAGCAGCGGGTTCAGCCCGATCCCGTCCTGCGGCGTCGTGATCGTGCGGAACGGGTTGACGTCGGGGCCGAACAGCATCAGGCCGATGAAGAAGGCCCCCACCCCCATCATCACCGCGGTCGCCCAGGGGACGATCTCGCGCATCTTGTGACGGGTCGAGTAGAGGGCGAGCGAGGCGGCGACCGAGAGCACGAACGACCAGAGCAGCAGCGAGCCTTCCTGGCTCGACCACATCGCCGAGAGCTTGTAGAACATCGGCGTCTCGCGCGAGGAGTGTTCGGCGACGATGTTGAGGTGGAACTGGTTCGTCGCCATCGCGATCTCGATGAGCACGACGCAGGTCAGCAGCAGGCCGAAGACGACGTAGACACCGCGCCGGGCGAGCACGACGCGGGCGTCGTCGTGGCGCCAGACGACGGCGACGATGGCGGAGCTGGCGGCGACGAAGAAGGCGAGCGCCAGTAGGACGCCGCCGACGCTAGCCATTACTGCCGGACGATCCGCTGCCGGTGCCGGCGGTTTCGCTGGCGTTCGTCGTGAACTTCGACGGGCACTTGGTGATCAACGATTCAGGTTCCCCGACGAAGGTGCCGTTTTCGACCGCGCCGGTGAGGACGATCTCGCGGCCGCCGCGGAACGGGTCGGGGACGACGCCCTGATAGCTGACCGGCATCGCGCCGCCGCCATCGCGGTCCTCGACTTCGAACTTGAGAGTTTCGCCATCGCGATGCACCGATTTCGGCACCACTTTGGCGTTCATCTCGAACTTCTGGCCCGGCGCGGCGGTGAGGATCTGGGACGGTTCCTTCGTCTGGTCCGAGGCGTTGAAGCTGACGTAGACGAGGGCAACGGCAAGGAGAACCGCCACAGAGAGGGCGACACCCAGCCGAATCTTGCGCTTACGCGACGGATCCACGACGTCGCGCATTATCGCAAGCCCGGGCGCCCGGCACATCAAGGACGCCTAAAGATCCAGAATCCTGGAAGGCGACCCCAGCCGCAGAGCCAAGTCGCCCAGCTGTTCTTTATGGCCCTGTGGGGTCCATAAAGAACAGCTGGGCGACTCGTACCGCGGTACGGGGGCTCGGAGGGGGTAAGGAACGGATGCCGGGCGAGAGCCCGGGGCCCGATAGGCGGGACAGGCGAGTTCGCACTTCTCCGCGCTATCCGCGGATTACTGCGAACTCGACCCGGTCCGCCCGCTGAGTTGAGCCGCCCCTGACCGGCTCAACTCAGCGGGCGACGAATCCGTCGTCACGGAAGACGCACGGATCCGTGGAGAAGGACACGGAAGGGAGGAGAGGCGACGCTTCCGTGAACCTCCCGTGCGCCTTCGTCCCGCAGCCGGGCCTCCTCTCCCGGTGAGTTCGCACTTGTCCGCGGTATGCGCGGCAAAGTGCGAACTCGACCCTCGAAACCTTCTCGGCCCGGCGGCTGATCGGCGGCCCTACCGCGGCAGCAGGGCGCGGACCAGGCGCCAGTAGGTGTGGAGGACCAGGCGGGCGGGGGTCGAGCGGGCGACGGCGGGGATGAAGGGCGAGTCGAGGTCCGGGGTCAGCGCGGCGGCGAACTCGGCGGCGGAGATCGTGCGGGTGCGGCGGATCTCGCGGCGCTCGCGCAGGAGACGCGGCAGCCAGGCGATCGCTTCGGCGTTCGCGCGCAGCTTCTGGCCGGCCCAGCCCCCCGCGGCCGCGGCGAACAGCAAGGCGATCTCGGTCGCCAGCAGCAGCGGCGCCAACAGCAGGAGCAGCGAGCCGGGATAGAGGCGGACCAGCATCGCCAGCCGGTTGCGCTCCAGCCAGCGCCACTTGTTCCCCGCCGACGCCGTGAACTCGTAGTCGTGCGCGACGACCGCGGTCGGCTCGATTCCCGTCATCTCCCCCGCCAGCCGCAGCCGCAGCGACAGGTCGACGTCCTCGTGGTACATGAAGAAGCGCTCGGCCAGGCCGCCGTGGCGGCGCCAGACCTCGAGCGGAATCGCCAGACAGGCGCCCGAGAGCGCCGTCACCTCCCCCGCTCCCGGAGCCGCCGCGAGCGGCTCGCCGTGCTGCCCGGCCCAGACGATGCCGGTGAAGTGGACCGGATTGCCGGCCGAGTTGATCGTCTGCCCGTCGCCCTCGGCGACCAGTCCCTGCCACGCCGACCAGCCGCGACCCTCGAGCCAGGGACGGCGGATCGCCTCTCCCCACCCCGGCAACGGCATCGCGTCCGGGTTGAGGATCACCAGCAGGTCGCCGGTGGCCGCGCTCGCCCCGACGTTGGCGCCGCCCGCGAAGCCGCGGTTGCGCCCCATCGTCACCACCCGGGCCCGCGGCGCCAGCTCGGCCACCACGGCGGCGGAGTCGTCGGGCGAGTCGTTGTCGACGACGATCAGCTCATCGCCCTCGCGCAGCTCCGCCACCAGCGGCGGCAGCGTGCGGCGCAGCTCGTTGCCCGAGCTCCAGGCGACGATCAGGACTGAGACGGAAGGGCGCACCGCCGCGGAGGCTAGTCAGCCTGCCGCGCCGGTGCCCTTCCAAGCCCTCCCCAGGGCTCCTACTTGTGCTGCTTGCTCTGCTTCTGCTTCTTGCCCCCACAGGAGGCGATGTTCAGACGGAACTTGTTGTTCTTGACCGTCTTCCCGTTCTGGCCCTTCATGTTGAGGATGGCCAGCTGCTTGCTCTTGCAGAGGTTGGTCGAGTTCTGCAGGAGGCTCTTCTTGCCGCCCCGCATGTTCAGCACGAACGACTTCAGCGGCACGTCCGGCGTGTTGTTGAACACCGTCTTCAGACCGCCGTGGTTGGAGCTGATGACGCCGTCCAGCTGAATGTTGATCTGGCCCCGGAGATCCGCCAGGAGGTCCGGGAGCTTGTGCTTGGAGGACACCAGGTAGACCGGGCCCTTCAACTTCTGCTTGAGCAGCGGACTGCCCGCTTCGGCGTGCCCGTAGATCGAGTTCTTCGGGCATTGCTTCGCGGCCAGCTGGACCCTCGTGCAGACCGTCTTGATGTGGCCCTGGTCGAGGAACAGCGAGTGCGGCAGGTTGAGCGCCGTGCGGGCGATGTTGGCGTCGCCCGGACGAGCCTTGACCACGACCCGGATCTTCGGGTTCTTCGCCCTGGTCGTCCCGCCGGAGATCCGCGCGTAGAACTTCGGCTTGAAGCCGAGGCCCTTGCAGCCGCTCGCCTGGAACGGCGAGCTGACCGCGTAGCTGCTCCAGCTCCCGCTGTCGGTCGGGTTCGAGCCGCCGCCGTTGATCGTCCCGGCCGTGGCCTGCATGGCGCAGTTGGTCGGGTTGAGCATGAACTTGTAGCGGTCCATGTTCAGGTCGATCGAGCGGATGTCCAGCTTGACGCCGCCGAACACGTTCGGGATCGGGTCGGAGACCGCGTTCACCTGGGCGGTCAGCGGGTTGACGTTGAGCGCGACCCGGACGACCACGGTGCCGAGGTCGAACGGACCGGACACCGCGGGGGTGATGATCGCCAGCGAGAGCGGCGCCCCCTTATATGGACCGGCCAGGTAGGCGGTGCCCCCGAGGCTCAGCGGGGCGTTGCCGGTGCCGGCCTTGGTGACGACCGAGCCGACCGCGCTGTTCGAGGAGCAACTCGGGCTCGCCTGCTGCGCCTTGCCGCTGCTCGCCGCCGCGGCGGCGATTTCGGCTTCCCCGCAGTAGGGGATCCCGGCGAGCCGGCCGACGAGCCCCTTCGGCAGGGTCACGTTGACCGCTTTGATCTCCTGTTCGCCGTCATTGCGCCCGATGTGGACCTTGAACGGGCTGTACTTGGCCGCCGCGGTCGATTCGCTCGCCGCCGAGTAGCCCGGGGTGAACTTGCGTTCCCCAAGGGTCTTCGGACAGCTGCCGCCGCCCGGCACGGTGGCCAGGGTCATGTTCGAGGTCGGCTTGTTGTGGTCGAGGTTGCCCGACCACGGCGTGAATTCCGTGGTCGTGGTGTTCGTGCCACAGGTCGGTGGCGTGGTCAGGATGCCCTTGTCGCCGCCGTTGAAGTTCAGGCGGAAGTTCCTGAACGTCGCCTGCGGATTTTCGCCCACTTCCGCGGTCAGCTGACCGGTGGTGGCATTCGGCTTGACCGAGCCCTTGAGGCGGACGTTGACCCCATAGCGTTCCGAGAACCCGTAGATGAAGATCCGGAACTGTTCGCCGGATTCGAATGCGCCGGGACCGTTCTTCAACGGCACGCCGGCGTAGACGTTGCCCTTGATCGAGCCCGAAGGCAGGGACGGGGTCTGAATCTCGACCGTCCCGATCTTCGAGGAGTCCGGGCATTCCACCGGCAGCGCCGTGTGGTAGTGGAACTGTTCGTCGGTGCATACCCCGAGCCCGTTGCTGCCCGACGGGTTGATCCCCATCCCTTCCGGCAACGTCACCTTCGCGGTCTTGAGGTAGGAGTTCGCGACCGGCTGGGACGGTTCCCACGGAATGCCCACATCGACGGTCGTCGGCTCTGGGCTGTCGACGGACTTTTTCCCTTCCGCCGTGACCGAGATTTCCGGGTTGAACGGCACGTTCTCGCACCCCGTGGCACCGGTGGGCGTTTCGTAGGGGAGAGCGTTGATGCTGCTCGCTTCGGCTTCGAGCGGTGGACCCTGCGTGTCGAGGGTCAGCGTCGAGACCTGCGGACCGGCACAGTTGCTCGGCATCGTCAGGTAGGTCCCATCGGCCAGTGGGTTGAGATTCCCTTCCCGCGCGCTGAAGAAGACCAGGCGGGACTCGATGATCGGGGGACTGGTCGCCGAAGGCGGATGGATGTGGCTGATGGTGAAGGTGACGTGCTGGTCGACCGGGCTAAGCGAGCCGACGATGAACGTCGGCCCCCCTTCGGTCGGGAACGCGACCATGGAGGGCACGCCCTGGAACGGCACCATGTTGTAGACCGGCAGCGCAACTCTGGCCTGCAGACATTCACCCGCTTCCGGGGATGGTGGACTCGTACATTTGTTTTCGCCGTTCGGAGTCTGCGCCGCGACGGTGAGGTAGTTGACCCCGACCAGCGTCTGCGGCGGACATTTGAGGGTTTTTTCGAATTGTTCCGTATCGCACTGGGGGAGCGCTTCCGGGTTCACGCTCAGGCCTTCGGGCGTGTTGACGACGATTTCTTTGAGGAACGTCGTCGGGAACCCACCGACCCCGAACAACGACGGATAGGTGTCGATCCGGAAATCGGTGATCCCATAGTTCGGGTGGCCGGCAGCCTGGGTGTAAAGTTCTTCTGGGAATTCTTCTTCGCACTGACCTTCCGGTTCGGGCAGCAGTTCTTCAGTGCCGACTTCCGGTTCGCCGAATTTTTCCGGCAGCGGTTCTGGGAGGTCTTCGTTGAATTCACAGGTCAGCGATTCCCATCTCTGGACCCCGACCGCGGCGTTCGCGGACGAGGCCACGAAAAGGGCACCAAGCGCCCCTACCGCGATCGCGAGCAGCAGCAAACGTCTCACTTTGAATCCTCCTCCGTTCGATGCGGATGGTGCCCGGTGCATGTCACTTACCGCGCGGCAGCTGCGCCGCGCGGTTCAGGGTCAGGGTGGTTGCCCGGCCGACGTCTTGCAGCTGCAGCACGCCGGAGAGCTTCTTCTTCTTGGCCGCCATTTCGTTCTTGACGATCTTGCGACCGGCCTTGGTCAGCGGCACCTTCACGTTCGTGGCGGTGCTTGCCGTGAGCGAGTAGTTGCCGCGGGCGATGATGGTGCTTGCCTTCTTGCCCGACTTCTTCGTCGAGAAGGAAAGGCTGCCCGTGCAGGCACCGTCGCTGCTGCATCGCACCGGCACGATGACGGCCTTGCGGTTGGCGGTGAGCTTCCCGGCGATCCCGGCGAAGCCGACCTTAGCCGGGGCCACCGGCTCCGGGGCGGGGTTGCCTCCCCCTCCGCCGCTGGGCGGATTCGGCGGCGCCGGTTGCTCGTATTCGGCCGCCAACGTGTATCCCGGCGGGACGACTTTCGCCGCCGGCGTCCGGACCAGGCCACCGAGCGATCCCGGCTGCTCCATCACCGGCAGGCGCAGTTCCAGGCTGTTGACGGTTACGTCCGTCTGCAGGTTGGAGAAGCGCCCATACGGTAGGTCGTTGGGCAGGAGTTCCAGCTTCGCCACGTGGCCGGCGGCGAAGTGGTAGCCCTGCGGGTGGAGCTGGAACACGATTTCCTGCACTCCCCCGTCCGGCCGGTAGAGGCCGCGGGCGATCAGCGTCTCGCCCCCTTCCGGGGAGACGTCGAGGAGGCGGGCCGCGATCTCCGAGTTCGGGCTAGGCGATTTGATGTTGGCGATGATGGTCGGCGACCCCATCAGGGTGTAGCCGCCGGCCGGCGCCGGGGCGAGGCGGTAGTTGGCGACGCCTTCTTCATCTTCGCTGGGCACCGCCGAGCACACATTGAAGCCATTTTCGGGTCCGACGATGGGGTCGAAGACCACCCCGGATTCGGTCGGTTCTTCTTCTGCTTCTTTGCCCAAGTGTTTGATCGTCTGGGCTCCGCCCGACTGCAGTCGGATTTCACCCGGGGCGAGCGAGCTCCAGTTGGCGGCCGTGTAGGGACCTTCGGAGGCGGCTGATTTCGGGCAGGTGGTGGTCAGCGCCTCGACGCTCGAGCTCGGCGGCGCGCCTTCACCCTTCAGGTAGTGGGCGAACCACGTTTCGAGGCGCGCGTTGAAGGCGGCGACGTCGGCGGCCTTGTTCTGGCTACGCGAATGTCCGTAGTCGGCCAAGAAGAGCGAGATCGGATCGCCCGGATATTGAGCCCTGGTCCATTGATAGAGGCGGAGGGCTTCGTCGACCGGGAACAGGTCATCGTTCCAGCCGCTCTGGAGAAGCATCGGGGCAGGCTCCACCGACGAGTTGATGTAGAAGGCAGAGTGGTAGGCCGTCAGCTGTTCGATCATCGAGTTGGAGAAGGCATCGGTGTACGGGTCACCGCCACGCAGCCGTTCACGCCAACCGGGGATGTTCGCTTCCGGGTTGGTGGTGGAGTAGTTGCTGAGCAGTTCACCCCCGATGTAGAGGGCTTCGGTGTAGCTGTATTTCATGACCCCGATCGGGTTTTTGCCGGTGGGGCCGCGATACGAAGAGTTGGTGACGTAATCGAGGTTGCGACCGTTCGGGGCGAGCGCATAGGCGATATCGGTCCACGCCCACTGCGGGGCCGCGGCCGCGATTTCCATTTCCAGCCCTTCGGGGCTGATCCACGGGACGAGTTCACCGCTCGGCAGCATCTCGCGGTTGCGCAGTGCGGCAAGCGCCACCGAGATGCCACCGCCGTAGGAAGCACCGGTGGCGGCGATCTTCTTCGGCTGGGCGAAGCCTTCATCGGCCAGCTCGGAGATCAGGTATTGGGCGTCGCGGACTTCGTAGCGATCGTCCATCAGGTGGTTGTAGCCGTTGGCGCAGTCCGGCAGGCCTTTGCCGGGATCGAATTTCCCACACGACAAGCCCCAACCGCGGTCGCTCATGCTGAAGACGGCGTAGCCACTTTCCGCCCAGTGTTGGATGCGCGGATCTTTCTGCTGGAAGGTCAGCCCTGGCGAGGGTTCGACGGTGGTCAGCCCCTGCTTCGATCCACCCCATCCGTGGTAGTCGCCGATCAGCGGGAAGGGACCTTCGCCTTGCGCTTCCGGCGGCAGGAACACGTTGACGTCGATTTTCGTGCCGTCGAACGTGTGGGTCGTACCGCTACAGGCGGTGATGCCACCGCTCGCGGGTGCGCACGGGACGCCGCCCAGGACTTCCGTTGGAGGCGCGGCCTGCGCTGCCGGCGCGACGAGCAGTGCCCCGATGACCGCGAGCGCGGCCACCAGCCACTTCGAATGGGACACGAGTGCCACCGAGCGACCGAACATCTATTCCTCCTCCGTTAACGCGATTCCCCAAAAGCGATAACGCCGCCCCCTGCGTGGCGCGGTACTGCGTCCCTCTCCCACTGGTCACATTAGCGTTCCGAGCGGAGCGGTCAAGTCAACCGGTCGAGAAGTTTGGAACGGATATATGTACTGGGTAGACGGGGTGTCGAGTCAAGATCTGTGGGGTCCGCCGATCGGGAGCAACCCCGCCGCTCGGTGATCGATCCACGGTCCCGCTCCCCTGGGAGACGGGAAGCGGCGCGAGGTCGGAAAGATGTCTGGATCTCCGCTCTTTCGCCCGTGTTGTCCAACACCGACTTACGCGCTGCGTGGATTGACCCCCCTATAGGGGCCCTAAATCACGCAGCGCGTTATCGGGCCTCGATTTCAGGCCCGAAAAGGGCCCTTCCGGGCCGGAAAGTGTGACGTTCCCGGCATCTCTGTGACGGATCGGGCCGAGGTGTGGAGGCTCTCCGACCGGATCGTCACGTAAGTCCGACTTCCTCACGTCCCTGTGTCGCCTCTCCCCACGAACGCCTCACGTCCTGGGCTCCTCATGGGGGTCACAGCCTGCCAGGAC
>CALCIA010000042.1 GCA_937907435.1 uncultured Actinomycetes bacterium
GTCACAGCCTGCCAGGACCCCCATGAGGAGCCCAGGACCATCCTCGGACGGCCGCTGGCCCCCCGGACCCCCGCCCCCTACCCCCCAGGCCGCTCCATCCGATACACCACCAGCCGCTCCCCGCTCCGTCCCGTCGTCTCGAAGTCGAACTCCATGCCCAGCGCCCGCGCCACACCGATCGAAGCGGCGTTCGGGGGTTGGATGCGGGCGATGATGCTGGGCATCTCGAGGGCGTCGAAGGCCTCGTCGCGGAGCGCCGCGGCGCCCTCGGTGCCGAGGCCGCGGCCCCAGGCGTCGGGCTCGAGCCACCAGCCGATCTCCCGCTCGGAGGGGTCGAGGCCGGCCGTCCCCTCGCCCGCGTAGTTGAGCGAGACGAGGCCGATCGCGCGGCCGTTCGAGCGGTCGATCGCGGCGCGCCAGCCGAAGCCATGCTCTTCCCAGTGGCGGCGCTCGGCGCGGGCTACGTCCTCGGCGAGGAGCGGCGGCCACGGGTCCCCGGTGCCGATGAAGCGCATCACCGCGGGCATCGACGCGAGCCGCACCAACAGGTCGGTGTGGCGCTCGTCCCAGCGCTCGAGGCGCAGGCGCTCGGTCTCGATCACGGCGGCGGCGTCGATCACTGGGAACCAAGTATTGCGCCGCGGCCCCGCCGCTTCGGCGCGTCGCCCGTGGGCCGCACCCGGCGGCCCGGCGCCTACTCGCCGCCGTTGGCCTCGAGCTGGCGCCGGCGGGCCTCTTCGATGGTCCGTTCGGCGTCGCTGAGCGGGTGCCAGCCGTCGGTCTCGACCGGCTTGTCTTCAAGGTTCTTGTAGACGTTGAAGAAGTGCTCGATTTCCTGTTGGAGCTGCTCCGGCACGGCGTCGAGGCTCTCGATGTGGGACCAGCGTGGATCGCGGACCGGCACGCAGATCACCTTGTCGTCGGCGCCTTTCTCGTCGCGCATCTTGAACAGCGCGACCGGCTTCACCGGCGTGACGCAGCCGGGGAAGGTCGGCTCGGACCCGACCACGAGGCAGTCGAGCGGGTCACCGTCCTCGCCGAGGTGGCCGGGCAGGAAGCCGTAGTCGGTCGGGTACACGGTCGAGCCGGACAGGAAGCGGTCGAAGACCACCCGGTCCAGGCCCTCGTCGTACTCGTACTTGTTGCGGCTCCCCTTCGGGATCTCGATGAAGGCAAGTAGCTGGTTCTGCTGTACGGGCTCGTTCAAGGTAGGTACTTCCGGGGAAGAGAAGGCACTGCTGGGGGCGGAGAAGACTATGCGCTCGCGCCGCTCCAACAGGTTCCGCCCCGCCTCGACCCCCCGGAAATTCGCGCGACAAGTAGCTTTGCGCCGTGCCCGAGGTCCAGCTCGACCACGTCCAGATCGCCGCCCCGGCGGACTGCGAGGAGGCGGCGCGGCGCTTCTTCGGCGAGCTCGTCGGCCTGGCGGAGATCGAGAAGCCGGAACCGCTGCGCGCCCGCGGCGGTGCCTGGTTCGCCCTCGGCGACCGCCAGCTCCACGTCGGCGTCGAGGACGACTTCGAGCCCGCGCGCAAGGCCCACGTGGCGCTGCGGCTGGAGCCCGGCGAGCTCGACGAGCTGGCCGCGCGCCTCGCGGCGGCGGGCGCTCCCGTCACCTGGGACGCGGCCCTTCCCGGCGAGCGCCGCTTCTATTCCGAGGACCCCTGGGGCAACCGGATCGAGTTCCTCGCCGCCGTCCCCTCGTAGGCTCCGTCCGTGCGTCGCCTCCTCCCCCTCGCCGCGATCGCCGCCTTGGCGCTGCTCCTCGGCGGCTGCGGTGGGGACGAAGCGACGCTTGAATCGCTCGCCGGCACGCCGGCCGCGATCAAGATCGTCAAGGACGTCGAAGCGATGGCGCACGCGTGCAAAGCGCCGAGCAAGAAGGCGCACCAGGCGGGCGTGAAGGGCTATGCCGACCTGGCCCGGATCACCTCGATCCACCCCAACGCCACCTTCGGCCCCGCCGACACCGAAGTGACGATGCGCCAACTGCTGCGCCGCTCGGTCGAGAAAACCGGCCACTGCATCGGGGTCAGCGTCGACAAGAGCGGCCGCTACCACGTCGACTGACGCCTGAATATCGCTTTCCTATTTGACCCCTTTGGGAGCATGGGGCCATGCGCCGTTCGCGCTTCGCGCTCGCGGCAGGCCGGCGAGCGAAGTGGGTCGTCTTCGTCCTTTGGTTCCTGGCGATATTCATCGCCGCCGGGCCGGCCGACCTGCCGGGGAAGTTCGCCGACGCGGAAAGCAACGAGGCGACCTCCTACCTGCCCGAGTCGGCCGAATCGACGAAGGCGCTGGCCGCCACCGAAGAACTGCAGGACGGTGAAATCGCCCCCGCGGTGATCGTCTTCCGCCGCGAGGCGGGCCTCACCCCCGCCGACTTCAAGGCGATCGAAGCCGACGTCGGCAAGATGACCGCGCAGCGCTTCGAAGGCGTGATCGCCGACGGCGAAACCGCCGCGTCGGGTGGCCGGCCCGGCGGCGAGGAGCGCAGCGTCGCGGCGACCGGCCCGGCCGGCTGCGGCGGCCCGACCACTGCCGTCCCCGGGCAGCCCGCCGACTACGCCCCCTTCGTCGGCCCGGTCTGCTCGCCAGACGGCAAGGCCGCGATCGTCACCGCCTACATCAACGCCGAAGGCGAGGGCGAACGGATCGTCGACCCGGTCAAATTCTGGCGCGACGTGCTCCCGGAAGCCAACGGCCTGGAAGCGAAGATCACCGGCGGCGCGGGCTTCTCCGCCGACGCGATCGAAGTCTTCGAAGGGATCAACGGCACCCTGCTCCTGGCCGCGCTGTCGCTGGTGATCTTCCTGCTGATCGTCATCTACCGCTCGCCGATGTTCTTCTTCATCCCGCTGATCGCGGTCGTCTTCGCCGAGATCCTCTCGCGCTCGATCGGCTATGGCGTCTCCCAGCTCGGGGTGACGATCAACGGCCAGTCGAGCTCGATCATGTCGGTGCTGGTGCTCGGCGCCGGCACGGATTACGCGCTGCTGCTCGTCGCCCGCTACCGCGAGGAGCTCCACCACACCGCCGACAAGTACCAGGCGATGCGCACCGCGCTCGAATTGGCCGGCCCGGCGATCTTCGCCTCGGCGGGGACGGTGATCGCGGCGCTGCTCTGCCTGATGATCGCCAAGGTCAACGGCACCTCCGGCCTCGGCCCGATCGCCGCGATCGGGATCGCCTGCGCGGCGCTCTCGATGCTGACGCTGCTGCCCGCGCTGCTGACGATCTTCGGCCGCCGCGCCTTCTGGCCCTTCGTCCCCCACACGCCGGAGACCGCGCCGACCGCGGCGCCGATCTCCGATCGCGCCCGCCGCCACATCGTCGAAGGCTCGGGGCTCGCGGCCTTCGCCCGGGTCGCCCTCGCCTGCGTCGCGGTACTGGTCCTGCTCCCCCTGGTGCTGCTCAACTGGGTGCTGCGGATCCTCAGCGGCAGGCGGATCCCCTCGCTGATCGTCGGCCCGCTCGACCGCGCCGTCTTCACCCCCTACGAAGTGCGCCGCCACCGCCTCGAGCACGCCAGCGACGCCACCCACGGCTTCTGGAAGCGGGTCGGCGACCGGATCGCCTTCTCGCCGCGCCGGGTCATGTTCGGCACGGTCGGCGTGCTGCTCGTCTGCTGCGCGGGCTTTGCCTTCTTCTCGACCGACCTGACCAGCGAAGACACCTACCGCGAAGAAGTCGAATCGGTCGAAGGCCAGCACCTGCTCGACCGCAGCTTCCCCTCCGGGACGACGGCGCCGACCGACATCGTCGTCGCCAACGCCGCCGACGTGCCCGCGGTCGCCACCGCGGTCGAAGGCGTGGACGGCGTCGAGGCGGTCTCGCCCCCGGTCGCCGAAGGCCCGCCCGGCACGCTGATCCAGGCGACCCTCGAACCCAACCCCTACTCGACCACCGCCTTCGACCTGGTCGAACCGATGCGCGAAGCGGCCCACGGCGCCGCGCCCGAGGTGCTGATCGGCGGGCCGACCGCGGTGGAATTCGACGTCCGCGACGCGGCGGGCTGGGACTCGACCGTGATCCCGCCGCTGATCCTCGTGGTCGTCTTCCTGATCCTGCTGGGACTGCTGCGCGCGGTCGTCGCCCCGCTGGTCCTGATCGGGACCGTGATCCTCAGCTTCCTCGCCGCGCTCGGGGTCGGCTACTTCGTCTTCGACGTGATCTTCGGCTTCCCCGGCTCGGACCCCTCGCTGCCGCTCTTCGCCTTCGTCTTCCTGGTCGCGCTCGGCGTCGACTACAACATCTTCCTGATCGCCCGCGCCCGCGAGGAGACCGAACGGCACGGGTCCGAGCAGGGGATCCTGCGCGCCCTGGCGGTGACCGGCGGCGTGATCTCGAGTGCCGGGATCGTCCTCGCCGGCACCTTCTCGGTCCTCGCCGTCCTCCCCCTCACCTTCCTCACCGAGATCGGCTTCATCGTCGCCTTCGGCGTCCTCCTCGACACCTTCGTCGTCCGCAGCATCCTGGTGCCGGCGATCGCGCTCTCGCTCGGCGACCGGTTCTGGTGGCCGTCCGCCCTCTCGCGCTCCCGTCCCGACGGCCGGGTCAGGCGACCGAGCGCCCGGGCGCCGGAGGCCGCAGGGTCACCCTGAGCACCGCTCCGGGCTCCCCTGCCGGCCAGACTTCGTAGACGACCTCCGCCTCCGCCGGTGACTCCGGCACGACAATCAGGGCCACGGCCTCTTCGTGGGTGGCCGCCTGGACGTGCCGCGGTTCACCTCGTCCGCCCTCTTCGTGGGCGACGACGACGAACTGGCGGGCTGAGGTCACCGTCAAACCTTTGCGCGACGGCGCCGCGCGCGGAATAGGTGCCCGCCCGAGACCGCCGTCGCACCGACCCGAGCCACGATGTCGGGACATCCCTACCCCGGCGCGCTCTCGGGGGTTTTCCCTACCGAATCCGGCGCCCGTGGCTGAAATCATCGAACTATGGATCGCTCGATTCTGGTGGTCGACGACGACCCCGCTTTCCGCGAGCTGGCAGGGCGCTTCCTGGCCGACCTCGGCCTGCGCGTCGCCGCCCAGGCGGGCTCGGCCGAGGCGGCGATCGCGATGGCGATCGAGACGCGGCCCGACGCGGCCCTGGTCGACGTCGACCTGTCCGACGGCGACGGGATCACGCTCGCCGGGGCGCTCACCGCGCTGCCCTGGGAGCCGCGCGTCGTCCTCACCTCGGTCGATCCCGACGCCGCCCCGCCGGACGCGGTGCGCCGCAGCGGCGCCCGCGCCTTCCTGAGCAAGGACAAGCTGGCCAACGGCACCCTGCTGCGTCTTCTCGAAGACGACTGACGGGAGCCCCGAACCGGGGTACGGTGGGACCGTGGCCGACGCCGTCCGTGTCGTGATCGGAGAGGACGACGTCCTCCTGCGCGAGGGCACCTGTCGGCTGCTCGAGGACGCGGGCTTCGAGGTGGTCGCCCAGACCGGCGATGCCGAGGAGTTTCTGCGGCGCTCGCTCGGCCTCCACCCCGACGTCGTCGTCGTCGACATCCAGATGCCACCCGACCACGAAGACGACGGCCTGCGCGCCGCCCACGAGCTGCGCCGCCAGCGACCCGAGATCGGCGTCCTCGTCCTCTCCCAGTACTTCGAGGAGCACTACATGGTGGAGCTGATCGGCGACCGTCCGGAGGGGGTCGGCTACCTCCTGAAGGAGCGGGTCGGCAACGTCGAGGTCTTCATCGACGCGGTCGAGCGGGTCGCCTCCGGCGGCAGCGCCCTCGACCCCGAGGTCGTCGCCCGCATGCTGGGACGCCGACGCGAGGAGGGACCCCTCGACCGCCTCAGCCCCCGCGAGCGCGACGTCCTCGCGGCGATGGCCGAAGGCAAGTCGAACCGCGGCATCGCCGAATCCCTGGTCGTCACCCAGGCCGCGGTCGAGAAGCACGTCACCGGCATCTTCCAGAAACTCGACTTGTCCCCCGCGGCGGACGAGCACCGCCGGGTGCTTGCTGTGCTGACTTACCTGAGTGAGCCGCGGCCGCGGCGGTAGGTGGGTGGTGGGCGGCCGTCCGAGGTGGGTCCGAGGGTGTCCTGGGCTCCTCATGGGGGTCCTGG
>CALCIA010000043.1 GCA_937907435.1 uncultured Actinomycetes bacterium
GACGTTCCCGGCATCTTCGTCACGGATCCGGCCGAGGTGTGGAAGCTCCCGGACCCGATCGTCACGTAAGTCCGACTTCGCGACGTCCCTGTGCCGGCTATTTCACGAACGCCTCACGTCCTGGGCTCCTCATGGGGGTCACAGCCTGCCAGGACCCCCATGAGGAGCCCAGGACACCCAGGACCACCTCGGCCAGCCGCAAGCAAACGAGCCCTCAGTCCCCCTGAACCGCCCCCACCGAGCTCCACAGGGTGACGTGGGGTCGAGGCTGGACGCGGGAGGAGACGGCGCCGGCGCGGCCGGTCGAGATCGCCTGGGTGGCGTCGGGGGAAGTGGCGAAGCGCTGCATCGCGAGGGCGGCGGGGAGGGCGCGGCCGAAGCCGAGGGTGGAGGCGTGCCAGACCTCGACCAAGGGGGTGCCCGGGAGGTCGATGCGGACGAGGGCGCGGCGGCGGACCTGCTCGATCACGGCGTGGGCGAGGGTGACGACGAGGCCGTCGCCCGCGGCCGCGGCGGCGATCGCGCCGGCGCTGCTCGTATAGCCGACGGTGTCTGCCGGCTCGATGCCGAGGCGGGCGAAGAGGAGGCCGGCGCCGGTGGTCGGGTCGAGCTCCGAGGGTCCCAGCAGCCAGCGGGCCTCGGCGGCGGCCGCCGGTGAGACCTCGTGGCCGCCCGCCAGCGGGTGGCCGGGCGCGGCGACGACGATGACGCGGGCGCGGAGGAAGGGGACGGCGGCGATCGTCGCCGCGGTGTCGCCGGTCGGCGCCGGGCCGAAGGCGATGTCGGCGCGGCGGTGCTCGAGCAGGCCGGCGAGCTCGGCGCCGGAGGCCGACTCGACCGCGATCTCGAGGTTGGCGTCGCGGGCGGTGAAGGCGTCGAGCAGCGGCCCGATGTGCTCGGCGACCACGTGGGTCGCGGCGATCGTCATCTGCCGCGGCTGGCCCGGCGTGTCCTGGACCGAGCGCCGCGCCTGTTCGGCCAGGTCGAGGATCTCCGAGGCCAGGGCGGTCAGCCGGCGGCCGCCGGCGGTCAGCGCGATCCCGCGCCCCTCGCGGACGAAGAGCTCGTCGCCGAGCTCCTTGCGCAGGGCGGCGACGGCGACCGACACGGCCGCCTCGGTGACGCCCAGCTCCGCCGCCGCCGCTTTCACCGACCCGAGGCGGGCGGCGAGCACGAACGACTGCAGCTGGGCAAGGGTCATCTCTCTCCCACTGGGCTAAGGATTCGCTTAGGTCGCGTTGCGCCCGGCCCAGCGGGGCACAATTCTAGATGCGCAGCAGGTTTCGCCCTCGGGCATGGGTTGCGCCGGGGGATTGGGAGCAGCGGTCTGGAGGACGTGATGCAGGTCCCGGCGCCATTCGAGTACGAGCGAGCGACGAGCGTGGAGGAGGCGCTCAAGCTGCTCGCCGAGCTCGGCGCCGACGCCCGCCTCCTGGCCGGCGGCTACTCGCTGCTGCCGATGATGAAACTGCGCCTTGCCACCCCCAAGTGGATCGTCGACATCGACCCCCTCGCCGCGGAGTTGGGCTACGTCGAGGAGGACGGCGACGCGATCCGCATCGGCGCGATGACCACCCACCGCGACCTGCTCGAGTCCGAGCTGCTCGCCGGTCGCGCGCCGATCTTCCGCGACGCCGAGCGCGAGATCGCCGACCCGGTCGTCCGCAACCGGGGGACGATCGGCGGCGCGCTCTGCCAGGCCGATCCGTCCGAGGACCTGAGCGCGGTCTGCACCGCGCTCGGCGCCGAGATCGTGGTCCGCAGCCTCGCCGGCGAGCGCGTCCTCCACATGGAGGACTTCTACCGCGGCCCCTACCAGACCGCCGTCGCCGACGACGAGATGGCGGTCGAGATCCGCGTGCCCCTGCACGACCGCTCGAGCAGCGCCTACGAGAAGATCAACCGCCGGGTCGGCGACTGGGCCGTCGCCGCCGCGGGCGCCGCGCTGACGATCGAGGACGGCGTGATCGCCGACGCCGGCATCGCCCTGGTGGCGGTCGGCTCGGAGGTCGCCTCGACCGCCGCCCGCGAGGCGCTGCTCGGCCGCGAGCCCGCCGAGGCGCTCTTCGAGGAGGCCGCCGCGGCCGGCGCCGCCGCCTGCACGCCGATCACCGACCAGCGCGGCACCGCCGCGTACAAGCGCCACGCCGTCGGCGTCCTCGCCGCCCGCGCACTGGGCCGCGCCGCCGAGCGCCTCGCCCTGGAGGTGGCGTGATGCAGGTGACGGTCAACGTCAACGGGCGCGACCACACGCGCGAGGTCGAGCCGCGCACGCTCCTCGTCCACTTCCTCCGCGACGACCTCGGGCTGACCGGCACCCACTGGGGCTGTGACACCTCCAACTGCGGCGCCTGCGTGGTGCTGATGGACGGCGAGCCGGCGAAGTCCTGCACGGTGCTCGCGGCGACCGCCGCCGGGCACGAGATCCGCACCGTCGAGGGCCTCGAGGTCGACGGCGTGCTCGACCCGGTCCAGCAGGGCTTCACCGAGGAGCACGGCCTGCAGTGCGGCTTCTGCACCGCCGGGATGATGCTGACCGCGCGCGCCCTGCTCGACTCGGTCCCCGACCCGACTTCCCTCACCGACGCCGAGATCCGCGACGCGATCTCCGGCCAAATCTGCCGCTGCACCGGCTACGCGACGATCGTGCGCTCGATCCGGTGGGCGGCCGAGCACCCGAAGGAGGAGCAGCCCGCATGAAGAGAGGCTCGAGATGACCCCGTACGCGACCACGGCGGGCTGGACGATCGGCATCGTGCTGGGCGTCGTCGTGGTCCTGGTGGCCGCCGCGATCGTGATCGCGATCGTCGCCCTGGCCCAGCGGATCGGCCGCCAGGCCCGCACCGCGGTCGAGGGCGTCGAGGTCGTGCGCGCCCAGACCGATGCGCTCTCAGGCGTCGGGCGGATCAACGATTCCGGCGTCCGCATCCTGCACTCGGCGCGCGCCCTGCGCAAGGTGGCGGTGGGCAAATGAGCGCCGTCACCGCGGCCATCTCCGCGCACGGCTTCTGGGGGATCGCGCTGATCATCGGGCTCCTCGCCGCGCTGATCGTCGCCGCCCTGCTGGCCGTCCTCGTCCGCACCGTCGACGACATCGACAAGTCCTCGGCGGAGCTGCTCGGCGTCGCGGGCGAGGTCGCCGGCAACACCGCCAACATCCCGCAGCTGCAGGCGACCGCGCCGGTGCTCGGGCAGATAGTCGAGGAGGCCCTCGTGCAAGACGACTACATGAACGCGCTGACCGACGGGTTCGGTGGACGATGAGCACCCACCTGCTGGTCCTCCTCAGCGTCGTCCTGGCGGTCGTGGTGGTGGTCGTCCTGGCGGGCGCGCTGATCCTGGTCCGCCGCGGCCTGCTCTCGATCTCCACCAACCTGGGCACCCTGGCCGGCGCCCTGGAGACGGTCGAGTCCGAGCACCTGCGCACGCTGGAGCCCTCGGTCACCGCGATCAACGCCCAGTTCGACACCATCCTCGGCGCGCTCCCCGGGATCGCGGCGAAGGCGAAGGTCGTCGCCGAGAGGAGGCCCCGATGATCCTCTACTGGATCGGCGCGCTGCTGGTGCTCCTCGTCCTCTTCCCGGTCGTCGTGTACCTGCTGCGCGGGGTGCTCGAGGCCGCCCAGGGGATCGTGCCGAGCGTCGAGCGCATCGCCGCTGCCGCGACGGCGGGGTCGCAGGACCTCGACGCGGTGCCGCTGCTCCTGACCACCCAGGACCAGGTCCGCCAAACGGTCGAGACGGTCGCCGATTATGGCGGCTCGCTCGACATGATCGTCGACGACGCGTGAGCTGAGGAGAGCGAACCATGCCCGCACCCGGAATCGTCCTCATCGTCGGAGTCGTCCTGATCGTCGCGGCGATGGTCTACTACCTGGTCGCGACGATCCTCGCCCTGCGCCGCATCGCCGCCGGCCTCGACGACGCGATCGCCGCGGTCGGCGAGATCGTCGAGAAGAGCGCGCCGGTCGAGGAGGTCGTCGGCGACATCAACGCCAACCTCGACGCCGCCGTCGACGCGCTCGAGGGCCTGCTGGTCAAGAAGGTCGGCCTGGTCGACGCGATCGGCCTCGTCGACGGCCTCTACCCCGGCGCCGGCGCCGCCGGCCTGCGCAACTTCCCCGGCTCCGGGGAGCTCAAGCCGCCGCGGATCGGCGAGGTCTACACCCGCGGCGTGCTGACGCTCGCGCGGCTCGGGCGGGAGGCCCCGATCGCCGCGGCCAGCCCCGAGGGGCCGGTGCTGCGCCACGCCGCCCGCGCCGCCTCGGAAGTGCGGGTCCTCTACCCGCACGACCGCCAGATCCGCCCGGAGAAGCTGCCCAACTCACCGGTGATCGGCACCGACTCGCCGGTCCAGTACGAGGAGGCGCTGACGCCGGGGGTCCGGCCGCGGCCGCGCGGGCCGGCGCCGACCGCGCCTGGCGACGACGACACGAAAGCGAGGCCCTAGACATGCAGACGCCCGCACCCTGCGGCTACGAGCGGGCCACCAGCGTCGACGGCGCGCTCGCCGCGCTGGCCGCGCACGGCCCGACCGCGCGCCTGATCGCCGGCGGCCACAGCCTGCTGCCGATGATGAAGCTGCGCCTGGCGACGCCCGAGCACCTGGTCGACATCAACGACCTCGACGAGCTCGCCTACATCGAGCGCGACGGCGACGTGATCCGGATCGGCGCGATGACCCGCCACGTCGAGCTCCAGCGCTCCGCGCTCCTCGCCGAGCACTTCGCGCTCTTCGCCGACGCCGAGGCGGTGATCGCCGACCCGGTGGTGCGCAACCGCGGCACGATCGGCGGCTCGCTCTGCCAGGCCGACCCGGGCGAGGACCTCTCGGCGGTCTGCGCGGCGATCAAGGCGGACGTGGTGATCCGCGGCCCCGCGGGGGAGCGGGTGGTGTCGATGGACGAGTTCCACGTCGGCCCCTACGTCACCGCGGTCGCCGACGGCGAGATCCTGACCGAGATCCGGGTGCCGATCCGCCCCGGTGCCGGATCCGCCCACGAGAAGGTCGAGCGCCGCGCCGGAGACTTCGCGATCGCCGCCGCCTCGGCGGCCGTGTGGGTCGGCGGCGGCACCTTCGCCGACGTCGGCCTGGCGCTCGCCGCGGCCGGGCCGATCACGGTCGACGTCACCCGGGTCGGCGAGCTGCTGCGCGGCCAGCCGCCGGGCGAGGAGCTCTTCGAAGCGGCGGGGGCGATCGCCGCCGAGGACTGCATGCCGATGGCCGACACGCGCGGGCCGGTCGACTACAAGCGCCACTTGGTCGGCGTGCTCACCAAGCGCGCCCTGCGCCGCGCCACGGCCCGGGCCCTGCAACAGGAGGCATGAGCGATGCAAGTCACGATCACGATCAACGGCGAGGAGGTCACGCGCGATGTCGAGCCGCGCATGCTCCTGGTCCACTTCATCCGCGAGACGCCGGGGCTGACCGGCACCCACTGGGGCTGTGACACCTCCAACTGCGGCGCCTGCATCGTCCGCCTGGACGGCCAGGCGGTGAAGTCGTGCACGGTGCTCGCGGCGATGGCCGACGGGCACGAGGTGACCACGGTCGAGGGCCTCGAACGCGATGGCCGGCTCGACCCCGTCCAGGAGGGCTTCCACGAGAAGCACGCCCTGCACTGCGGGTTCTGCACGCCGGGGATGATGATGGCGAGCCGGGCGCTGCTCGACGAAAACCCCGACCCGACCGACGAGGAGATCCGCACCGCGATCTCCGGCGGCATCTGCCGTTGCACGGGCTACCAGAACATCGTCGCCGCGGTCCGCTGGGCCGCCGAGCGAGAAGCCGAAGTGAAGCAGGAGGCGTAGGCATGGCCACCACCGTCGAGCAACCAGCGAGCCCCGAGCGGCCGATCGGCTTCGGTCGGCTGAGGCGCAAGGAGGACGCGCGGTTCATCCGCGGCCAGGGGACCTACCTGGACGACATCCGGCTGCCGGGGATGCTGCACGGGGCGATCCTGCGCAGCCCCTTCGCCCACGCGAAGATCAACTCGATCGACACCTCGAAAGCGCTGGAGCTGGACGGCGTCGCCGCGGTCGTCACCGCCAAGGACCTGGAGACGCTCGGCCTCGCCTGGATGCCGACGATCTCCTACGACACGCAGGCGGTGCTGGCCGGCGACAAGGTCCGCTTCCAGGGCCAGGAGGTGGCGTTCGTGATCGCCACCGACGAGTATGTGGCCCGCGACGCGCTGCCGCTGATCGAGGTCGATTACGAGCCGCTGCCGGTGGTCGTCGACGCGCGCAAGGCGCTCGACCCCGACGCGCCGCTGATCCGTGACGACAAGCCCGGGCAGGTGGACAACCTCGCCACGCCGACCTGGGAAGCGGGCGACGAGGAGGCCGCCGACCGCGCCTTCGCGGAAGCCGACGTCGTCGTCACCCGCGACATCATGTATCCGCGCTGCCACCCGGCGCCGATGGAGACCTGCGGGATGATCGCCGACTTCGACCCGAAGACCGGCCAGCTCGACATCTACAACGGCAACCAGGCGCCGCACGTGCACCGCACCGTCTACGCCCATGTCGCCGGGCTGCCCGAGCACATGATCCGGATCATGTGCAACGACATCGGCGGCGGCTTCGGCAACAAGGTGCCGGTCTATCCCGGCTACGTCTGCACGATCGCCGCGTCGATCGTCGCCGGCGCCCCGGTCAAGTGGATCGAGGACCGCTCCGAGCACCTCACCTCGACCGGCTTCGCCCGCGACTACAACATGCACGCCTCGATCTGCGCCAAGGACGGCCGCATCACCGGCCTCGAGGTCGACGTGATCGCCGACCACGGGGCCTGGGACTCGACCGCCCAGCCGACCAAGTTCCCGGCCGGCTTCTTCCACATCTGCAGCGGCTCCTACACGCTCGACGCCTCCCACGTGAAGGTGAAGGCGGTCTACACCAACAAGGCCGCGGGCGGCGTCGCCTACCGCTGCTCGTTCCGGATCACCGAGGCGGTCTACATGGTCGAGCGCATGGTCGACGCGCTGGCGACGGAGATGGGCGTCGACCCGATCGAGCTGCGGATGCGCTCGTTCATCGCCCCCGAGCAGTTCCCCTACGAGACGACCACCGGCTGGACGTACGACTCGGGCAACTACGCCGAGACGATGAAGGTGGCGATGGAGATCGCCGACTACGAGGAGCTGCGCCGCGAACAGGCGGCGAAGAAGGAGCGCGGCGAGCTGATGGGGATCGGCGTCGCGTTCTTCACCGAGGGCGTCGGCGCCGGGCCGCGCAAGCACATGGACATCCTCGGCATGTCGATGAACGACGGCGCCGACCTGCGGGTCCACCCCTCGGGCAAGGCGGTCGTCTCGATCAGCTGCCAGACCCAGGGGCAGGGCCACGAGACGACCTTCGCGCAGATCGTCGCCGAGGAGCTCGGCATCCCGCCCGAGGACATCGAGGTGCGCCACGGGGACACCGACAAATCGCCGTACGGCCTCGGTACCTACGGCTCGCGCTCGACCCCGGTGAGCGGCGCGGCGGTGTCGCTGGTCTCGCGCAAGGTGCGCGACAAGGCGCGGCTGATCGCGGCGACGATGCTGGAGACGCGGCCCGAAGACCTCGCCTGGGAAAAGGGCCGCTGGTTCGTCAAAGGCGACCCCGAGCAGGGGGCGACGATCGAGGACATCGCCCTGCGCGCCTACAGCGGCGAGGAGCTGCCCGCCGGGATGGAGGGCGGCCTCGATGCTCAGATCGTCTACGACCCGCCGAACCTCACCTACCCCTACGGCGCCTACATCTGCGTCGTCGACATCGACCCGGAGACCGCCCAGGTCAAGGTGCGGCGCTTCATCGCGGTCGACGACTGCGGCGTGCGGATCAACCCGATGATCGTCGACGGCCAGATCCACGGCGGCCTCGCCGAGGGGATCGGCATCGCGCTGATGGAGCTGATCTCCTTCGACAGCGAGGGCAACTGCCTGAACTCCTCGTTCATGGACTACCTGATCCCGACCGCGATGGAGTGCCCCGAGTTCGAGCTGGGGATGACGGTGACGCCGTGCCCGCACCATCCGCTCGGCGCCAAGGGCGTCGGCGAGTCGCCGAACGTCGGCTCGCCGCCGGCGATCGTCAACGCGGTGATCGACGCGCTGCGCCAGGGCTACCCCGAGGTGGACCACATCGACATGCCGTGCACGCCGGACCGCGTCTGGGCGGCGATGCAGGGACGGGCGGAGCCGCCGCAATGATCGCCGCCGACCTGGAGGAGCGGCTGCGGGACCTGCGCGAGCGGGGCGAGCCGGTGGTGACGGCGACCGTCGTGCGGACGCTGCGGCCGACCAGCGCCCTGCCCGGCAGCGTCGCGCTGGTCCGCGCCGACGGGTCGATCGAGGGCTTCGTCGGCGGCGTCTGCGCCCAGCACAGCGTGCGGCTCTACGCCCTGCAGGCGATCGAGAGCGGCGAGCCGATGATGCTGCGGATCGAGCCCGACGCCGACGGGGTCGAGGCGGCGCGGCCGGCCGCCGAGGAGCCCGGCGCGGGGCGGGAGATCGGCCGGGAGGAAGGCATCGTCACCGTCCACAACCCCTGCCTGTCGGGGGGCACGATCGAGCTGTTCCTGGAGCCGCTGCTGCCGCCGCCGCGCGTGCTCGCGGTCGGCGACTCGCCGATCGTCGCGGCGATCGGGGCGCTCGGCCCGCCCCTCGGCCTGGGGATCGTCGCCGGGGCCGGCGTGGACGCGCCCGCGCCGGCGGCGGGCGACCTGGCGCTGGTCGTCGCCGCCCACGGTCGCGACGAGGTCGCGGCGCTGCGCGCCGGGCTCGAGGCGGGCGTGCCCTACGTCGGTCTGGTCGCCAGCGAGGCGCGCGGCGCCGCGGTGCTCGAGGAGCTGCGCGAGGCGGGCGTGGAGGACGACCTGGTCGCGCGGGTCGACACCCCGGCCGGGATCGCGATCGGCGCCCGCACCCCGCCCGAGGTCGCGCTGGCGATCCTCGCCCGGGTGGTCGAGATGCGCCGCGCCGGGGACGCGCAGGCGCAGGCGGGGGCGCGCGCCGCGGGCGCCCGGGGCGCCGGTCCCAAGACCGCCACCGACCCGATCTGCGGCATGACCGTCGTCGTCCTCGAGGACACCCCGTCGGTCGAGCGCGGCGGCGAGACGACCTACTTCTGCTGCGAGGGATGCCGTGAGCGTTTCCTGCAGCAGCTCGCGGCATGAACGGGACCGGCGACGCCGCCGCCGAGGTCGCGCACCTCGTCCCCGACGTCGAGACGCTCGGGCAACGGCTGGCGAGCGTCGACTACCTGGTCGACGAAGCGCTCGCGACCTCGATCTTCCTCAGCCTGCGCCTGCCGCAGCCGCTCCTGCTCGAGGGGGAGGCCGGGGTCGGCAAGACCGAGGCGGCGCGCTCGCTGGCGATGGTGCTGGACACGCCGCTGATCCGCCTGCAGTGCTATGAGGGCATCGACGCGACCGAGGCGCTGTACGAGTGGAACTACCCGCGCCAGCTGCTGGCGATCCGGCTCGCCGAGGCGGGCGGCGAGCCGCTCTCGGAGCAGGAGCTGTTCGGGTCCGAGTACCTGATCCGCCGGCCCCTGCTGGCGGCGCTCGAGCACCCCGGCCCGCGCCCGGCGGTGCTCCTGATCGACGAGGTCGACCGCGCCGACGACGACTTCGAGGCGTTCCTGCTCGAGCTGCTCGGCGAGGCCGCGGTGACGATCCCCGAGCTCGGCACCGTGCGCGCCACCCACCCGCCGATCATCGTGCTCACCTCCAACCGCACCCGCGATCTCCACGACGCGGTCAAGCGCCGCTGCCTCTACCAGTGGATCGACTACCCCTCGCCGGAGCGGGAGGTCGAGATCATCCGCCGGCGGGTGCGCGGCGCCGCCGAGTCGCTGGCGGTGCAGGTCGCCGCCGCGGTGGCGCGGATGCGTGATTCCGACGTGCAGAAGCCGCCCGGGATCGCCGAGGCGATCGACTGGCTGGCGGCGCTGGAGGTGCTCGGCGTCGAGCGCCTCGACGCGGCGGCGATCGACCGCACCCTGGGCTCGGTGCTGAAGTACTCCGAGGACCAGGAGGTGGTCCGCGCCGCGGGGCTCGACCAGTTGGTGACGGGGGCGCGATCGGGATGACCGGGTTCGAGGTCGAGACGGTCGAGCTCGACCTGCCGGCGCTGGCCGGGGCCTTCGGCCGCCGCCTGCACGAGGCCGGGGTGCCGGTCACCGCCGAGCGCTCCGCCAACTTCGCCGCCGCGCTGTCCCTCGTGCGGCCGGTCGCCCGGCGTCGCCTCTACTGGACCGCGCGGGCGATCTTCGTCTCCGATCCCGGGCAGGTGCGCGCGTTCGACGCCGAGTTCGCGGCCGTCTTCGGGCGCGGGGAGGAGGCCGCCGCCGAGGTCCCGGCCGACGCCGAGACGATCCCCGCGCCGCCCGACGAACGCGAGCGCTCGCGGCCTCCCGCCGCGGCGCCGACCCCGCCGCGGGAGGACGCGATGGCCGGGTCGAGCGCCCCGCCCGGTCGGGCCGGGGACGAGAGCATCGAAGACGAGCGCGAGGTCGAGGTGCCGACCCTCGCCAGCTCCGAGGAGCGCCTGCGCGGCAAGCGCTTCGACGCGCTCGAGCCCGAGGAGCTCGCCGCCCTCTACGGGATGATGGCCCGGCTCCACGTCGCGCCGCCGACGCGCCGCACGCGCCGCGCTCACCGCGATCTGCACGGCGAGCGGCTCGACCTCCGGCGCACCCTGCGGAGCAGCCTGCGGACCGGCGGCGACCCGATCCGCCTCGCGCGGCGGCGCCGGCGGGTTCTGCGCCGGCGCCTGGTGCTGCTCTGCGACATCTCCGGCTCGATGGAGCCCTACGCGCGCGCCTACCTGCAGTTCCTCACCTCCGCCGCGGGCGGCGTCGTCGGCGGGCCGAGCGCCAGTCGGCCGGAGGCCTTCGCCTTCGCGACGCGGCTCACCCGGCTGACCCGGGCGCTGCGCTCGCGCAACCCCGAGCGGGCGATCCAGCGCGCCGCCACCGCGGCGCCCGACTGGGCGAGCGGCACCCGGATCGGCGCCGCGCTGAAGACCTTCAACGACCGCTACGGCCGGCGCGGGATGGCGCGGGGCGCGGTCGTCGTCATCCTCTCCGACGGCTGGGAGCGGGAGGAGCCGGAGCTGGTCGGCCGTGAGATGGAGCGCCTGGCGCGGCTCGCCTACCGCATCGTCTGGGTCAACCCGCGCGCCGCCGCGCGTGACTTCGCCCCGCGGGCCGGCGGGATGGCGGCGGCGCTGCCGCGCGTCGACGCGCTCGTCTCCGGCCACAGCCTGGCGGCGCTCGACGAGGTGATCGACGCGATCGGCGCCGACCGGGCGCTCGACGCGGCGCCGGGGACGAGTTGGAGAGCGCCCGAGCCCGCTCCGCCGGCGGCCGAGGAGGAGCCGTGGGGGAGCGCGACCCCGGTCCGCGGCAGCTCGGTGGCGATGCCGAGCGGCAACGCCCCCAGCCGGGGCCGGACGACGCCGGGGTGGTCGTGAGCATGGCCGGGCCGCACGCTGCCCGATCCGGCCAGGCCGGCGACGCGCCGAAGATCTGCATCTACCCCGGCTGCGAGCGGCCGGCGGTCCCACCCCATCCGATGGGCGGGCCGCAGCCGGCCTTCTGTGACCTGGAGGAGCACAACGCACTCACCGCCCACCTCGAGCGCAAGCGGCTGGCGGCGGCGGAGGGATCGAAAGAGGAGGGAAACGATGACCGATGAGGCGTACCGCGCGGTGTTCCTGCGCATCCACCCGACCGGCAAGATGGTGCTGAGCCTGACCACCGAGGCCGACGGGCACGAGCCCGATTATGCGCAGCTGGTCGCCGAGGAGCTCGGCGTGCCGCCGCTCGACGTCAAGGTGGTGCCCGCCGACACCAACCGCTTCGGCGAGGGGCACGGCTTCAACACGGCGCCCTCGCCGGGCGCCCCGGCGGCGATCGCGAGCACGACCGGCAAGATCCTCGACAAGGCGCGCCTCCTGGCCGGCGCGGCGCTGCGGACGTCGCCGGACGACCTCGAGTGGAGCGACGGCGCCTTCGCTACGACCAGCGGCGAGCGCCAGACGACGACGATCGCCGACCTGGCGATGTACTCGCTCTCCAGCGGCGAGCTGCCGCCGGGGGTCGAGGGCGGGCTCGACGCCCAGACCGTCTACCGAGGCTGACAAGCAGTGACCACGAGGGAAAGGGAACGAGACACCGATGGTTGAACTGGACCACCAGTTTCAGAACGGCAAACCGACCGACTACAACTGGGACGCGATCCTCGACCTCGACCGGGTGATCCCCTGCGTCGAGGGCGGGCGGGTGATCGAGCGGACCTCGCCCGACAGCGCCAAAGCCGAAATCCTCGTGAAGATGGGCGCGATGTCGCTCAAATTCGTCGGCACGGTCGAGGTCGAGGAGCGCGACGAGGCGGCCCACAAGGCCCTCCTCAAGGTGAAGTCCCGCGAGGCCGGCGGTCAGGGGTACGCGAACGCCGACGTCGCCTTCACGCTCGCCGACGGTGGCGGCGAGATCCACACCGCGGCGCAGATCTCGGGCAAGGCGGCGTCGATGGGGGAGGGCGTCATGCAGAGCGTCCTCGACGCGCTGATCAAAGACTTCACCCAGAAGCTGGAGCAGATCTGAGGGCGGCCCACCGATGGCGACGATCCGGATGGAGCTGATCGACCCGGCCGACATCCCCGAGGACGGCGGCACCGCGGTCCAGGACGACCCCGACCGCCCCGTCTTCCGCGGCCAGGAGGGCGACGACTACGTCTGCGCCGCCTGCGGCAACGTCCTCGCCGCCCGCATGGCCCCCGAGTACATGAACGCGAAGCTCCGCATCAGGTGCGGCCGCTGCCGCAAGGTCAACGCCGCGATCGAGGTCGAGGGCGTCGACTACAAGAAGGCGTTCGGCCGCGGCGCCGTCTTCGGCAAGAACGCGGTCGGCGCCGACCGGCGCCGGGGCGCGTAGACCGGGCTCGCCGGCTGTTCCTTATGCCGGAGGGGTCGGCATAAGGAACAGCCGGCGGGAGGGTCGGGGGCTCCGCAAGCTGGCGCCCGGGGTAGTGGACGCGCCACTCTCGCCACGGCCCGGGGCAGGCTGTGGCCGTGGCGAGAGTGGCGGGTATGAAAGGCGTGGAGGAAGACGCGCGGGAGCGTCACGCGAGTGCGCCGGAAGTGCGTCGGGACGCCCCCGACGGGCGCCGAGGGCCGGTTCTCGAACGGTCAGGATTCTGCGCGGTTGGGAACTTCGACATGGCCGAAGTTCCCAACCACGCCGACACCTCACCGGCCTACCGTGGTTGGAAACCCGCGCCATACGCGGATTTCCAACCACGCCGACTCCCGACCGGTCCCGCGTGGTTCGAAATCCACGCCATAGGTGGATTTCGAACCACGCAAGCTCCTGACCGGTCGGTCCCGCCCTCCCGGACGAGAACCCCTCACGGAAGTCCGACTTTCCTCACGTCCCTGTGACGCCTCTCCCACGAACGCCTCACGTCCTGGGCGCCTCATGGGGGTCACAGCCTGCCAGGACCCCCATGAGGCGCCCAGGACACCCACCCACCCCCCGAACCCCCCTGACCTGAGCGATCCCTTAGGTATCGTGGAAACCCTCGTGGGTGACGATCGCCCGATCGGCTTCGGCAGGCTGCGGCGCAAGGAGGACGGGCGCTTCATCCGCGGGCTGGGACGGTACGTCGACGACCTCAACCTGCCGGGGATGCTGTACGGGGCGATCCTGCGCAGCCCGTTCGCCCACGCGCGGATCGTCTCGATCGACACCACCGCGGCGCTGCAGCACCCGCGCGTGATCGCGGTCTTGACCGGAGCCGACCTGGAGGCGCGGGGGCTGGCCTGGATGGGCACGATCTCGGAGGACTCGCAGGCGGTGCTGGCGACCGACAAGGTGCGCTTCCAGGGGCAGGAGGTGGCATTCGTCGTCGCCGAGGATCGCTATTCGGCGCGCGACGCGCTGGAGCTGATCCACGTGGAGTACGAGGAACTGGAGGCGGTGGTCGACGTCCGCCGGGCGCTCGACGACGACGCGCCGCTGATCCGCGATGACCTGGAGGGCCGTGAGGACAACCGCATCTTCGACTGGGAGGCGGGCGACCGGGTGGCGACCGATCGCGTCTTCGAGGGCGCCGAGGTGGTCGTCGAGCAGGACATGGTGTTCCCCCGCGTGCACCCGGCGCCGCTCGAGACCTGCGGGGCGGTCGCCGAGTACGACCGGGTCGCCGGCAAGCTGACCGTCCACGCCACGACCCAGGCGCCGCACGCCCACCGCACCCTCTACGCCCGGCTGACCGGCATCCCCGAGCACCGCATCCGCGTCGTGTCCCCGGATGTCGGCGGCGGCTTCGGCAACAAGGTGCCGGTGTACCCGGGGTACGTGTGCGCGGTCGTCGCGGCGATGGTCACCGGCCACCCGGTCAAGTGGGTGGAGGACCGCTCCGAGAACCTGATGTCGACGACGTTCGCCCGCGACTTCGTGATGCGGGGGGCGATCGCGGCGACCCGGGACGGCCGCATCCAGGCGGTGCGGGTCACCACGCTGGCCGACCACGGCGCCTTCAACGCCACCGCCCAGCCGACCCGGTACCCGGCCGGCTTCTTCCACGTCTTCACCGGCTCCTACGACATCGAGGCCGCCCACTGCGAGGTCACCGGCGTCTACACCAACAAGGCGCCGGGCGGTGTCGCCTACGCCTGCTCGTTCCGGATCGCCGAGGCGGTGTACCTGGTCGAGCGGCTGGTCGACTGCCTCGCCCAGGAGCTCGACGCCGACCCGGCCGCGCTGCGGGCGGCGAACCTGCTCGCGCCCGAGCAGTTCCCCTACCAGTCGAAGACCGGCTGGGTCTACGACTCCGGCGACTACGGCGCGGCGCTGCGGCGCACGCTGGAGATCGCCGGGTACGAGGAGCTGCGCCGCGAACAGGCGGCGAAGCGCGAGCGCGGCGAGCTGATGGGGGTCGGGCTGTCGTTCTTCACCGAGGCGGTCGGCGCCGGGCCGCGTCGGCAGATGGACATCCTCGGCCTGAGCATGAACGACGGGGCGGCGCTGCGGATCTACCCCGGCGGTGAGGCGCAGCTGGCAATCAGCGTCCAGACCCAGGGACAGGGCCACGAGACCACCTTCGCCCAGATCGTGTCGCACGAGCTGGGGATCCCGCCCGAGGACGTCGACGTGGTGCACGGCGACACCGACGCGACGCCGTACGGGCTCGGCACCTACGGCTCGCGCTCGACCCCGGTCAGCGGCGCGGCGGCGGCGCTGGCGGCGCGCAAGGTCCGCGATCGGGCGCGGCTGGTCGCCGCGGCGATGCTCGAGGTGGCGCCGGAGGACCTCGAATGGGAGAACGATCCCGCCGTCGGCCCGGCGCGCTGGTTCGTCCGCGGCGACCCCGAGCAGGGGGCGACGATCCCCGAGATCGCGGGCGCGGCGCGCGGCTCGATCGCCCTGCCGGAGGGCGTGGAGACGGGCATCGACGCGGAGGCGGTCTACGACCCGCCGAACCTCACCTTCCCCTTCGGCGCCTACCTGTGCGTGGTCGACGTCGATCCCCGCACCGCGAAGGTGACGGTGCGCCGCTTCGTCGCGGTCGACGACTGCGGCGTCCGCATCAACCCGATGATCGTCGAAGGCCAGATCCACGGCGGCCTCGCCGACGGGGTCGGCATGGCCCTGATGGAGATGATCGCCTTCGATGACCACGGCAACTGCCTCGGCGGCTCGCTGATGGACTACCTGATCCCGACCGCGGTCGAGGTGCCCGACTGGGAGACCGACTTCACCGTCACCCCCTCGCCCCACCACCCCTTGGGCGCCAAGGGCGTGGGCGAGTCCGCCACGGTCGGCTCACCCCCCGCGATCGTGAACGCCGTCATCGACGCCCTCACCCCCTTCGGCGTTCGCCACCTGGACATGCCCTGCACCCCGTCGCGGGTGTGGGAGGCGATGCAGGGTCGGGAGGCGGCGGTGTAGGGGTCCTGGGCTCCTCATGGGGGTCCTGGCAGGCTGTGACCCCCATGAGGAGCCCAGGACGTGAGGCGTTCGTGAAAAAGCCGGCACAGGGACGTCGCGAAGTCGGACTTCCGTGACGACTTCCCGCCCGGATCGGGGTCCTCCCGGGACGCGCGTCGACTTTTGGTCGCTGAGCGACCAAAACTCCACACGGAGATCCTT
>CALCIA010000044.1 GCA_937907435.1 uncultured Actinomycetes bacterium
GGGTCACAGCCTGCCAGGACCCCCATGAGGAGCCCAGGACACCCCTCGGACGGCCACCAGCGCCCCGGACCCCCGCCCGGGCCCCCGCCGACGACCACCCCGACCCACGGCGGAACAGGGCCCACAACTCAGGTCACTGGCTAGCGAGAGTGGTGCGCCTTCTTCCCGTGCTTCGGAGGAAACGCCTTGACGCGGAAGTGGAAGACGGTCGGCTTCGCGGCGATGTTGCCGACCTGATCTTTGGCGCGGACCCGGACCGCGTGCCTGCCCTGCTTGAACCGGTGGTGGAAGCGCGCCGGGCAGATCCGCAACGGTTCCTTGTCGAACTGGCAGTAATAGGTCACCGGTAACTCGCTCGCCCGCAGCCGGAAGCGGGCGACGACGCTGCGCTTGCGCGTCTTCACGACCTTCTTCGGGTGGCCGACGAACTTCGTCCGCGGCGCCTTGGTGTCGACGGTGAAGCCGTAGACGCCGCTCGAGCCGCTGCGGCCCTGCGCGTCCTGGCCGACGACGACGAAGCCGTGGCTGCCGTCGGCGAGCTTCGCCGGCACCACGTAGGGCGAGGCGCAGGGCTGCGGCGCGCCGCCGTCGAGCTGGCAGGTGAAGGCGACCGGCCGGGTCGAGGCGAATTCGAAGGTCGGCCGGCTGTTGCTCGACAGGGCGCCCGGGCCGTTGGTGATCCGCACGCTCGGCGTCCCCGCCTTTTCTTCTTCTTCGAGCGACGCGACCACCCAGCTCGGCGGGTCTTCGACCGGCAAGCCGCCCAGCGCTTTCATCGCCGCGAGCGCGTTCACCATCCCGGCGCCGACCGCGTCGGGCGAGGTCACCGTCGTGAATTTGGTCGCCGAGGTCTCGAGGGCGGTGAGGATTTTCGCCGGGCTCGCGAGCGGCGCCGTCTGCTGCATCAGGGCCGCGATCGTGGCCGCGTGCTCGGCCGCCTGCGAAGAGCCGCAGAAGTGCCAGCCGTCTTTGGCGAGGATGCCGAAGAAGGTGTTCGAGGCGCAGTCGGTCGCGGTGATGTCAGGCTTCTGGATCACTTCCGGCGCGGCCAGCGGGGCCGCGGGTTTGACGCCGTCGACCGGCCCGTAGAAGCGCTTGACCGGGCCGCGCGAGGAGTAGGGCTCGGGCGCTTTCGGCGCCGTGCTCGATTCCTGGTAGTTGACCGCGGCGATCGTGGTCACGTAGGGCGACCCGCGGTGGCCGTAGATCACCGGCCCGACCGTGTCGCCGCCTTCCGACCTCGGGTACTCGATTTCCGAGACGCCGGAGCCGTCCTGGGTGATCGAGACCTTGATCGGCGGGTCGGCGGTCGCGCTCGCTTTCGGATTGCATCTCGCCCCCGCGCAGCGGGCGATCACGAGCTGGGCGGTCTGCGGTGCCGCGGTCGGGTTCGTCCATTCGAGCCCGATGACCGGCTTCTGGGGCGGTTCGGTGCTGCCGCTGATTTCGACGATTTTTTCGTTGCCACCGATATCGGTGACGAGGAACGCCAGGAGCGCGGCCTTCACCCCGTACCAAGGTTCGGCCCACTGCAGGTTCAGCGACAGCGTCCGCCCCGGTTCGACCGTGATCCCGAATTCGGTGTCGACGCCGCCGCCGGGATCGAAGTCCATGCAGTCGGGTTCGTAGGGGCCGCGGCCTTCTTTGGCCAGTTCCGCCGTGAGGAACCCTTCGACGTTCGCGTTGCAGCCGGGCGCGCCGCGGAATTCCGGCGCTTCCCAGGAAGCGATTTCATCGCCCGCTGCGTTGAAGAGGTTGTCGTTGCCCGCCGCGGCGAAGTAGAGGACGCCCTTTTCGGTGACCCGGCGGATCGCCTCGGCGACCGGCCCTTCCTGGAAGTCGGGTTCGGTCGGGAAGGCGAGGTCGTCGACGATCACGTCCGCCCCGGCACCGCCCTGGCTGACCGGCGCGGCCAGCTTTTCGATGTTCTGGGCGTAGGAGATTTCGGCCGGTTCGCCGGTGGCGAAGGCGAGCTTCGCGTGCGGCGCGAGGTCGTGGACGGCCTGCAGCATCGCCCGGCCCTCGTCGGTGTATTCGGAAGCCGGTTTGCCGGTCGGGTCTTCGGCGATCACGTTGACCGGCACCTGCTGGCCGCTGCAGGTGCTCGCCCGGCCCGGCAGGTCGTTGGTGACTTCGTCGTCGTGGGCTTTGGTCGCGATCGGACCGTCCGCGCTCGTCGTCGCCGAGTTGAAGGAGTTGGAGATCACACCGATCGTCTCCCCCGCCCCACGGGCGCCGAAGGCGGCGCGCGCGGCGGGGACGTTCAGCTGCGCGACGCCCTGGGAGATGACCGAGCCGCCTTCGCAGAGGCCGTTCGAGGCGATCGCGGCGGTGTCGGCGCCACCGACCGCGGCGACTTCCGGGGCCAGCGACGGGGTCACCGCGACGACCCCCGGGACCGCGGCCAGCGCGTGGAGGTCCGCGGGCGCGACCGAGAGCACCAACGTCTGGTAGCGGCTGCTCACGTTCAGCACCTGGGCGCCGGTCGCCCGTACGGCTTCGACGGCGGCGGCCGCCCCGGCTTCGAAGCGCGCTTCGACGATCGCCCGGCCGCCATCGCGGACCAACGTCCCGGCGCCTTCGGCCGGCAGCCCGAGCGCTTCCGCCTGCCCCGCGAGCGACCGCGACCGCACCGCCGGCGTCGCCAGCGCTTCGAGCTGCGGCGAGAGCGCCGTGGCGCTGCTCAACGGCACCGCGTCGGCGCCTGCCGCCGCGGGCACGAGCAGGCCGAAGACGAGCAGCACCGCGGAAAGCGGTGCGAGGGCAAGGGGTGACTTCACGCGCCTGGGCCTACCGGGCATCCACTGACCGTATCGACCGCGCCGGCGGGTCCTTTAGCGATCGGCCGCCCTGGGCGAGGCCCTGCGTCAGCGGCTGCCGCGATGCCTTCCGTGGTGTCGCTGATGTCGGGGAGTGACCCGCTTCACCTGGAACTTGAAGGTGACCGGCTTGCCCACCGTGCCGGCAGGATCGACCGCCTCCACCGCGACCGCGTGCCGGCCGAGCTTGAAGCTCCGCGTGAAGCCGGCCCGGCAGCGCGTGAACCCGCGCTTGTCGATCTTGCAGAGGAAGGTCGAGTTCGGCACGCTCGACGCGAGGGCGAAGGTCAGCCTCACCGACTTCTTGCGCGTCTTCACCACCGCCTTGGGATGCGCGGTGAAGCTCGCCACCGGCGCTTCCATCGGCGGCGGCTGCTGCGGAGGCGGCGGCGCCACCGTCTTGGTTTCGATCGCGAAGCTGACGGTCGCCGAGGCCGAGCGGCCGGCGGCGTCGGTCGCGGTCACCTTGAATTCGTGGCTGCCGTCGGCGAGCGGCGCCGGCGGCACGTAGGGCGAGACGCAGGGCGTCGCCGCGCCGCCGTCGAGCGAGCAGGCGAAGCTCGCGCGCCGGTTGGCCGCGAAGGCGATCGACGGTTGCTTCGCTTCGCTTCTGGCAGCGGGCGGGCCGGTGATCGTCACCGTCGGCGGCAGCGCCAGCGCGGCGACAGCGGTGTCGGCGTCGACCAGGCCCGCGCCGACGGCAGATGGCACGAAGGTCCCGAGGGAGTTGCCGATCGGCCGTGCCGTCGCTTCGAGGTCGGCGCGCACTTCGCCGTTGCTCGCGCCCGGGTTGGCGGAGCGGATCAACGCCGCGACCGCCGCCGCGTGCGGGGCCGCCGCCGAGGTGCCACAAAAGTGGAAGCCGCTTCCGCTGTTGCCGTAGAAGAAGGTGGTCAGGCCGCAATCGCTGGCGGTCAGGTTCGGCTTGGGGATCACTTCTTCGCCGATCGCCGGTGCCGCCGTGGTCCCGGTCACCGGGCCGAAGAGGTGGACCACCGGACCGCGCGAGGAGTATTCCTCCGGTGCTTCCTTGGTGCCGACGTTGATCGCCGCGACGCTGATCGCCGCGGTCGCGGCGGTGTGGCCGAAGACGGTCGGCCCGACGATGTCGCCGCCCTTCGATTCGGGGTACTCGGATTCCGTGACGCCGCCGCCGTTGTTGAAGATCGCGACCTTGAGCCGCGGCGTACCGTCGTCGCCGCCGACCGTCCCTTCATAGGGCTTTTCGCCTTCGATCACTTCTTTGGCCCGTTCGATGCCACAGGCGACATCGCAGCGGGCGACCACGACCTGCATTTCTTCTTCTGCCTTGCCTTTTCCGATGCCGGCTTCGTAGGGATCGAACTCGAAAGGCTGCTGATGGCCCGCTTCGGTGTTCGGCGTGTTGAAGGCGCGGCCCACGAGCTGGCCTTTTTCGTCCAGCAGGAACATGTCGAGGTCGGTGGTCACGCCGTACCAGGGCTGCGCCCACTGGAGGTCGACGTAGAGCGGCGATTCGGCTTCCAGCGTCACGCCCCAGGTGTTGTCTTCTGCCCCCGATTCCGGGGCGAAGTTCATGCAGGTCCCGTAATAGGCCGGGATCGCCGCCGGACACGCCATCCCGCGGAATTCCGGCGCTTCGATCGAGCCGATGTTGCGGCCCCCGGCGTCCTTCAGGTTGTCGTTGCCGGCCGCGGAGAAGTAGTTGGCGCCCTCGGCGACCACTTCGTTGACGGCGTCGGCAACCGGCCCGTCCTGGAAGAAGGGCTCGTTGAAGTAGGCGACGTCGTCGGCGATCACGCGCGCGCCTTCTGCGTAGAGATCGCGGATGCCCTGGGCGAAGGCGAGTTCGCCGTTGAAGGCGGAGGCGAAGTCGATGTCCGCGCCCGGGGCGAGGTCGTGGACGATCTGTGCCATGGCGCGCCCCTCGTCGGCGGTTTCTTCGCCTTCTTCGGGCGGGTTTTCCGGTTCCTCGCCGGGTTCGGGATAGGCGCTCGGGTCGTACGGCATCAGGACGTTCACCGGACGCTCGAAGCCGCAAGGATTGCCGGGGCCGGGCAGGTCGCCGGTGGCGACGTCCGACGCTTCGCCGGCCGGGGCGCCTTTCCATTGGTTGAAGGAGTCCGAGAGGATGCCGACCGTGACGCCGGAGCCGTCGACGCCGAAGTCGTTGCGGGCGCGGGCGGCTTCGAGCTGCCGGTCACCCTGGCTCACCACCGCCCCCTGCGGGCAGGAGGCGGCCGCGGTGAAGGGGGTGATCTCTTCCTGCACGCCGACGACGCCGGGCACGGCGGCGAGCCGGCGCAGCCCGCTCGGCAGGGCCGCGACGGTGACCGTCTGGTATTCGGGGCTGACGGCGATCACCTCGGCGCCGGCCTGGCGGAGCGCTTCGGCGGCGCTCGCGGCGCCGGCACCGAAGCGGACGTCGACGACGACGCGTCGGCCGTGGCGCAGCAGGCTGCCCGCGCCCGACGGGGTGAGGCCGATCCGGCGCGCCTGCTTGGCGGCGCCGAGCGCGCGCACCGTTGGTGAAGAGAGCACGACGAGTCGCGGCGAGAGCGGCGAGGCCTGCGCGGCGCCCGCGGCGGTCGGCGCGACAAGGGCGGCGAGAGCGCCGGCGACCGAGAGTAGCTTCCAGCCTGGCATTACCGAATACTAAGCACGCGAGAGATGGGGCCCGGGTAAGAGTTCTCAGGCGTAGGAGGAGCGTCGGAGCCAGACCACCAGCGCGACCAGCGAGAGCGCCATGCTCCCACCGCCGATCACCCAGAAGTCGGCCGCGGTGCCGATGTTGCGCACCAGCCAGCCGAAGTTCTGGCCGAAGAAGCCGACCACGAAGGAGAGCGGTAGGAAGATCGTCGCCACCACGGTCAGCTGCTTGGTGATTTCGTTGAGGCGGTTGGAGGTGACCGAGAGGTAGGCGTCGCGGCTGCCGATCAGGAGGTCGCGGTAGGAGTCGATCTGGTCGGAGATGCGAATCGCGTGGTCGTAGACGTCGCGGAAGTAGTTGCGCGAGTCGGCTTCGAGGCCGGGGACTTCGAGGATGTCGTCGATGTGGCGGGCGAGCATGTCGCGCTGCGGCGTCGTCACCCGGCCGAGCTGGACGAGGTCGCGGCGCAGTTCGGTCAGCGGCTGTAGGTGGTCGGGCGAGGGGGCGCTGAAGATCTCCTCGTCGAGGTCTTCGAGCCGGTCTTCGAGGCCCTCGAGCAGCGGGAAGAAGGTGTCGGTGAGGGCGTCGAGGACGCGGTAGACGACGAACTGCTCGGAGCTCGGCGGCAGCGCGTCGAGGCGCTTGCGGACTTCGTCGAGGGCGCTGCAGTCGCCGTCGTGGACGGTGACCAGGTAGCCGCCGCTGATGAAGGCGTGGACCTCTTCCAGCCGGACCGCGGTCCCGCCGTCGGGGTCCCGCGCCCCGTAGTAGACGAGGAATATGTAGTCGCCGAAATCCTCGAGCTTCGGCCGCTGCCCTTTCTTCCGCAGGTCCTCCAGCGCGAGCGGATGGAAGTGGAAAAGATCGTCGAGAGTCTCGACTTCTTCATTGCTCGGAGCGTCTAGATCTAGCCAGAAATACTCGTCGCGGTCGAGCAACGTACCGATCGCGCTCCGGTCGATGTGGTCGAGGAAGCGCACGGCACGAGGCTAGATGCGGTCGCGGACGCGGCCGGCGCCGCGCGCCTCAGGCCAAAAATTCCCCTCCGGACGCCCGCGATCCTGCTACCGTGCCGCCTGAAAGGGCCGGTGTACCGGCTGTAAGTTTGTGTCTAGCGCTCGCATGTCGTTGCCAGTCAGCATCGTCAGCGTTTGCAGCACACGATGTGGAGGCAATGCATGCCTACTGGAACCGTAAAGTGGTTTAGCGACGACAAGGGCTACGGGTTCATCACGCCCGATGACGGCTCGAAGGACGTCTTCGTTCATCACAGCGCCATCCTGGGTGAGGGCTTCAAGTCCCTGACCGAGGGCGCCAAGGTGAGCTACGAGTCCGAGGAAGGCCCGAAGGGCCCCGCCGCGGCCAGCGTTCAGCAGACTTCGTAGAGCGCTAGCTCATAGACAAGTCTGGGAAGCCCGCCAATTGGCGGGCTTCGTCTTGTCTGGGCCCAGATCGCCTCCCCGTTACTCTCCCGCTCCCCGTCACCGACCCTCCCCTCCCATGACCGCAACTCGTAACGACCTGCGCAACTGCGCGATCATCGCCCACGTCGACCACGGCAAGACGACGCTCGTCGACGCCATGCTCTGGCAGACCGGGACCTTCCGCAAAGGCCAGGACGTGGCCGAGCGGGTGATGGACTCGATGGACCTAGAGCGGGAGAAGGGGATCACGATCCTCGCCAAGAACACCGCGGTCCAGCACGGCGGGGTGAAGCTGAACATCGTCGACACGCCGGGCCACGCCGACTTCGGCGGCGAGGTGGAGCGGGCGCTGACGATGGTCGACGGGGCGCTGCTCCTGGTCGACGCGTCGGAGGGGCCGCTGCCGCAGACGCGCTTCGTGCTGCGCAAGGCGCTGGAGCGGAAGCTGCCGATCATCCTCGTCGTCAACAAGGTGGACCGGCCGGACGCGCGGATCTCCGAGGTGGTCGACGAGGTCTACGAGCTCTTTATCGACCTCGACGCGGACTCCGAGCAGATCGACTTCCCGATCGTCTACACGAACGCGAAAGCGGGCTGGGCGGCGCTCGAGGAGGGGGTCGAGGGGACCGACCTGATGCCTTTGTTGGACCTGATGCTGGAGAAGATCCCGGCGCCGACGTATGACGAGGGCGCGCCGCTGCAGGCGCACGTCACCAACCTCGACGCGTCGCCGTACGTCGGGCGACTGGCGGTGTGCCGGGTGCGGCAGGGGACGATCCGGGCCGGGCAGCCGATCGCCTGGTGCCGCGCCGATGGCGAGGTCCGGCGGGCGAGCGCCTCGGAGCTCTACGTCACCGAAGGGCTGGAGCGGGTCACCGCCCAGGAAGCCGGGCCGGGCGAAATCATCGCCGTGGCCGGGATCGAAGAGGTGACGATCGGCGAGACGCTCGCCGACCCCGAGGATCCGCGGCCGCTGCCGGTGATCACCGTCGACGAGCCGTCGCTGTCGCTGGTGCTGGGGATCAACACCTCGCCGATGGCCGGGCAGGGCGGCGGCGACAAGCTGACCGCGCGGCAGATCCGCGATCGGCTTGACCGCGAGCTGGTCGGCAACGTCTCGATCCGGGTCAAGGACACCGAGCGGCCCGACGCCTGGGAGGTGCAGGGGCGCGGCGAGCTACAGCTCGTCGTCCTGCTGGAGATGATGCGGCGCGAGGGCTACGAGATGACCGCGGGGCAGCCGCGCGTCGTCACCCAGGAGATCGACGGCAAGGTGCACGAGCCGGTGGAGCGGCTGGCGATCGACGTGCCCGAGGAGCACGTCGGGGCGGTGACGCAGATGCTGGCCGGGCGCAAGGGGCGGCTCGAGCAGATGGTCAACCACTCGACCGGCTGGGTGCGGATGGACTACCTGGTGCCGGCCCGCGGGCTGATCGGCTTCCGCACCGAGTTCCTCACCGAGACGCGCGGCAGCGGCATCCTCCACCACGTCTTCGACCGTTGGGAGCCGTGGGCGGGGGAGCTGCGCACGCGCCAGACCGGCTCGCTCGTGGCGGACCGCCGCGGGCAGACCGCCGGCTACTCGCTGATGAGCCTCCAGGACCGCGGCACGCTCTTCGTCGGGCCGGGCGAGGAGGTCTACGAGGGCATGATCATCGGCGAGAACGCCCGCTCCGAAGACCTCGACGTCAACCCGACCAAGGCCAAACAGCAGACCAACATGCGCGCCGCGAGCGCCGACGTCCTGGTCCGCCTCGCCCCGGCGACCCGCCTGACCCTCGAAGCCTCCCTCGAGTTCCTGCGCGAGGACGAGTGCGTCGAAGTGACCCCCAACGCGATCCGCCTGCGCAAGCTGATCCTCGACAAAGTCCCGCGCCTGAAGGCGTCGAAGCGCCGCGACAGCGCCCCGCGCTAGGCGCGCGCCCGGCGAGCTCCACCACTCGCCCGCGCGGTCGCCCTGTCCGGCCCCCGCCGCGCGGTCGTCCTTTGGTCCGGCCCCAGGTCGCGGTCGTCCTTTGGTCCGGTTACCGGACGTCAGATCGACCGCGCTCATGGGGCCGGACGTTAGGTCGACCGCGCCCGGCGGCGATCGAGGAGGCGGGCGATCTTCGTCGCGATCGCGTCCGGTTCCCGCTGGAACTGACGTTCGCTGACGCGGATGGCCTCGATGCCCGCGAGGGCGAACTCGAGGTCGCGGTCATGGTCGCGCTCGAAGGCGTCGCGGGTCCCATGCGTCTCCCAGGTGTCGAGTTCGACGCCGAAGTCGAGCTCCGGCCAGAAGAGGTCGAGCTCGTGGCCGACCTCGTTCCAACCGGTGGCGGGTCGCGGCAGGCCCCACTCGACGAGATACTCGACGAAGCGCCGCTCAAATTCGGAGCGCGTCCAGATCGGCCGCTCGTAGATCGCAAGCGCATGACGTAGCCGCTTCGCACCGTGGTGCCCCCTGTTGCGTTCGATCACCTCATGGATGGCCTCGAGGTCGACCAGCCCCAGGTCTTCGGCCCGCGCCAGCACCCGCCGCAACTGGTCGCCGCGCAGTTTCCACGCGAGGTCGAGAAGCGTCCGCGCGATCGAGGTGACCGGAATCCCGTCGACCAGCGCCCGGTCCTCCTCGACGAGGTTCCGAGCCCGATGCCGCACAACCCCCTTCGGCGGCCGATGATGCCGCGGCACGGAGGCCGTCACCTCAAAGGGCGCCGGCGATCCCGTCCACAGCCCCCACAACCATCCCGCCGAGTAGTAGCTGAGGAGTGCCCCTGGCCCAACAGCCAGCACCGCTGCCAGACATTCGCCCCGCCGGGAAAGCTCCGTGTGTCCGACCGCATACACGCCGCGATAGATCCGGTGTAACCGACCCGAAGCCACGGCGCGGAGCACGGCCTGATGCGAGAAACCGAGCCGTTGTTCGAGCTGGCGAATCGACACGACGCCGTGCTGCCGGCTCGCCAAGCGCGCCAGGGCCCGGCCCCGTTCCCGCAAGCACGGTCGTCCTTTCGTCCGCGGCCCATTTCGAGGTCGTCCTTTCGTCCGGCTACCGGACGTCAGATCGACCGCGCTCGCGGGGCCGGACGTTAGGTCGACCGCGCTCTCTTCGTTCTCGCTCATGCGGACCTAAGGTCGCCCGCGGGTCGGGTTCTCCCCCCGGCTTCGTCCTTTCGGGTGCTATTTGGGAGGTTTGGTGGGGAGGTTGGCTTCGATGCCGTCGAGGAGGCGGTTCAGGCCGCGCTCGAAGCGGCCCGGTTGGCTCAGGAACTCGAAGATGGCTTCGAAGCTGGAGTCGATGTCCTCGCCGGAGAAGTCGTTGATCGAGGGGTACTTGCCGCTGGCCAGTTCGCGTTTGAAGAAGTCGAGGACCTCGGGCGGCCAGCCGCGCTCGTGCTCTTCTCGCTCCTGCACCTCGCGCAGCGAGTAGCCGAAGACGTAGTCGTCGATCAGGCCGATGAGCTCGAAGGTCTCGTTGCGGCCGAGGCCGAGCGGGGCGACCGCGCGCAGCGACTGCTCGAAGTGGCGCATGCCGCTGGGGCCGGGCCGGCCGTCGCCCATCCGCTCGAAGATCCAGTGGTGGGCGGCGAAAGTGGCGCGGGTGTGGGTCGCGATCTGGGTCACCGCGGTGCGCCAGTCGGCGGCGAGCTCGTCCTCGGGGACGAGCACCTCGGCCATCACCGCGTCGCTCATCAGCGTGATCAGCTCGTCCTTGTTGCGGACGTAGTGGTAGAGCGTCATCGTCCCGGCGCCGAGGCGCTGGGCGACGCGGCGCATCGAGACCGCGTCGAAGCCTTCGGCGTCGGCGATCTCCACCGCCGCGCGGGCGATGTCGGCGCGGGTGTGGGCGGGACGGCGGCTGGCCGGCTCGTCGCGGAACCAGATCAGCGGCTCGAACTCGCCGAACGCGGCGGACTCCCGGTCGCCGGCGCCCTGGGCGCGCTCGATCGCGCGGGCGACCATCTCCCCCGCCTTGTCTTCGGCGTCGGCGACGCCCTCCAGGGCCCGGGCGATCTTCTCCTGGGCCTGCTCGGAGCGCTCGCGGACCCGCGCCTCGGCCCGTTCGAGCTTCTCCATCCGCTGCTGGACCCGCTCTTCGGTCCGTTCCTGCTCGCGCTGGGAGCGTCCTCGCCGCGGTCCCCGCGGGTCGTCTTGCGGCCCTTTTCCCGAATCCCTCGACATTTCGTACATCGTACTGCTAACTTGCCCGTACGCTGTACCACGACAACGTACGAGGTACGAAATGAATCAAGACATCCAGACTTCCCACGCCGTCGTGGCCGAGGGCCTCGGCAAGCGCTATGGCGAGCAGTGGGCCCTCCGCGACTTCGAGCTCGCGGTGCCGACCGGATCGGTCCTCGGCCTGCTCGGCCACAACGGGGCCGGCAAGACGACGGCGATCCGCATCCTCACGACCCTGGCCTCGCCCACCGAGGGCACGGCGAAGGTCGTGGGACACGACGTCGTCGCCGAACCGGTCCGGGTCCGCGAGCAGATCGGCCTCACCAGCCAGGCGGCGACCGTCGACGGGCTGATGAGCGGCGCCGCCAACCTCGAGATGATCGGCCGCCTCTACCACCTGCCGCGCAAGGTCGCGCGGGCGCGGGCGGCGGAGCTCCTGGCCGAGCTGCAGCTCGAGGACGCCGGCGAGCGCCTGGTCCGCGACTACAGCGGCGGCATGCGCCGGCGGCTCGATCTCGCCGCCAGCCTCGTCGCCTCGCCCCCGGTCCTCTTCCTGGACGAGCCGACCACCGGCCTCGATCCGGAAAGCCGCAACGAGCTGTGGGACCTGCTCCGCCAGCTGGTCGGCGGCGGCACCACGCTGATCCTCACCACCCAGTACCTGGAGGAGGCCGACCAGCTCGCCGACGACGTCGTCCTGCTGGATCACGGCAAGATCGTCGCCACCGGGTCCCCCGGGCAGCTGAAGGCGCGGCACGGCGGCGAACGCGTCGTCGTCACCGTCGACGGTGCCGATGACCTTGGCCCGGCGGCGGCGGCGCTCGAGAGGGTCGCGGCCGGCACCGCCGAGATCGACCGCGAGGGCCTCTTCGTCGCCGCCCCGGCAAGCGAATCGACGCGGCTGATCGAGGTCGTGCGGGCGCTCGAGGACGGCGGCATCGACGCCCACGACGTCCGCCGCCGCGAGGCGACGCTCGACGACGTCTTCTTCTCCCTCACCTCGCCGCGCGCCCGCGCCGCGAGCTCCGAGACCACCACCGACACCGACCAAGACATCGACCGCGAGGAGGCGGCCGCATGAACGCCAACGCAATCTCGGTCGCCACGCCACTGCCCAAGGTGCCCGCCGGACCCGCCCGCCTGCGCTGGCTGGCCGCCGACGCCTGGGTGCTGGCCAAGCGACAGTTCGCCCACATCCGCCAGATCCCGGAGAAGCTCTTCGACGTCACCCTGCAGCCGGTGATGTTCGTGCTGCTCTTCGCCTACGTGTTCGGCGGCGTCATCAACGTCCCGGGCGGCGGCAACTACCACGAATACCTGATCGGCGGGATCATCGTGCAGACCCTCGCCTTCGGGATGATGGGACCGGGGGTGTCCCTCGCCACCGACCTCGGCGAAGGGATCATCGACCGCTTCAGCTCGCTGCCGATGTCCCGCCCCGCCTACCTGATCGGCCACCTCACGGCGGAGTTCTCGGCGACGCTGCTGGCGATCGCGATCATGGTCGGGAGCGGCCTGATCGTCGGCTGGGGCATCGCCTCCACCCCGCTCGAAGCGCTCGCCGGCTTCGGCCTGATCTTCCTGATCGCGATCACCTCGATCATGCTCGGGACGATGGTCGGGGTGATCGCCCGCTCCCCGGACGCGGTCCAGGGGATCGCCTTCGTCGCGGTGTTCCCACTGACCTTCGTCGCCAACACGTTCGTGCCGGTCGGCGGCCTCCCCGACGGGCTCCGTCAGGTCGCCGAATACAACCCGATCAGCGCCTGGGCGGCGGCGATCCGCACCCTGTTCGGCAACCCGACCGCGATCCCCGACGGGGCGGCCTGGCCGCTCGAGCACCCGGTGATCGCCTCGATCGCCTGGTGTCTGGCGATCCTCGCCGTGGTGGTCCCGCTCGCCCTGCGCGCCTACCGCCGGCGCACGACGGGCTGAAATCCGTGTGAGTCCCGCGCGCCTTCGGTGCACGGCCCAGGTCGACGGGCCGAAAACCTGACTATGTGTCCGGTTTTCGGCCCGTCGGCACCGGCGCTCAGACGGTGGCGGCCGCCTGCTCGGACTGCGAGGCCTCGGCGGCTTTCGCCTCCGGGGTGACCTCGTCGATGTTGCGCGGCAGCAGCACCTCTTTGGCGATGACCAGGCGCTGGATCTGGCTGGTCCCCTCGTAGAGCTGCATGATCTTCGCGTCGCGCATCAGTTTCTCGACCGGGTACTCCTTGATGAAGCCATAACCGCCGTAGACCTGGACGGCGTCGGTGGTGACCTCCATCGCCGAGTCGGAGGCGAACCGCTTGGCCTCCGAGGAGCGCAGCGTGTTGCGCTGGCCCTGGTCGAGCTGGACGGCCGAGTTCCAGGTCAGGAGCCGGGCCGCGTCGACCTTGGTCGCCATGTCGGCGATCATGAACTGGATCGCCTGGTGCATCGCGATCGGCACGCCGAACTGGACCCGTTCCTTCGAGTACTCGCAGGCGAACTCGAACGCCGCGCGGGCGATCCCGACGGCCATCGCCGCGACGCCCGGACGGGTGCGGTCGAGGGTCATCATCGCGAGTTTGAAGCCCTTGTTTTCTTCGGCGAGCAGGTTCTCGGCGGGCACCTCGACGTCGTTGAAGGAGATCGTCGCGGTGTTCGACGCCCGCTGACCCATCTTGTCCTCCTTCTTGTCGACGGTGACCCCGGGGGAGCTCGCGTCGACGACGAAGGCGGAGATGCCGCGGTGGCCGGCCTCCGGGTCGGTCTTGGCGTAGACCGTGAACCAGTCGGCGTAGGTGCCGTTGGTGATGAAGCACTTGGAGCCGTTGAGGATGTACTTGTCGCCCTGCTTGACGGCGCGGGTCTTCATCCCGGACACGTCGGAGCCGGCGTCCGGCTCGGTGAGGCAGAAGGAGGCGAGCTTGAAGTCTTCGGTCAGCATCCCGAGGTACTTCTTTTTCGTCTCCTCGGAGCCGCCGAGGCCGACCGGCGCGGAGGCCAGGCCGTTCGCCATCAGCGAGGTGCCGATGCCGGAGCAGCCCCAGCCGATCTCCTCCTCGATCACGCAGCCGGAGAGGTAGTCGAGGCCCGGGCCGCCGTAGGCCTCGGGGACGTGGGTGTTCATCAGGCCGACGTCCCAGGCCTTGCGCAGCACCTCGTCGGGCCAGGTGCCGTCCTTGTCGTACTCCCAGGCGACCGGGCGCATCTCTTTCTCGGCGAAGGAGTGCGCGAGTTCTTTCAAGTCTTTCTGTTCGTCGGTCAGGGTGAAGTCAACCACCGCGTGAAGCTCCTTTAGTTGCGAGAATGGACCCGATTGACTGGTCAGTCAACCAACACAAGCGTACCGGATACGCTGTCTCCGTGGGACTTGTGATGGCGCTTTCCGTGGGGGTGAAGGCCGGCGCGGTGCTGATCTTCACCGGGGTGGTGGCCCCGCTGATCGGCCTCGGGCTGAAGCGGGTGACCGGCGGCTGGGATTCCTACGGCGGCGGCGCGTTCGCGATCCTGCGCGACCAGCCGACCCGCAAGGGCGCGGCGCCGCAGTCGACGGACCCGGCGATCCAGGCCGCCGAGGTGCGCCAGATGCTCGAAGCGAAGGCCGAGCGGCGGAAGGTGCGGGGCGAGCCGGCCCTCGACATCGAGGCCGAGTCGGCGCGCCTCCTGGCGGCGGCCGCGGAGGGGCCCACGGCGGGCCACGACGAGGAGCTGCGGGCGGAGGTCCGCCAGCTCGTCATCGCCCGCAACGAACGGCGCCGGCGGGCCGGGCTGAAGCCGCTCGACGTGGCGGCGGAGACGGAGCGCCAACTCACCGAGCTGGGCGGCTGAGCGGACGCCCGGGGCGGCGCGCGCGAGGCGCGGCGCAAGCTCTAAGATCGCGGCCGATGCCAGCCGATCCCGAGGAGAACCTCTACGAGGTCGAGGAGCTGCTGAACCAGCCCGGCACCTACTTCAACCCGCAGACCGAGGTGGTCGTGATCGTCGACGACTCCGCCTCGATCGACCAGGAGGTCTTCAACCTCGAGGCCTACGAGGGGGCCGAGTGGGTCCGCCTCTCCGACGAGGTGCCGGTCGACGAAGACGGCCGCGACCGCGTCCTCGAGGCCTTCCAGACCTCCTACCACCCCGGCTCCACCGGCTCGGTCTCCGAGACCGCGCTCGAACAAGGCGACGAGGAGCTCGACGAGGACGAGGACGGCCAGGACCCCGGCCGCGAGGACTAGACGTCGTCCGACCGGGGATGGCGGGCAGCGCTGAAGACGGGGCGGAGCCGGCGCCGAGGGTGGGCCGGGCGCCCCGCCGCACCGCCCACGAAGACGTCCGCGACAGCCTGCGCCAGGCGATCCTGAACGGCACCCTCGCGGCGGGCAGCCCGCTCGTCCTCACCGACCTCAGCGCCGCGCTCGGGGTCAGCAAGACGCCGATCCGCGAGGCGATCCGTGACCTCGCCGGCGAGGGCCTGGTCGACTTCGACTCCTACAAGAGCTCGCTGGTCCACACGCCGACCGTGACCGAGACGCGCGAAATCTACGCGATGCGCCTCGCACTCGAGCCGCTCGAGGTGCGCAAGTCCGTCGGCCGGATCGGCGCCGCCGACCTGAAGGAGGCCGCGGCGCTCCAACGGCAGATGGAGGGCGTCGCCGAGGTCGGCGCCTGGATCGCCCTCAACCGCGATTTCCACAACCGGCTCACCGACCGCGGCGCGGCGCCGCTCCTGAACGAGACGATCGTCGCGCTGCGCAACAAATCGGCGCTCCAGGTGGCCTGGTCCCTGAGCGCGGACCCGCGCCTGATGGGACGGGCAAACGCCGACCACGCCGCGATCCTGGATGCCTACCAGAGCCAGGACGGCGACGCGGCGGTCGCCTCCACCGAGCACCACCTGCGGGCGACGTTGGAGGCGATCGAAGGGCAGAGGGGCGGGTGAGGGGCGGGGGACCGGACGGGCGGGGGTCCGCGGCGCCGCCGGCCGTCCGAGGGAGGTCCTGGGCTCCTCATGGGGGTCCTGGCAGGCTGTGACCCCCATGAGGAGCCCAGGACGTGAGGGGTGCGTGGGAGAGGCGGCACAGGGACGTCGCGAAGTCGGACTTACGTGAGGATCAGGTCCGGGAGTGTCCACACCTCGGCCGGATCCGTGACGAAGATGCCGGGAACGTCACACTTTCCGGC
>CALCIA010000045.1 GCA_937907435.1 uncultured Actinomycetes bacterium
CCCTCTCGCCACGGCCACAGCCTGCCCGGGCCGTGGCGAGAGGGGCGGGTCCCTTGCCGGGCGCCAGCTTGCGGGTCCCCGGCCTTCCCCGCGATACCGCTTCGTCCACAGGGTCCGTGGGAAGTCCTGCCCAGCGGGGGGCAAGGTCAAGGAATAGCCCTTAGTCTTTGGAACCTTCCCCCACAGGGAGGCCAGATGAGCATTCTTGACGACGCAATCCGCGAGCACCTGGAACTGAAGCGCGCCCACGGCGCGGACGACGATGAGGTCAAACGGCTCGAGGACGAGGCGTTCGGGCCGCCCCAGCGCCCGGACGAGATCGACCCGTTCGCCGAGGCGCCGACCGAGTTCCTGACGTCGCCCGAGGAGACCGCGGCCGCGCTGCCGGAGATCGCCGACGAGCACGAGCGCAGCGGCCGTCGTCCCAACCTCACCGACCTGCAGGAGCCGCCGCCCGCCGACGCCGCGCCCGGCCCGGCCGATCCGGACCAGATGCCGCCGCCCGCGCCTGAGGACGACGCCTCCTTCTTCGACGCCGATGCCGAGGCGGAGGCGCGCCCGGTCGAGGACGAGTTCTCGCCCGCCCCCGACGCGCCGGACGCGCGCCCGGTGGAGGACGAGCTGTCGCCGCCGCCGGACGCGCCGCCACCGAGCCCGGCCGACGCCGCCGATGTGCCGCTCCCGCCGCCGCCTGGCGGGGCCCCGGCCGCCGACCTGGCGCCGCCGACCGGCGAAACGCCCGCGCCGCCCGCCGACGAGGCCGCCGCGCCGCTCTTCGACCAGGAGCTCACGCCCGCCGAGGAGGCGCCCGCGCCGCCGACCGACGAGGAGGCCGCGCCGCCGACCGACGAGTCCCCGGCCCCGCCGACCGACGAGGAGTACCCCGCCGGTGAGCACGAGATCCCCGCTGACGCCGGTCCCAGCGCCGCGGAGCGCGAGGCGATCGCCGACCAGCCGACCCAGATGTTCGACGTGCAGGCGCACGTGGACGCCGAGGCCGCCGCCGAGGCGCCGCCCGCCGGCGAGCAGGCGAGCCCGACCGACGAGGAGCTCGTCGACGCCGCCGGGGAGGAGCCGCTGGCCGCGCCGCCCGCCCCCGAGGACGCCGGGCCGCCGACCGAGCTCTACGAGCAGCCGCCGCTGGAGAGCCACGGCCCCGACGCCGAGGTCGCCGGTCGCCCGCCGGAGGAGGCCGAGCCGGAGGAGGGCTCCGCCGAATTCGACTTCTTCAACGAACAGCGGCTCTCCGACGAGCTCGACCAGGCGCTCGAGGCGCCGCTGCCGCCGACCGACGAGCACCTGGCGATGCCGCAGTACAAGGACGAGCCCGGCGGCCAGGGCGGCATCTTCGACTTCGAGTCCGAGCCCGGCGAGGAGCGTCCCTACGAAGAGGACCCCTCCCAGGAAGTGCTGCGCCGCGCCGACGAGGCCGAAGCGGCCGAGGAGCCCGCCGCGGACGCGGACGACGACGACGAGGACGAGACCGACTACGACCCGGAAACGGGTCACGAGGACGTGCTCGAAGACACCCCGCAGTTCCTCGAAGACGCGCCGGAGGACGACGACCTCTGGTTCGAGCAGAAGCCGCCGAAGGACTTCGATCTCGACTGAGGCGGCGATCGAGGCCGAGGGCTTGGCCAAGTCCTACGGCGACGTACGGGCGCTCGACGGCGTCGACCTGGCCGCGCCGACCGGCACCGTGCTGGGGCTGCTCGGCCCCAACGGGGCGGGGAAGACGACCGCGGTCCGCATCCTCACCACGCTGCTGCCCGCCGACGGCGGCCGCGCCCGGGTCGCCGGGCTCGACGTCGCCTCCGAGGCGCCGGAGCTGCGCCGCCGCATCGGCCTCGCCGGCCAGTACGCGGCGGTCGACGAGAACCTCACCGGCTTCGAGAACCTGCAGATGGTCGGCCAGCTCTACCACCTGCCGAAGGGCGAGCCGAAGGCGCGGGCGACCGAGCTGCTGGAGCGCTTCGACCTCGAGGAGGCGGGCGGGCGCCTCGTCCGCACCTACTCCGGCGGGATGCGGCGGCGCCTCGACCTCGCCGCGGCGCTGGTGGCGCGGCCGCCGGTCCTCTTCCTCGACGAGCCGACGACGGGGCTCGACCCGCGCAGCCGCATCGGCCTCTGGGAGACGATCGAAGGGCGGGTGGCCGAGGGGACGACGGTGCTGCTCACCACCCAGTACCTCGACGAGGCCGACCGGCTCGCCGACCGCATCTCGGTGATCGACCACGGCCGGGTGATCGCCGAGGGCTCCTCCGACGAGCTGAAGGACCAGGTCGGCGGCGAGGCGCTCGAGGTGACGCTGGAGTCGGCGGGCGACGCGGAGGCGGCGATCGCGGCGCTCCGCGAGGTCTGCTCGGCGCCGCCGGAGCTCGACGGCGTCGTCCTGCGGGTCCCGGTGGCGGAGCGCAAGGGCACGATCGCGGCGGCCGTCCAGCGGCTGAACGACGCCGGCGTCGGCATCGACGACATCTCGATGCGGCGGCCGACCCTCGACGACGTCTTCCTCAAGCTGACCGGCCACGCGGCGGAAGAGGACGAGGAGGGGGGAGAGGGATGAGCGGCACGGCGATCTCCGACACGCTCGTGCTGGCGAAACGCAACTTCCTGCGCATCGCCCGCGCGCCCGACCTGCTGCTCGCCTTCACCGTGCAGCCGATCATGTTCGTGCTGCTCTTCGCCTACGTCTTCGGCGGCGCGATCTCGACCTCAGGCCACAGCTACATCAACTTCCTGATCCCGGGGATCCTCGTCCAGACGATGGCCTTCGGCGGCTTCGTCACCGCGATGGGCATCGCCGAGGACCTGCGCAAAGGCCTGGTCGACCGTTTCCGCTCGCTGCCGATGTCGCGCTCCGCCGTCCTCGCCGGCCGCACCCTCTCCGACATCGTCACCAATGGCATCTCGATCACGGTGATGCTCGTCGTCGGCGTGATCATCGGCTTCGGCTTCGAAAGCCCCTTCCTCCACATCGTCGCCGGGATACTCCTGCTGCTCCTCTTCGGCTACGCCTTCTCCTGGGTGTTCGCCTTCATCGGCCTCACCTCCTCATCGCCGGAGGCGGCCCAGTCCCTCGGCTTCATCGTCATCTTCCCGCTCACCTTCGTCTCCTCCGCCTTCGTCCCGCCGGAAACGATGCCCGCCGCCCTCCAGTGGTTCGCCGAATGGAACCCCTTCTCGATCACCGTCAACGCGATCCGCGCCCTCTTCATCGGCGACCCCGCCGGCAACACCGTCTGGGGCGCGGTCTTGTGGTCGGTCGGCATCGCCGCCGTCTTCGGCGTCCTCGCCGTGACCCGCTACAAACGCGCCGTCGTCCGCTGACCCCGGTCAGGCGGCCGGGGAGAGCTGGGCGAAGCATTCGAGGAGATCGGGGGCGACGTCGGACCCGCACTGGATCACGATCGCCTTCTCCGGTTCCACCCGGTCGCGCCCGTTGATCACCATCGATCCGGCGCTCACGGGGCCGCCGGGGCCGGCGGTGGGCGGGCCGAGGATCGTCGACTGCCCTTCCCCGAGGGTCGCGATGCCCTTTTCGGCGGTGGTCGTGAACTCCCACTGGTCGGCGTTGTGATTGACGATCCGGGCGCGGAATTCCGTGGGATTGGAGCCGGCCGTCGTCACTTCGACCCCGCCGATCGAGAGCACCGTCTGCGGCGTACTCGGTTCGGTGTCGGCGGTGCCGAAGGCGAAGCGGTCCGAGCGCATGAAGCTCTGCGGCGGCGCCCCGCCGAGCGCATCGGCGTCGGCGGCGGTGGTCGCCGTGTCGGCCGTGTCGGCGTGTGCAGCCGAAGTCGCCGAGGTGGCGGTGTCGGCGTGTCCGGCCGACGTCGCGGTGTCGGCCGTGTCCGCGTGAGTCGCGGAGGTTGCCGTGTCGGCAGTGTTCGCCGAGTCTGCGTGCCCGGCGCTGGTCGCCGAGTTGGCCGTATCCGCGTGCCCGGCGGACGTCGCCGAGTCCGCGGTTGCCGCGTGGCCCGCGCTCTTCGCGCTGTTGGCGCTGCCCGCGGTCGTGGCGGTGCCCGCCGAGCCGGCCGTCGTCGCGCTGGGGACGGTGCCCAGCGTCGCGAGCTTGATCTTCGCGCCGGTGACCGCGCCGTTCTTGATCTTCGCCGCGGTGACCGCACCCTTCTTGATCTGCGCGGTGCCCACCGAGTTCTTGGCCAGATGGTCGGCCGCCAAGGCGGTGCCGCCGGCGATCACCAGGAACAAGGCCAGCGTCGAGACGACGTTGGCGTAGGTCAGCCTGCCGCGAGCGCGCTTCATCCAGGTCATGCGGCGAAGACTGTCGCGGCCCCTGGCACCCCGCATCGGGCACCGGTGCTGATCTTTTTCGCCGGGCACCCCGAGGATTCGGTGCGCCGAGCCGCCGCCGCCGGAGGCAGCCGCGGAGATGGAGCCAGCCGGGTTCGAACCGGCGACCTCCTGCTTGCAAAGCAGGCGCTCTGCCAACTGAGCTATGGCCCCCTGCCGTCGATTGTAGGGGGCGTGCCTTTAGGTTTCCGTGCCTCTTGCCCTTCGAAGGCTCATACCTCTGGGGACTCCGGCAGAAGGTCGGGCACGACCTCGTCCTCACGCCGGGAGCGGCGGTGGCGACGCAGCGGGAGGACGGCAAGGTGCTCTTCGCGCTGCGCGGGGACGACGGGACCTGGTGCCTGCCCGGCGGGGCGGCGGAGGTCGGCGGGAGCTTCGCGCGGACGGCGGTCGACGAGCTGCGGGAGGAGACCGGCCTGGTCGCCCGCGAGGACGACCTGATCCCGGTCGCCTGCTTCTCGGAAGCCGACCGCCACACGCTCCACTACCCGAACGGCGACGTCGCCCACTACTTCTCGATGTGCTTCCTGGTGCGGCGGTGGGAGGGGGAGCTCGCGCCCGACGGGGTGGAGACGACCGACCTGCGCTTCGCCGACCCGACCGATCTGCCGCAGCCCTTCGAGGACTCGACCGCCCGCGCCGTCGAGCTGCTGCTCGCCTACCTGCGGACCGGGACCTTCCAGGTCGCCTGAGCGCGATGCCGTTCGAGGGCTCATACCTGTGGCGGCTGCGCCAGAAGGTCGGCTCCGACCTCGTCCTGATCCCCGGCGCGATGGTCTTCCTGGTCCGTGACGACGGCGCCGTCCTCTTCACCCGCCGCGCCGACAACGGCCTCTGGTGCCTGCCCGCGGGCGGCGCCGAGGAGGGCTCGAGCTTCGCCGCCACCGCGATCACCGAGCTGCGCGAGGAGACCGGCGTCGACCTCGACCCCGCCGGCCTCGAGGCCTTCGCCTGCCTGTCGGAGGCCGAGCTCCACACGATCACCTACCCGGGCGGCGACGTCAGCCACTGCTTCGCGCTGCTCTTCCTCGCCCGCCACTGGAGCGGCGATCCCGGTCCCGACGGCGTCGAGACGACCGAGATGCTCTGGGCCGACCCGGCCGCCCCGCCGTCGCCGTTGCAGGAGCCATCGGCCCACGCTCTGGACCTTTATCGCGCTTACCGCGAGGGCGGCGGGTTCCAGGTTCGTTAGCGGGTTGGGGGGCGGCGGGGGTTCGGGGCGCTTGCGGCCGTCCGAGGTGGCGCGGGGGTGTCCTGGGCTCCTCATGGG
>CALCIA010000046.1 GCA_937907435.1 uncultured Actinomycetes bacterium
CCAGGACCCCCATGAGGAGCCCAGGACACCCGCACCCACCACCTCGGACGGCCGCAAGCCCCCCGAACCCGCCCGTCCACCCATCCACCACCCGGTAACCTGTCGCCATGGCCGATGCCGCGCAGAAAGAGCCCGTAGCGCCGCGCATCGCCGCTGTCCGCGAGCAGCTGTCCCTGCTCTCGGACTACCTTTGACCCTGCCGGCCTAGAAAAGGAATCCGCCGCGCTCGAGGAGGAGATGGGCGCGCCTGGGTTCTGGGACGACCAGGAGGCCGCGGCCCGCACGTCGGCCGCCCACGCCCGCGCCCAGCGGCGCCTCGAGATGTTCCGCGGCCTGGAGTCGGACGTCGGCGAACTCGGTGACCTCGCCGAGCTGGCCGAGGAGGACGAGGAGATCGAGGCCGAGCTGGAGGGGCAGCTGGCCCAGGTCGAGTCGCGGCTGGCCGAGCTCGAAGAGGCGCGGCTCTTCAGCGGCGAGTACGACGCCGGCGACGCGGTCGTCACCGTCCACGCCGGGGCGGGGGGCACCGACTCTCAGGACTGGGCGGAGATCCTCCTGCGCATGTACCTGCGCTGGGCCGAACGGCGCGGCTTCGACGTCGAGATGGCGGAGGCCTCGCCGGGGGAGGAGGCCGGCCTCAAGTCGGCGACCTTCATCGCCCGCGGTGAGAACGCCTACGGCCTCTTCGCCGCCGAGCGCGGCGTCCACCGGCTGGTCCGGATCAGCCCCTTCGACTCCTCGGCGCGCCGCCACACGAGCTTCGCCCAGGTCGACGTCGGGCCGCTGGTCGAGGGCGACGTCGAAATCGACATCGACGAGTCCGACCTGCGCATCGACACCTACCGCGCCTCCGGCGCCGGCGGCCAGCACGTCAACAAGACCGACTCGGCGGTGCGGATCACCCACATCCCGACCAACACCGTGGTCCAGTGCCAGAACGAGCGCTCGCAGACGCAGAACAAGGCGGTCGCGATGCAGCTGCTGAAATCGAAGCTGATCGAGCTGGAGGAGCGCAAACGCTCGGAAGAGATGGCGAAGGCGCGCGGCGAGGTCAAAGACGTCGCCTGGGGGTCGCAGATCCGCTCCTATGTCCTGCACCCCTACACGATGGTCAAGGACCACCGCACCGAGCACGAGGTCGGCGACGTCCAGCGGGTGCTCGACGGCGACATCGACGGCTTCGTCCGCGACTACCTCGAGAAGACCGCCGCGTCCTCGGCGAGTTAGGGACGCGCAAGGGCACCCGATGGCGCCGCTGGTCACCGTCGAACGGGCCGCGGCAGGGGACCCGCAGGGGCTCCTGGTGCTCCACCACGGCCGCGGCACCGACGAGCGCGACCTGATCGGGCTCGCCGACGCCCTCGACCCGGAGCGGCGGCTGCGGGTCGTCTCGCCGCGCGGGCCGCTGCAGGTCCCCGGCTGGCCGGGCCACCACTGGTACGTGGTGCCGAAAGTCGGCTATCCGGACCGGGCGAGCTTCGACGCGGCGCGCGCGGCGCTGGCCGAGCTCCACGACGGGCTCTGGGAGGACTCGGGGCCGGGACCGGAGCGCACGGTGCTGGCGGGCTTCTCGATGGGCGCGGTGATGAGCCACGCGATGGGGTGGAGCGCCGATCGGCCGACGGTCGCCGGCGTGCTCGCCTTCAGCGGCTTCGTGCCGAGCGTGGCCGGCTGGCGCCCGAGCCTCGATGACCGCACCGCCACCCGCGCCTTCCTTGCCCACGGCACCCAGGACCCGGTGATCGATGTCGGCTTCGGCCGCGCCGCCCGTGACCTGCTCCTCGCGGGCGGGATCGACGTCACCTACCGCGAGTCCGACGTCGTCCACACGATCGACCCGGCCGTCCTGCCGGTCGCCGCCGAGTGGCTGGCGACGACACTCCCGCGCTCCTCCTGAGGGCTCAGTCGGCGTAGACGCGCGGCGCCCGGGCGCTCGTGTGTTTGACGCTGTGCAGGCGCTGTTCCAGGGCGCCGGCGCAGAAGCCGGGGGTTTCGGGGGCGCGGAGGGAGACGTCGAACTCCCTCGCCGCCAGGGCCCGCTCCATCATCGCCGCGCCCAGCTTGGTGGTGAGGTGGAGGACGCCTTTGGCGCCCAGGTGCTTGGTCGCGTGTGCGATCGCGACGCCGCCTTTGTGGTCCCGCAGCTTGAGGCCGACGGTGACCTGGGTCGGGGACCAGGTCCGGTAACGGACGCTGAGCCGCACCTGGTCGGAGCCGGGCAGGGTGGTGAGCGTCGATTCGGCCTGGCGCACCTGGCAGGCGGCCGGCGCGGTGACGAACGGAGCGCCCTTCGGGGCCGCCTTGACGGCTTCGGCTTCGTCGCCGCAGTCGGCTTCCAGTTCTTCCGCTTCGAATTCTTCTTCGCCTTCGCCTTCGTCGAATTCGAATTCCACGGCGCCCGCTTCGCATTCTTCGAAGCCGAATTCGTCTTCTTCGGCTTCGATTTCTTCTTCGGCTTCGGGGGCGTCGTCGCGCAGGGTCGGGTGGGCGAAGGTCGAGCTCGGCCGCGCGGGGGACGCGGCGGCGGTGGCGACCTGCGAGACGGCCAGGGCGCCGAGCAGGACGAGGAGCATGAGCAGCGGGGAATAGCGCTTCATGCGGCCTCATCGGCCGGACGAAGCGCTACTTGACCCCGACTAGACGTTTGACCTACTCGTCTTGGCTCTCCATCGCGAGCAGCCGCTTCTTCATCTCGACGCCGCCCGCGTAGAGCCCTGGGGTGCCGTCGCTGCGCACCACCCGGTGGCAGGGGACGACGAGCGGGATCGGATTGCGCGAGCAGGCCGAGCCCGCCGCGCGGACCGCGCGCTCGTTGCCCGCCTGGCGCGCCAGGTCGGTGTAGGTGCGGGTCTCGCCGTAGGGGATCGCGGCGATGCCGCGGCGGGCGCGCAGCAGGAAGCCGTGGCTGAGCTGCCAGTCGATCGCCAGGTCGAACTCCTGCCGGCGGCCCTCGAAGTAGTCCTCGAGCTCGCGCCGCTCCTCGTCGAGCTGCGCGGGTGCCTCGAGCAGGCGCGGCGAGATCCGGCTCGCCAGGTCGGCGAGCGTCGCCTCCACGTCCTCGCTCGGCAGGCCGAGCCGCACCAGTCCCTGCGGCGTCCGCGCCAGCAGCAGCGTTCCGAAGGGGGAATCGGCGGTCGCGTAGGCGACGTCGAGCAGGCCCTCCGCGGCGGCGCGCTCGCGCAGCCGTTCCAGCGATTTGTCCATGGTGGCCGTCATGCCAACTCCTTTCGCAGTCGTTTCAGTCCCTCGTGCAGGCTGCGGCGCGCCGCCTCCGGCGAGCAGCCGAGCGCCGCGGCGATCTCCTCGTGCGGGAGGTCACTGGCGAAACGCAGGGTGACCGCCGCCCGTTGCTTCGGCGGCAGCATCGCGACCGAGCGCCAGACCTCGCCGTCGGCGGGATCGGGGTCGAAGACCGCCTCCTCGCGGACCGCGGAGACCGGCACCGGGGCACGTCCCCGCGCCCGGTGGTGGTCGATCGCCTTGCGGTGCGCGATCGTCACCAGCCAGCCGCGCAGGTTGTCCGCGTCGCGCAGGCTCGGGTAGGCGCGCAGGGCGGCCAGGAAGGTCTCCTGGAAGGCGTCCTCGGCGCCGTCGCGGCCGACCGCGCCGCGCAGCACCGCCATCACCTCGGTGGCGTGCTCGTCGATCAGCGTCTGGAAGGGCGGTAGCTCTGCCATCTCTCTTTCAACGTCCTAAGTCTGGCCGACGTGAGATTCGCCCCCCTCGACTTCACTAGGGTGGCGATGTGTCCGCAATTTCCGCCGAGGAGCTTCGCGAGCTGGTCGCCCGGGCGCTGGCCGAGGACCTCGGCGACGGCGATGTCACCGGCGCGGCGACCGTCCCCGCCGAGGCGACGGCGAGCGCCCGCATCGTCCAGAAAGCGCCGGGCGTCGTCTTCGGGCTCGACCTGGTGGCCGAGACGATGGCCCAGACCGGGGTGGAGGAGGTCGAGAGGCGCGCGCCCGAGGGGGAGTGGCGCCAGGACGTGCCCGCCGAGGTGCTGGTCGCCCACGGCCGGGCCCGCACGATCCTCGCCGCCGAGCGCACCGCGCTGAACTTCCTCGGCCACCTCTCCGGGGTGGCGACGCTGACGGCCCGCTACGTGGAGGCGATCGCGGGCACCGAGGCGCGGATCCTCGACACCCGCAAGACCACCCCCGGCCTGCGCCGGCTGGAGAAGGCGGCGGTCGCGGCGGGCGGCGGCACCAACCACCGGATGGGCCTCTTCGACGCCTTCCTGATCAAGGAGAACCACATCGCCGCCGCCGGCGGCATCCCCAAGGCCGTCTACGCCGCGCGTAAGGCGCACCCGGAGCTGCCGGTCGAGGTGGAGGTCCGCAACCTCGACGAGACCGCCTACGCCCTCGGCACCGGCGCCGACCAGCTCCTGCTCGACAACATGGACCCGCCGACGATGCGCGCCGCGGTCGAGCTCCGAGATGCCCACGGCGACCACGGCAAGCCGACCCTCGAGGCCTCCGGCAACGTCAACCTCCAGACCGTTCGCGCCGCCGCCGAGACCGGCGTCGACTTCATCTCGGTCGGCGCCCTGACCCACTCGGCCCCGGTTCTCGACTTCTCCCTGCTGCTCAGCGCCGACTAGCCCACGCCTCTGTAATTTCTCTCGCGCGGGTGGCGGGAAACGGCGAAACCGGGCATAGCTTGGCCCGATGCCCGCGAACCCCGAGGCGATCGCCTGGTACGTGAAGAGGTCGGAAGGCCTCCTTGACGACCTTCGCGAGCAGGTGCAGTCGCTGCGAATTCGCGGCGGCCAGCTCGCCGGCTTTTCCGGCGCGGTCTTGGCGCTCGCGGGCGCGAACGCGGGATCGGTCCTCGATGCTCTTCACGGTGCCGCCCGCGCCTCTGCCGGTATCTCGCTCCTGGTCGGCGTCCTCTTCTTGGTTGCGGCCCTGGTGACCGCCCTGCGCGGTGGCCTGGTGCCAGAGCTCGCCTCTGAGATATCGGCCGCCGAGGTCGCCAACTACCGCTCCGAGCGATTTACCCACGAGCCCGACCTCTGGCGCATCCACGTCCGACTGATCCACGGCCTGCTTGACCTGATCGAGCTGACCATGGTTCAGGGTGATTCGGCGGCGCGCGCGATCAGGAGAGCGGAGTACCTGTTTCTTGCCGGCCTCTTCTCCACCGGGATATCCCTCGCTATCCTGATCGCGGTGGTGACGTTTTGATCCGCAAGCTCTTCAAGAAAAAGGCGAAGAAGAAGAGGTTCGTCGGGCCTGTCCAGGCGGAAGATATTCCGTGGGACGTGCCCCTGGATCAGACGAAACCCAAGATCCACATCCTGGGCGACAGAACCACGCGCTGACGGACTACTTCAGGAGTTTCGACAGCCGGCGGTCTTTGAGGACGCGGTCGCCGGTCTGGTCGTGGGGGCAGTAGTTCATCTGGTGTTCGGAGAAGTAGACGGCCTCGATGGTGGTGCCGCAGCGGGGGCAGGGCTCGCCCTCGTGTTTGTGGATCCGCAGGGGGACCTTGATCTTGTCGGGGAGGTCGGGCCCGATCGTCTCCTCGTAGTGGTTGATCGCGTCGCCGAGGAGGTGGAGGGCGGCGTGGAGGCGCTCGACCTCCTCGGGGTCGAGTTCGGTCCCTTTCTTGAACGGGGAGAGGCACGCTTCCCAGAGGATCTCGTCGACCCAGGAGCGGCCGATGCCGCTGATGTCTTTCTGGTGGCGCAGCAGGGGGTGAAGGTGGCGCGGCTTCGCGATCGCGGCGGTGAACTCCTCCAAGGGCGGGGCGGGCCAGGCTTCCGGGCCGAGCGTCGCCACCATCTCGTCGGCGGCGACCGCGTCTGACGGCAGGAGCTTCGCCCAGGCCCGCTGCTTGGTGCCGAGCTCCCGCAGGCGCAGCTCGCGGCCGTCGTCGAGGCGGATCAGCACCCGCGAGGCGCGGTCTTTCAGCGAGGCGCGTTTGCCCGAGACGCGCAGCCGTCCCGCCGACATCAGGTGGATCAGGAGCGAGAGGTCGCCGAACTCGACCACGGGCATCTTGGCGATCCGCCGCACCCCGGTGATCTCGCGCCCGGCCAGCGCTTCCAGCGGCGGGTCGAACGTCTTCATCACGTTCATCCCCGGGGCCAACACGGACTCGACCGTGGCGCCGCGCACGGCGGCGTCGATCCGTCGCGCGGTGATCTCGACCTCGGGCAGCTCGGGCACGTCACTAAGGATGCCGGCGCCCGATCGGTAGACTGTGGCCAAGTCATTCGACCTGGTTCGACCTGAAGGGTCTGCCGGCGAACAGAAGGAAAGGAAGGGCTCATGCAGGAGCTCCCGACGATCCAAGCGAATTTCGCGCCGGAGCTTGCTCCGGAGGAGATCACCGTGCTCAGCGAGGAAGTGCGTGCGCTCGCGCAGCAGCGCAACGCCGTGATCCTCGCCCACAACTACCAGCTGCCGGAGATCCAGGATCTGGCCGACCACCTCGGCGACAGCCTCGGCCTGTCCCGCGCCGCCGCGGCCACCGAGGCGGACGCGATCGTCTTCTGCGGCGTGCACTTCATGGCCGAGACGGCCTCGATCCTCTCGCCCGACAAGAAGGTGCTGATCCCCGACCTCGGCGCCGGCTGCAGCCTCGCCGACTCGATCACCGTCGAGCAACTGCGCGCCTGGAAGGCCGAACACCCGGGCGCGGTCGTCGTCATGTACGTCAACACCTCGGCCGCGGTGAAGTCGGAGACCGACTACTGCGTGACCTCCTCGAACGCCGTCTCCGTGGTCGAGCACATCTGGCGCGAGAACGGCGAGGACACCGAGATCCTCTTCGGCCCCGACATGTGGCTGGGCGCCTTCGTCGAGCGCGAGACCGGCATCAAGGAGGAACCCGAGCGCCGCGCCCGCTTCCACATCTGGGACGGCGAGTGCCACGTCCACGCCGGCATCCGCCCCGACGACATCGACCGCACCCGCGCCGAACATCCCGACGCCGAGTTCCTGATCCACCCCGAGTGCGGCTGCTCGACCCAGGCGATGGAGTACGTCGCGGCCGGCGACGTCGACACCACCGGCGTCCACATGCTCTCCACCTCGGGCATGCGCAACTACGTCGAAGAGCACCCGGAAGGCGAGTTCATCGTCGCCACCGAGAACGGCATGCTCTACCCGCTCCAGCAGGCGGCGCCGAAGGCGAACCTGGTCGAGGCCAACCGGATGGCCTTCTGCAAATACATGAAGATGATCACGCTGCCGAAGCTGCGCGACTCGCTGGCGGAAATGAAGTTCGAGGTCAGCGTGACGCCGGAGATCGCCGAGCTGGCGAAGGTGCCGATCGAGCGCATGGTGGCGATCGGGTAGGGACGGGCGGGGGTCCGGGGGGCTGGCGGCCGTCCGAGGGGTGTCCTGGGCTCCTCATGGGGGTCCTGGCAGGCTGTGACC
>CALCIA010000047.1 GCA_937907435.1 uncultured Actinomycetes bacterium
CCCCCACCCCCCCCCCCCCCCCCCCCCCCCGCGGCCCCCGCCACATCTGGGTGCCGGTGAGGCCGGCGACCAGGTCGACCTCGCGGATCGGGCGGAAGCCGAGGCGTTCGTAGCGGGGGACGTTGCGGGGGTTCGAGGACTCGAGGAAGGCGGGGGCGGGTGGGTCGGCGGCGTCGATCTCGGCCAGGTTGTCGGCGACGAGGCCGACGGCGAGGCGGTTGCCGGCGTGGTCGGGATGGGTGGCGAGGAGGCTGAGGTAGTAGTGCGGCGGCTCGTGGGGGTGGTGGCGCTCGAAGGCGGCGAGCATCTCCATCACCCGCGCCGCGGGCTCCGGCTCGCAGGCGTCGGAGATCACCGCCGGCATGCGAGCTTCGTCGGCGGGCTTCATCTCCGGCGAGCCGGGCGGGATCCAGAGCGCCACGGCCTCCACCCCGTCCGTCACCCGGACCCAGCCGAAGTCGAGCGCCGCCTCGGCGAAGAAGCCGAAGACGATCGACAGCGACGCCAGCTTGCGGTCCCGCGAGGTGGCCTCGAAGGCCCAGCCCCAGAGCGGATCGTCCTCGAAGGCGCGCGCCAGCGTCTCGCCGATCGCCTCCAGATCCGCCCTCTCGGCGACGCGCGTCTTCACCTGCTCACCATGCCACGCGGATCGCCGGATTTCCTTGTCCGGCGCGTACAAGGCTCGCGGCACCCCCGCGCCGGAGCGCGTCAGCCGAGGGGCTGACGGACGACGGGCTTGCGCGTGGCGCGAACCTCGTCGAGGCGCCGCACCGGGGTCGAGTATGGGGCGTTCTTGGCGACCTCCGGGTCGGTCTCGGCCTCGGCGAGGATCTCCTCGACCGCGTCGGCGAAGGCGTCGAGGCTCTCCTTCGTCTCGGTCTCGGTCGGCTCGACCATCAGCGCCTCATCGACCAGGAGCGGGAAGTAGACGGTCGGCGGGTGGAAGCCGAAGTCGAGCAGGCGCTTGGCGAGGTCGAGCGTCGCCAGGCCGAGCTCCTTCTTCATCGGCCGCCCGGAGAGGACGAACTCGTGCATGCAGTGGCGGTCGAAGGCGATCGGCAGGCGCTCGCCGGCGCGGCCCGCGGCGAGCCGCGCCTTCAGGTAGTTGGCGTTCAGCACCGCGGTCTCCGAGGCCTCGGTGAGGCCGTCGGCGCCGAGGCTGAGGATGTAGGCGTAGGAGCGCACAAAGACGCCGAAGTTGCCCTGGAAGCCGCGCAGCCGGCCGATCGACTTGGGGCGGTCGAAGTCGAGGTCGAACCGCGGACCGTGACCGCCCGCGCCCTCCCGGCGCACCACCTGGGGCCGTGGCAGGAACGGCTCGATCCGCTCCGACACCGCGATCGGCCCGGCCCCCGGCCCGCCGCCGCCATGCGGCTGGCTGAAGGACTTGTGCAGGTTGAGGTGGACGATGTCGAAGCCCATGTCGCCGGGCCGCGTGCGCCCCATGATCGCGTTCAGGTTGGCGCCGTCGTAGTAGAGCGTCCCGCCCGCCGAGTGGATCAGCCCCGCGATCTCCTCGATGTTCTCGTCGAAGAGCCCCAGCGTGTTCGGGTTCGTCAGCATCAGGCAGGCGATCTGTGACGGGTCCTCCTCGATCTTGGCCCGCAGGTCGTCCATGTCGACGCCGCCGCGCTGATTCGTCGCGACCTTGACGACCTCGTAGCCCGCCATCGTCACCGACGCCGGGTTGGTGCCGTGCGAGGTGTCGGGCGCCAGCACCTTGGTCCGCACCTCGCCGCGGTCGGCGTGGTAGGCGCGGGTCAGCAGCAGGCCGGCGAGCTCGCCGTGGGACCCGGCCGAGGGCTGGAGGCTGACGCTGGGTAGGCCGCAGATCTCCGCCAGGCTCGCCTGCAGGAGGTACATCAGCTCCAGCGCGCCCTGGGCGCGGCGCGGGTCCTGGGCCGGGTGCAGCCGGGCGTGGCCGGGCAGCGCCGCGACCCGCTCGTTCAGCCGCGGGTTGTGCTTCATCGTGCACGAGCCGAGCGGGTAGAAGCCCGAGTCGAGGTCGAAGTTGCGGCGGCTGAGGCGGTTGTAGTGGCGGACGATCTCCGGCTCGGCGACCTCGGGGAGGTTCGGCGGCTCGGCGCGCAGGAGGTTCGCGGGGATCAGGTCCTCGATCGGCGTCTCCGGGACGCCCGCGTCGGGCAGGACGGCGGCGCGCCGCCCGGCCTTCGACTTCTCGTAGATCGTCGTCGCGCGTTCGCGCTGCATCGGCGCCTCGGCGAGCGGGGTCACGCGACCACCCTCTCTGTGGCGCCCTGTGGTGACTTACTCCCGCTATCCGGGAGCTTCTCACCACGCCCTTCCGCGACCGCGGCCCCGAGCGCCTCGGCCAGCGCGTCGATCTGCTCACGCGTGCGGCGCTCGGTGATCGCGACGAGCAGCGCGTCGTCGTACTCCGAGTACTCGCGTCCCAGCGCGTACCCCGCGGCGATGCCGTGCTCCGCCACCCGGTCGAGCACCCGGTCCACCGGCGCGTCGAGGCGCACCGCGAACTCGCGGACGACCGGCGCGTCGTGCAGCAGCTCCACCCCGTCGACCGCGGCGAGGCGCTCGCGGGCGTAGGCGGTGCGGCGCACCAGCAGCTCGCCCAGATCGCGGAAGCCCTCGCGCCCGAGCCAGGCGAGGTGGACCATCGCGCCGAGCGCGTTCAGGGCCTGCGCGGTGCAGATGTTGTTGGTCGCCTTCTCGCGGCGGATGTGCTGCTCGCGGGTCTGCAGCGCGAGGACGAAGCCACGGCGCCCGTCGACGTCCTCGGTCTCGCCCGCGATCCGTCCCGGCATGCGCCGGATCTGCGCCTCGGTGGAGCAGAAGAAGCCGAACGACGGACCGCCGAAGTCCAGTCGATTCCCGAGCGGCTGGCCCTCGCCAAGGGCGATGTCGGCGCCGCACTCGCCGGGCGGCTTCAGGATCCCCAGCGTCATCGGGTCGCAGGCGACGACCAGGAGCGCGCCGTGCTCCTTCGCCGCGGCGCCGAGCGCCTCGACGTCCTCGACCGCGCCGAGGAAGTTGGGGCTCTGCAGGATCACCGCCGCGGTCTCCCCGTCGACCGCCGCCGCCAGCGCCGCCGCATCGGTGACGCCGCCCGCAAGCCCCACCTCGACGACCTCGGCGCCGTACCCCACCGAGTAGGTCGCGAGCGTCTCGCGGCTGTGCGGATGCACCCCGCGCGAGACGACGAACTTGCGCCGCTTGGTCGCGCCCATCGCCAGGTAGCCGGCCGAGGCGACCGAGCTCGGCCCCTCATACAGCCCGGCGTTCGACACCGGCAGCCCGGTCAGCTCCGACATCGCGGTCTGGAACTCGAACATCACCTGCAGCCCGCCCTGGGAGATCTCCGGCTGGTAAGGCGTGTAGGGCGTCAGGAACTCGGAGCGGGAGGTGATCGCGTCGACGATCGCGGGCACGTAGTGGTCGTACATCCCCGCGCCCAGGAAGGTGACCTCCGCTTCGGCGTCGGCGTTGCGCGCCGCCAGCCCTGCGAGGCGCTCGTAGACCTCGGCCTCGCTCATCCCGGCGGGCAGCTCGAGCGGCCGCCCCAGGCGCAGCGGCCCGGGGATCTGCTCGAACAGCTCATCGACCGAGGAGACGCCGATCACGGCCAGCATCTCGGCGCGATCGTCGGGGGTGGCGGAGGTGTAGCGACTCACTTCAGTTACAGGCTAGGGAAGCCGGAGGCCGGCCTAGCGGTCCAGCAGCTTCTGGTACTCGGCCGCGGTGAGCAGCGCTTCGTACTCCTGCGGGCTCGACAGCTTCACCTTGACCAACCAGCCCTCGTCGTAGGGACCCTCGTTGATCTTCTCGGGGCTGTCGGAAAGGACGTCGTTGACCTCGGTCACCTCGCCCGACATCGGCGCGATCACGTCGGAGACCGCCTTCACCGACTCGACCTCGGCGTAGGGCTGGTCTTTGGTCAGCGTCGCGCCCACCTCGGGCGGCTCGTAGAAGACGACCTCGCCGAGCGTGTCCTGGGCGTACCAGGTGATCCCGAAGACGGCGGCGTCGTCGCCGTCCAGCCGCACCCAGTCATGCTGGTCGTGGTAGCGCAGGTCGTCGGGGTAGTTGGCCTCGGCCAAGGTTCAGCTCCTTTTGCGATAGAGGGGCTTGGAAGCTATCCGCGCCGCCCGATGCTTGCCGCGCACGTCGATCTCGACCGCGGTCCCCGGCTCGGCGAGGTCGCTGCGCACGTAGGCCATCCCGGCACCGAGCTCCAGCGACGGGGCGAAGGTGCCGCTGGTGACGACGCCCACCTGTTCGCCGCGCTCGCCGAGCACCGGGTTGCCGTCGCGGGGGATGCCGGCGCCCTCGATCGTGAACGCGGCGAGGCGCTCGGCGGTGCCCGCGGCGCGCGCCGAACGTATCCGCGGCGAGCCGAGGAACCCCGTCTCCTCCTTGCAGCACCAGCCGAGGCCGGCCTCGATCGGGTTGCGCTCCGGGGTCAGCTCGTTGCCGTGCAGCGGGAAGCAGACCTCGAGCCGCAGCGTGTCGCGGGCGCCGAGCCCGCAGGGGACGACGCCGGCGAGCCGCAGCTCTTTGAAGACCGGGATCGCGACCTCGGGGTCGATCAGCATCTCGACCCCGTCCTCGCCGGTGTAGCCGGTGCCGCAGATCAGCGCCGGGCGGCGGCCGACGTTCTGGGCGACGACGTGGAAGCGCTCCGGCAGCTCGATCTTCAGCGTCGCGGCGACGACGGCGCGGGCGTGCGGGCCCTGCACGGCGAGCATCGCGTAGCGGTCGGCGACGTCACGCACGGCGACGTCGTAGTCGCGCGACCAGCGGCCGAGCCACTGCAGGTCGGTCTCGTGGTTGGCGGCGTTGGTGACGATCAGGAAGCGGTCGGTGCCGAGGCGGTAGGCGAAGAGGTCGTCGATCACGCCGCCGGACTCGTTGCAGAGGCAGGAGTACTGGGCGCCGCCGACGGCGATCTTCGCCACGTCGTTGGACAGCGCCAGCTGCAGGAACTCGAGCGCGCCCGGGCCCTCGACCTCGACCTCGCCCATGTGGGAGACGTCGAACATCCCGGCGTGGGTGCGGACCGCGGTGTGCTCCTCGCGGATCCCCTCGTAGAGGACCGGCATCTCCCAGCCCGCAAAGGGCACCAATTTGGCCCCGAGCTCCTCGTGCTGCTCGTAGAGCGGGGTGCGGCGGAGGGCGGCGACGTTCACGCCGCCCAGCGTACCCGGCGAGCGCCCCGCGGGCCGCGCCTACTCTTTGAGGAAGCCCGGGACGTCGATGTCGTCGTCCGAGACCCGCAGTTTGCGGATGTCGGTGTCCTCGGCGGAGACCCGCGGCCGCGACTCGTACCGGCGCCGCACCCGCTGCGGCGAGCGCGCCAGCAGCTCGAAGCCTTCGAAGCCGGTCGCGATCACGGTGACGCGGATCTCGTCCCGCATCGACTGGTCGACGACCGAGCCGAAGATGATGTTGGCGTTGTCGTCGGCTTCCTGCTGGACGAGCTGGGCCGCCTCGTTGACCTCGAAGAGGCCGAGGTCCTCGGGCCCGGTGATGTTCAGCAGCATCCCGGTCGCGCCTTTGATCGACTCCTCGATCAGCGGCGAGGTGATCGCCATTTTGGCCGCTTCGAGCGCGCGTTTCTCGCCCGAGGCCGAGCCGACGCCCATCAGCGCCGAGCCGGCATCACGCATGATCGTGCGCACGTCGGCGAAGTCGAGGTTGATCAGCCCGGGGATCGTGATCAGGTCGGTGATGCCCTGGACGCCCTGGCGCAGGATGTCGTCGGCCTGGCGGAAGGCGTCGAGGACGCTGGTCCGCCGCTCGACCGCCTGCAGCAGCTTCTCGTTCGGGACGATGATCAGGGTGTCGACGTTGTTGCGCAGTTTCTCGATGCCCTCGAGCGCCTGCTGCATGCGTCGTTTGCCCTCGAACTCGAACGGTTTGGTGACCGCGCCGACGGTCAGCGCGCCGATCTCCTCCTTGGCGATCTCGGCGATGACCGGGGCCGAGCCGGTGCCGGTGCCGCCGCCCTCGCCCGCGGTGACGAAGACCATGTCGGCGCCCTTCAGCGCCTCCTTGATCTCGTCGCGGGACTCGGCCGCGGCGCCCGCGCCGACCTCGGGGTTGCCGCCCGCGCCGAGACCGCGCGTCAGCTCCTGGCCGATCGAAAGCTTGATGTCGGCGTCGCAGGCCTGCAGCGCCTGCGCGTCAGTGTTGACGGCGACGAACTCGACGCCGCGGATGCCCGCGTCGATCATGCGACTGACCGCGTTCGTGCCGCCGCCTCCGGCGCCCACGACCTTGATCACCGCTAGGTAAGTCGATTCCATCTCCCGATTTCTTTCTGGTTGGTGGCTGCCGCGCCTCCTCCAGACAATTCGGCGTCGAGGCTTAGCCACCTGTATGTGAGTTGAGCCTTGTGCTGTCCGAGGCTGTAGCGATGCTCAAGGGTTCGGGCAGTCGCTCCTACGTCGGAAATTGCGCTCAACGTAGGGTAATCGGAGGGGCTTGTCAAACCCTCGGTAGGCATCCTGCAAGGCAGATTTCTCGACTACGGCTTGAGGGTTTCGCTACCCTCACCCTTTGGTCGAGGGTTTGCCTCCCCGGCGCATTCCGCCTCATTATGCGGGCGGCAGTTCATGTTTTTCCCCGCCCACCGTGGGACGCGTCGGCGCGTGCACGTCTACATAACTGAGCACGGTCACGGACGGATCGGCAAGGACCGCCGCGGCCGCCTTCCACTTCTTTTCCGCGCCGCGATCGTCGCCGAAGCGGATTTCGATGCCGGAGCTGGTTTCGACGTCCACCCCGGTCTTGCCGTAATCGGTGCCGACGATGAAGCGGCGGATCGCCTTCGGCGCGGCCGCCAGGACGTTCACCTGTTCGCGCACGTGGCCCCTGACGCGGTCGCCCTTGGGACGCCCCTTCAGCGGCAGCACCGGCAGGTGGCTCGACTTGCCCGAGGCGGTCCGGATCACCCTGCCGTCGGCGGCGATGATCAGCACCTGCTTGCCTTCGCCGATCTGGGCGACCGGTCGCGACGATTCGCTCGACGTGGTGGGCGCCGAGGTGTCGCGCAGGGCGAACCAGTAGACGGCGAGCGCGGCGATCGCCACGACGAGGATGGCGAGCGCAATCCGCCTCACCGGGCCACCCACCCCGGCACCTCGACGTCGCCGAGCACCTGCACCTCGGGCTCCATCTCGACCCCGAAGCGCTCCTTCACCCGGCGCCGCCCCGCGGCCATCAGCGCCAGCACGTCGGCGGTCGTCGCCTCACCCATGTTCTCGACGAAGTTGGCGTGCTTCGGGGAGAAGCGGGCGCCGCCGTGCCGCAGGCCGCGGCACCCGGCCGCCTCCAGCAGCTGCCCGGCGGAGCGGCCCTCGGCGCGCGGGTCGTCGGGGTTCTTGAAGGTCGAGCCGAAGGTCTTGATCCCGGAGGGCTGCGCCTCGCGGCGGCGGCCGCGCATCGAGGCAAGCGTCGCCTTGATCTCCGCCGGGTCGCCGGGGGTGAGCGCGAAGGAGGCGCGGGAGACGACTTCGCCGTCGGCGAGGTTCGAGTTGCGGTAGACGAACTCGAAGGCCTCCGGGGGGCGCCGCTCGGTCCCCACGGCGGTCGCGACCTCCACCCACTCGAGCACCTCGGCCAGCTGCCCCCCGTAGGCGTTGGCGTTCATCCGCACCGCGCCGCCCGCGGTGCCGGGGATGTTGATCCCGAACTCCAGGCCCGAGAGCCCCCATCCCGCCGCTTTCGCGGCCGCCGAGGGCAGCCGCGCGCCGCCGCCGCAGCGCAGGTGCCGGCCGTCGCGCTCGATCTCGGTCAGCGCGCCGCCCAGCTTCATCGCGAGTCCTCGGAAGCCCTCATCCGCTACCAGGAGGTTCGATCCCGAACCGACCACTCCTACCGCGACCTCGGCCCCCTTCGCCCAGGCGAGCAGCGTCACCAGATCGTCCGCGGACTCGGGGCGGGCGAAGTAGTCGGCGGGCCCGCCGGTGCGGACCGTGGTCAGGCGGGCGAGCGGGTAGTCGGTCTCGACGTCGGCCGGCAGCTCAGTCATCGAGGAGCGCCTCCCCGAGCTTGAAGATGTCCCCGGCGCCGATCGTGACGAGGAAGGAGCCCGCGGGCAATGCCTCGATGCGGCGGGAGAGGAAGGCGTCGGCCTTGGCGGCGGTCGGGAGCCAGGCGACCGGTTTGCCGCGTCCCGCGTCGGCGGCGGCGCGAGCGACGTCGAGGCCGCTGACGCCGGCGAGCGGGCCGACCGGCTCCTCGCGGGCCGGGTAGACGTCGAGCACCGCGATCTCGTCGGCGAGCGCGAGCGCGGCGCCGAACTGGGTGGCGAAGACCTTGGTCCGCGAGTAGAGGTGCGGCTGAAAGACCGCGACCAGGCGCGGCGGGTCGAGCTCGCGCAGCGCCGACAGCGCGGCGCGGACCTCGGTCGGGTGGTGGGCGTAGTCGTCATATATCCGGACCCCACCCCGCTCCCCCTTGACCTCCAGCCGCCGCCGCACCCCGCGAAAGTCCGCGAGCGCCGCCGCGGCCCGGTCGAGGTCGAACCCCGCCGCCCCGAGCGCCGCCAGGCAGGCGCGAGCGTTCAACACGTTGTGAGCCCCCGGCACCGCAAGCGCGAGCCCCTCGGGCCCCGGCGCCCCCGCCGAAAACTCCGCAACGCCACCGAGCGCCTCCGCGGCACTCCCTGGTGAGTTCGCACTTTGCCGCGCTATGCGCGGAGAAGTGCGAACTCGGCCGAGGGGGGCGGCGGTGGTGAGGGACTCGCGGACCTCTTCGACGGCGCCGCCGGCGCGGGACGGGGCGGGCAGGACGGCGACGCGGGACTTGCCGGCGAAGCCGGCGAAGGCCTCGACCAGCGGCTCCAGCGAGCCCCATTTCGAGTGGTGGTCCATCTCGACGTTGGTGACGACGGCGATCTCGGGATCGAGGCGCAGGAAGCTGCCGTCGGACTCGTCGGCCTCCGCGACCACCCACTCGCCCTCGCCCCAGCCGGCGTTGGCGGGCGCGCCGCCAGGGCCGAGGCCCGGCACCTCGCCGCCGACGAAGAAGGCCGGATCCTCGCCCAGGCCGCGCAGCGCCCAGACCGTCATCGCGGTCGTCGTCGTCTTGCCATGCGTGCCGGCGATCGCGATCAGCCGCTTCTCCGCGCACAGCTCGGCGAGCAGCTCACCGCGGTGGATGACCTTCTGTCCCCGCTCACGGGCCAGGGCCAGCTCCGGGTTCTCGGCCCCGATCGCGGTCGAGACGACCACCTCGGCACCCTCCGGCAGGTTGGCGGCGTCGTGGCCGATGTGCGGCTCGATCCCCGCCGCCCGCACCCGCTCCATATAAGAGGACTCGCTGCGGTCGCTGCCGGTGACCGTGGCGCCGAGCCCGGCACACACCACCGCGAGCCCGCTCATCCCGGCGCCACCGATGCCGATGAAGTGCAGTCGCCGCCCGCTCCAGTCGCTCATCGCCCCGCGGCCTCCAGAACCTGGTCGGCGATCGTGCGCGCCGCCTCCGGCTTCGCCAATCCGCGGGCGGCGGCGCTCATCCGCTCCAGCCGCGCCGGGTCGCCGAGGATCCCGCCGACCTCGGCGAGCAGCGCCGCCGGGTCCAGCGCGTCGTCGTCCATGATCGTCGCCGCACCCCCGCGCTCCATCCACTGTGCGTTGGTGCGCTGGTGGTCGGCGGTCGCGTAGGGATAGGGGACCAGGACCGCCGGGCGTCCCGCGGCGGTGAACTCGAAGACGGAGCCGCCGGAGCGTCCCAGGATCAGGTCGATTGCCGCGAGCACGTCGCCGAGGTTCGGTTCGTACTCGATCAATTCGTAGCCCTCGGCGTGCGGCGCCGCGTCCAGGCGCTCGCGCAGCGCCGCGTGGTCGCGCGTCCCCGCCACGTGGAGCACGCGGAAGTCCCGACCCTCGCGCTCGGCGAACGCCTCGACCGCGGCAAAGTTGACCGAGCGCGCCCCGAGGCTGCCGCCGACCACGAGCAGGACCCGCTCGCCCTCGCCGATCCCGAACCGGGCCCGCGCCGCACCCCGGTCCGCCGCCAGGACCGCCGCGGGCACCGGCCGTCCCGTCACCAGATAGCGGTCCCCCTCGCGCCCCGCGATCGGGAACGCCAGGCAGACCCGCCGCGCCCGCCCGGCCAGCAGGCGGTTGGCGAGGCCGAGGTGGCTGTCGGCCTCGGTCAGCACCAAGGGCTTGCGTCCCAGGACCGCGGCCATCCCAGCCGGCGCGGCGACGTAGCCGCCGGCGCCCATCACCACGTCGGCCCGCCGCCGGCGCAGCACCGAGCGCACCGTGCCGATCGCGGCAAGCGCCTCGAAGCCCGCCTGCGCCGCCCGCAGCGGGTTGCGCCGGTCGATGCCGTGCACGTCCAGGAAGTCGATCTCGTAGCCCGCGGCGGGCACCAGGTCCGCCTCGGCTTTCTCACGCGTGCCGAGGAAGCTGACCTCGGCGCCGCTCTCACGGAGCTCGTCGGCGACCGCCATGGCGGGCACCACGTGCCCCGCGGTTCCCCCCGCCGCCACCACCACTCTTGGCCCGTCTGGCACCGCCGGCACCGCTCCTTTCACGCGCGGGCGAGCGCCCGCCATCGACGACTTTCAGTCTGCCGGACCGGGTCGTGCCCCGCGCCGCGCTCGCGGTGCCGCCCCGGGCGACGTTCAAGATCAGCCCGACCGCGAACAGGCACGACAGCAGCGCCGAGTTCCCGTAGGAGATGAACGGCAGCGGCACGCCGGTCAGCGGCGCCAGCCCCATCACCGCGAAGAGGTTGATCATCGCCGTCACCAGCACCATCGAGGTCAGCCCGGCGACGAGGATCTTGCCGTAGTTGTCCCTCGCCTTCTGGGCGATCCGCAGGCCGGCGAAGCCGAACATGCCGAAGAGGCCGACGACGCCGAGGATCCCGACCAGGCCGAGCTCCTCGCCGATCACCGCCGAGATCATGTCGGTGTGGGCCTCGGGCAGGTAGAAGGCCTTCTGCACGCCGTTGCCGATGCCGACGCCGAAGAGGCCGCCGGAGCCGAGCGCGATCTTCGCCTGCGCGGCCTGGAAGCCGGCGCCTTCCGTTTCGGCGCCCGGGTGCAGGAAGCTCGTGAGGCGCGCCATCCGGTAGGGCTCGATCAGCGTCATCAGCAGGATCCCGGCGACGATGACCAGCGCGATCTTGCCGAGGTCCCGCGGGGCGACGCCGGCGGCGATCAGGGTGGCGCCGACGGCGAAGGCGATCACCATCGTGGTCCCCATGTCGGGCTGCAGCATGATCAGCAGGCAGGCGGCGCCGGTGACCAGGAGGATCGGCATGAAGCCCTGGATCGAGCGGATCCGCTTCGGCTCGCGGGCGAGCATGTCGGCGGCGTAGAGGACGAGCGCGACCTTGGCGAGCTCCGAGGGCTGGATCTGGAACGAGCCGCTGCCGATCCAGCGGGTGGCGCCGTTGACGCTCTGCCCGGCGCCGAGCACGAGGACGAGCAGGAAGAGCGACCCGGCGAGGAAGATCGGCGTCGCTTTGCGGATCGCCAGCAGGCCGTGGCGGGCGGTGAAGTGCATGACGACGAGGCCGATCGCGCCGACGATCAGCGTGCGCTGCAGGTAGTAGGCGGAGTCGGCGAGGCCGCCGTTCTGCAGGACCTGGGTGGTCGAGGAGGCGGAGAAGACCATCACCGCGCCGAAGGCGAGCAGGCAGAGCGTCGCGGTCAGCAGCAGGCTGTACTCGGTGGAGACGGCGCGCGCCTTCGACTTCTTGCGCCGCTTCTTCGACTTGGCGGGGCGCGCCCGGCCGAGCGCGACGGAGAGGCCGCTCATCCGCGCTCCGCCCCGAGGTCCGCGACGATCTGGCGGAAGCGCTCGCCGCGTTCCTCGAAGTTGCGGAAGGCGTCGAAGCTGGCGCAGGCGGGCGAGAGCAGGACGACCTCGCCGGGCGCGGCGGCCGCGGCGCCGGCGCGGACAGCGTCCTCGAGGTCGGCGGCGCGGTGGAGGGGGACGCCCGCGGCGGCGAGCGGCGCCAGTTCGGCGGCCATGCGCTCGGCGGTGTCGCCGAGGAGGTAGGTGGCGACGGCGCGCTCGCGCAGCGGCTCGACGAGCGGGGCGAACGGTTCGCCCTTCTCGCTGCCGCCGAGGATCGCGTGGACGCCACGGTCGAAGCTGCCGATGCCGACGATGGCGGAGGTGACGTTGGTCGCCTTGGAGTCGTTGACGAAGCGGACGCCGCCGATCTCGGCGACCGGCTCGAGGCGGTGCGGCACGCCGCCGAAGCTGCGCAGGCCGGCGACGACGGCGTCGCGGTCGACCCCGAAGGCGAGCGCCGCGGCGGCGGCGGCCATCGCGTTCTCGACGTTGTGCTCGCCGGGGATGCCGAGCTCGGCGGTCTCGATCAACGGCTCGCCGTCGTAGAAGATCGTGCCCTCCGCCGCCGCCACCTCGCAGTCGGGCGAGGCGCCGCGGCAGAACTCGACCCGGCGCGCGCAGCCGCCGAGGTCGACGCCGGCCAGCGCCGGGTCGTCACCGTTCCAGACCGCGACGTCGTCGTTGCCCTGGTTGGCGAAGATCCGCAGCTTCGCATCGCGGTAGGCGGCGAGGTCGCCGTGGCGATCGAGGTGGTCGGGCGCCAGGTTCAGGAAGACGGCGCCCTCGGGGCTGAAGAGGCTCGTGTCCTCGAGCTGGAAGCTGGAGGCCTCGCAGACGACGGTCGCGTCGGGCTCGATCTCACCGACCAGGCCGGCGACCGGGACGCCGACGTTGCCCGCCACCGCGACCGGCTCCCCCGCCGTGCGGAAGACGTGGCCGAGCAGCTCCACCGTGGTCGTCTTGCCGTTGGTGCCGGTGACGGCGAGGAAGCGGTTGGGCAGGGCGCGCCAGGCGAGCTCGAGCTCCCCGGTCACCTCCATCCCCCGCTCCAGTGCGGCCGCGATCACCGCCGCCTCCCGGGGAACCCCCGGGCTCTTGACGACCGTGTGCATGCCCTCGAGTTGCGCCAGCCCATCCGTATCCAGGGTTACTTCGACGCCGAGCGCCGAAAGCCCTTCCGCCCCCTCGGGATGCCCGGAATCGACCGCCCGCACGCGCTCGCCGCGCGCCGCCAAGAGCCGCGCCGCCGCCTGCCCGGAGCGGGCGAGCCCGACCACGAGGAACGGCCCCCGCGGCAGCGGCGGTCGCACTTCCTTGGCAGGGATGAGGGACATAACTCGTCAATTCGCCCCGCCGCCCCCCGCCCCTGCGCCACCCCAGTCGGTGAGTTCGCACTTTGCCGCGCATACCGCGGCAAAGTGCGAACTCACCGGGGTGGGCACCGGACTTGCCCGAACGTCGGAGAACGAGGCGGGCCGCCGCCGGAATCCCCGAGCCATCCACGTGCGGGATCCTGGCGGCGGTCGATCTCCGCCTCGGATATTGCGCTTCTGGCCCCCTTGCCTTCGCGCGCTCCCGCTCATTGGGGGAGCGGATTGAACCTATTTCGACAAGGTCGTACCGGTCAAGGACCCTAATCGAACGCACTACGTAGTTTTGTGTAGTGGGCGGGGGCGGTCCGGGGGCGGGGGTCCGGGGCGCTGGCGGCCGTCCGAGGGGGGTCCTGGGCTCCTCATGGGGGTCCTGGCAGGCTG
>CALCIA010000048.1 GCA_937907435.1 uncultured Actinomycetes bacterium
GACGTTCCCGGCATCTTCGTCACGGATCCGGCCGAGGTGTGGAGGCTCCCCGACCTGATCGTCACGGAAGTCCGACTTCCTCACGTCCCTGTGACGCCTCCCTCACAGAAGCCTCACGTCCTGGGCTCCTCATGGGGGTCACAGCCTGCCAGGACCCCCATGAGGAGCCCAGGACCACCTCGGACGGCCGCAGGCGCCGGGGCCCCCCGCCCGACCCCCGCCCCGCTACTCCTCGCCCTCAGCCTTGTGCGCCCGCATCGCGTCACCGACCGCCGCCGCCAGGCGCTCCGCCGCCGCGCCTTCACGGGTCGCCCCCGGCGCCAGGCCGCCGATCACGGTGCGGCTGAACTGGGCGGCGATCTCGGTCGCGTCGAGGCGGCCGCCGGGGACGAACCAGGTCCAGGCCCAGTTGGTCATGCCGAAGATCTGGACCGCGGTCAGGCGCGGCTCGGCGGTGGCGAAGGCGCCGCTCGCGGCGCCGCGCTGGAGGATGTCGATGAGGAGCGCCGAGAACTCCTTGCGCAGGCGGCGCACCTCGGCCATCGCCGGCTCCTCGGCGGAGCGGAGGATCTCGCGGGAGAAGGCGACGGTCGCGGCGCGGTCGTCCTGCTGGGAGAGCATCAGCTGGCAGATGAAGGCCTGCAGTTCGTCGATCGGATCGTCGAGCTCGGCCAGGTACTCGCGGGCCTCGGCCAGGCGGCGCCGCATGTAGTCGTTGTTGATCTGCTCGAGGATCGCTTCCTTGGAGCCGAAGTGGTGCAGGACGGTGCCCTTGCTGATGTCGAGCGCTTCGGCGACGTCACGGACGCTGACCTCGTCGTAGCCGCGCTCCGCCACCAGCTCGGTGAAGCAGCGCAGGATGGCTCCCCGCTTGCTTTTTCGTTGGGCCGTCGGCATCGGCGGAGGCTACCCGGGGGAGCCGTCGGCAGGCCTCACGCGAGCAGCCCGCGGGCGATGATGAAGCGCTGGATCTCGGCCGTGCCGCCGCCGATCTGCATCAGCTTGGCGTCGCGCATGTAACGCTCGACCGGGAACTCGTCGATGTAGCCGTAGCCGCCGAGGACCTGCACGGCGTCGGTCGTCACCCGCATCGCCACGTCGCCGGCCAGGAGCTTCGCCGCCGAGGCCAGCTCGCGGGCGCCCGCGTCGTCGGCCTCGACCCGCGCCAGCGCGGTCCAGGTCAGCGCCCGCGCCGCCTCGGTCTCCGTGTACATGTCGGCGAGCTTGCCGCCGATCAGCTGGAACTCGCCGATCGGGCGACCGAACTGGCGCCGCTCGCGGGCGTAGGCGAGCGCCGCCTCGAGCGCCCCCTGCGCCAGCCCGACCGACTCGGCCGCCATCAGCACCCGCTCGGAGTCGAGGCCGGCGAGGAGGATCTCCCGACCCTCATCGGGCCCGCCGACGAGCGCCTCGTCGCCGACCACGCAGTCGTCGAGGATCAGTTCGCCGGTCGGCGAGCCGCGCCAGCCCATCTTCGAGAACTTGCGCCCGCGGGCGAAGCCGGGCGCGTCGGTCGGGATCGCGAACAGCCCGAGCCGCCGGTCGTCGGTGCCGCCGGTGCGGGCGTAGACGAGCGCCAGGTCGGCGACCGGGCCGTTGGTGATGAAGGTCTTGGTCCCGTTCAGGCGCCAGCCGCTGTCGACCCGCTCGGCGCGGGTCCGCATCGACATCACGTCGGAGCCCGCCTCCGGCTCGGTCATCGCCAGGCAGCCGACCACGGAGCCGTCGATCAGCCCCGGCAGCCAGCGGCGCTTCTGCTCCTCCGAGCCGTGCCGGGCGAGCCGGCCGACCACCATGTCGGCCTGGTGGAGGACGGTGGCCGCGGTCGAGAGGCAGGCGGCGGCGAGCTCTTCGCCGACGATGCAGAGCTCCGCCAGTCCGAGCCCCGCGCCGCCGTACTCGGGCGGCGCCGTCGCGCCCAGCAGCCCCAGCTCGGCCGCCTGCGCCCAGCTCTCCGCGGGGAAGCTCTGGGCGGCGTCGATCGCGGCGGCGCGGGGGGCGACGTCACGGCGGGCGAATTCGTGGACGGTGCGCCGCAACAGGACCTGCTCGGGTTCGAGGCCGAGGTCGGAGGGCGGCGGCAGCGGCACCGCTCAGTGCCCCTCGAAGCGAGGCTCGCGGCGCTCGAGGAAGGCGCGCGCGCCCTCGCGCCGGTCGCTCGAAGCGAGCAGCGCGGCCAGCCGGTCTTCGACCCGCAGGTTGGCGTCGGCGATCGGCAGGTTGCCGTCGCGGCACAGGCTTTCGACGATCGCCCGCGCCGAGAGCGGCGCCACGCGGGCGACCTTCGCCGCCAGCTCGAGCGCCCGGTCGAGCACCTCCGCGGCGGGCACCGCGTAGTTGACGAGGCCGAGCTCCTTCGCCTCGGCGCCGCTGAGGAGGTCCCCGGTCAGCGCCAGCTCGGCGGCGGCGGTGCGCGGGATCAGGAGCGGCAGGCGGGCGAGGCCGCCGGTCGCCGGGATGATCCCCAGCGTCGCCTCCGGCAGGCCCAGCTTCGCCTCGGTCGAGGCGACCCGCAGGAGGCAGGCGAGGGCGAGCTCGAGGCCGCCGCCGAGCGCGTGGCCGTTGAGGGCGGCGATCGTCGGCATCGGCAGCGCCGCGACCGCGTTCACGGAGGCCCGCAGGCGGCGGTTGTAGGCGAGGTTTTCTTCGGCGCTCGCCGACTCCAGCTCGCGGATGTCGGCGCCCGCGGCGAAGACGCCGTCGGTCCCGGTGATGACGACGCAGCGCACGTCCGGATCGCGGCCGAGACGCTCGACCGCCTCCTGCAGCGCGGTCGCGGTCGGGACGTCGAGGACGTTGCGGCGCTCGGCGGCGGTCAGCGTGAGGACGGCGACGTGGTCGCGCAGCGAGACCTCGACCGGGGCCGCGCTCCTCACGGCAGGCCCACCACCCCGCGCTGCAGCAGCACCACCTCCGGCACCACGCAGTGGCTGGAGAGCCGCAGCAGCGCCCGCACCGATTCGGCGACGTCCGCGGCGCGGATCATCGTCTCCGCCGGCACCTTCTCCTTGACGTAGTCGGCGAGCGCGGTGTCGACGAAGGCGGGGCAGAGGACGCAGGACTTGATCCCGGCCGGGCCGAGCTCCCGCTGCATCGCCTGGGTGAAGCCGACCAGGCCGTGCTTGGTGGCCGAGTAGACGCCGAGGCCCGGCTCGCCGATCTTGCCGGTGATCGAGGCGGTGTTGACGACCAGCGCTTCGCCGTGGGCGGCGCCGGCCGCGCGCAGCATGTCCTCGGCTTCGCGGTAGAAGAGGATCGGCGCCCGCAGGTTGACCGCGAGCTGCAGCTCGAGGTGCTTGTCCTTGACCGCGGCCAGCTCCCCGGCGACGCCGAGGCCGGCGTTGTTGACGAGGACGTCGAGCCGGCCGAAGCGCTCGCGGTGGGCGTCGACCAGGGCCTTCACGGCCTCGGGGTCGCCGACGTCGGTGGGGACCGTCTGGACCGCGACGCCGGCGAAGGCCGGCGAGCCCGCGGCCGCCTCCAGCTTGCTCGCGGTGCGCGAGGCCAGGGTCAGGTCGTAGCCCTCCTCGGCCAGCATCGCCGCGATCGCCAGCCCGATCCCACTTGACGCGCCGGTGACCAGCGCCGCTCTGGTGCCCTCTTCTGCTCCCATGGGAGGTAGACTAACCGTCCGGACGGTCAGTCGGGGATTTCAGGTCTACGGAAGGGTTGGGATGAGCACCAAGACCGCGAAGGAAGCCGCAGGGGCAGCGCCCGCCGAGGAGGGGTCCCTGGCGCTCGACCTCTACCGCCAGGTCACCCGCATCCGGGCCCTTGAGCTGCTGCTGAACCGTTATGTCAAGGAGCACGGCTTCGGCGGCTTCTGGCATCCCGGCCTCGGCCAGGAGGCGGTGCAGGCGGGCGCGGTGATGGCCCTGCGGCGCGAGGACTACCTCTACTACGCGCACCGCGGCCTCGGTTATGCCCTGGTCAAGGGCATGGCGCCGGAGGTCCTGCTCGGCGACCTCTTCGGGCGCACCGGGGGCAGCGTCGGGGGCAAGGGCGGCGGCACGGTCCACTTCGTCGACCCCGAGCTCGGCGTGCTCGGCCAGGGCGGGACGCTCGGCTCGAACTTCGTCCTCGGGGCGGGGGCGGCGACCTCGATCCAGATCCTCGGCGAGGACCGCGTGGTCGCCGTCTTCTTCGGCGACGGCGCCGCCGCCCGCGGCACCTTCCACGAGGCGGCCCTGCAGGCGGCGGTCTGGAAGCTGCCGATCGTCTGGGTCTGCGAGAACAACGGCTGGCACCTCTCGGCGCCCTTCTCCGACCAGAGCCCGACCGAGGACATCGCCGACCGGGCGGCCGCCTACGGCGTGCCGGGGGTCGTTGTCGACGGCCAGGACGCGCTTGCCGTGCGCGCGGCGACGCTGGCCGCGGTCGAGCGGGCGCGGGCGGGGGAGGGGCCCTCGCTGGTCGAGGCGAAGACGCTGCGCATCCGCGGCCACTACGAGGGCGATCCGCAGAAGTACCGCGACGACATCGCCGACGGCCTGGAGGTGCCGCGCGACCCGCTGGCGATCCTGCGCGAGCGGGTCCCGGCGGCGGAGGCAGACGCCTTGGACGCGGTCGCCGCGGAGGAGGCCGAGGCGGCGCTGGAGAAGGCCTTGGCGATGCCCAAAGGCGGCCCCGAGGTCGTCACCCAGGGAGTCTGGGCGTGAGCCACCGCGCCTCGTCCTCACCCGACGCTTGTCGCCCTGTGGGCGACAAGCGTCGGACGGAGGATCTCCGGTGAGCGTCGAGACCGAGCGGATCGGTTACGCGTGGGCGATCAACCACGCCCTCGCCGAGGAGATGCGGCGTGACCCGCGGGTCTGGATGATGGGACAGGACATCGGCAGGATGGGCGGCGTCTTCGGCGTCACCCGCGGCCTCTTCGACGAGTTCGGGCCGGCGCGCGTGCGCGACACGACGATCAACGAGACCTTCATCGTCGGCGGTGCGGCGGGGGCGGCGATGACCGGGACGATCCCGGTGGTCGAGCTGCAGTTCGCCGACTTCGGCCTGGTCGCCGGAGACGAGATCTTCCACAAGCTCGCCAAGTGGCGCTACATGCACGGCGGCAAGCTCGAACTGCCGGCGGTGGTCCGCCTGCCGACCGGCGTCGTCGGCGGCGCCGGCGCCGAACACTCGCAGAGCCTGGAGGCGATGGGGATGCACGTCCCGGGCCTCAAAGTCGCCCTCCCGGCGACGCCCGCCGACGCCAAGGGTCTGCTGAAGAGCGCGATCCGCGATCCCAACCCGGTCCTCTTCTTCGAACACAAGGGCCTCTACCGGGTAAAGGGCGAGGTGCCGACGAGCGACGATTACCTGGTCCCGTTCGGCGAGGCCGCGATCCGCCGCCGCGGCGACGCGGCGACCGTGGTGGCGACCGGCCTGATGGTCGGCCGCGCCCTCGAGGCGGCCGAGGCGCTCGCCGCCGAGGACATCGAGCTCGAGGTGATCGACCCCCGCACCCTCGTCCCCCTCGACATGGACACCATCATCGCCTCGGTGGAGCGCACCGGCCGCGCCTTGGTCGTCCACGAGGCGGTCCGCACCGCCGGCGCCGGCGCCGAGATCGCCGCCCGCATCCAAGAAGCCGCCTTCTTCGCCCTCGATGCCCCCGTCTGGCGCCTCGGCGCCCTAGACACCCCGATCCCCCAGGACCCGGAGCTGGAGCAGCTCGTCATCCCGAGTGCAGCTCAGATCGAGGTGGCTGTCCGGGAGTTGGTGGGGCTTTAGGGGGGCGGGGGTGCGGGGCGCTGGCGGCCGTCCGAGGATGGTCCTGGGCTCCTCATGGGGGTCCTGGCAGGCTGTGACCCCCATGAGGAGCCCAGGACGTGAGGGGTGCGTGGGAGAGGCGTCACAGGGACGTGAGGAAGTCGGACTTCCGTGACGATCGGGTCCGGGAGCCTCCACACCTCGGCCCGATCGGTCACAGAGATGCCGGGAACGTCAC
>CALCIA010000049.1 GCA_937907435.1 uncultured Actinomycetes bacterium
CTGCCAGGACCCCCATGAGGAGCCCAGGACACCCCCGCGCCATCTCGGACGGCCGAATCAGACCTCGATCACCGTCAGCCCGGCGACGCCGGACAAGGCGTAGAAGTCACGGTCCTGGGTGACGACGGGGATTTCTCGCGAGGCGGCAGTGGCGGCGATCCAGATGTCGTTGGCGTTGACGCTTCCCCCGGAAGCGACCAGGTAGGTACGCATTTGGGTCCAGGCACTGGCAACGGCACCGTCGACCGGGATCACCGGGCCGCCGATAGCCAGTTCGTAGGTGGCGATGCGCCGGTCGCGCGTCTCGACATCGGGGGCGGCGTGGATACCGGCGCGCAACTCCGCCACGGTGACGATCGAGGTCGATGCCGTTTCGGGCAGAGCCTCACCCCGCAGCTCACGGCCCATCTCGACCGCTACGAGCACCGAGGTGTCGAGCAGCCCATACCTGGCGCGCGCGAGGGTGCTCAATAGAGCGGCCCGAGTTCGTCCGTGGTCCCACCCGATATGCGCTCGATGTCGGCGGCAAAGGTCGGGTCGCCGGCGGTGATCGCGCGAATCCTCAAGACGTCCTCGGGGGTCAGCCCACGCGGCTGCCGCACGGTCAGATGCGGGACCAGGTCCGCGACCGGCTTTCCCCGCCGGGTGATGACGAGCCTCTCCCCCGCCTCGACCCGCCGCAGCAGGCCCGCCGTGTCGTTACGAAGCTCTCGGGATGCTACTTCTACGCTCATGCTACGAATGTAGCATCTGATTTTCTGGCTGGACGGGCGCGGTCGGGATATGGTTCGCGCGTGATCCTCTACACGTGTGGGACGAAGACGATGGGCCCGGGCTTCGCGCATCCGTGCGCCAAAGCGGGCAACGCCCTCGACGCGGCGGGCTACGAGTACGAGATCAAGACCGTGAGGGGTTACCGGGCGATGCCCTGGACCTGGGGCTCGCGCAAGGAGGACCGCGCCGAGGTCCGGGAGCTGTCCGGCACCGACGAGGTCCCGATCCTCGTCCTTGACGACGGCGAGGTCATCTCCGGCTCCGGCACGATCGCCAAGTGGGCGAAGGAGCACCCCGCCGCGCGGGCGAATCCCCCCGCGGCCTGAACGGCGCGGTCACCGCCGCTCCTCAGTGGGTGATGATCAACGCGATCAGGGTCACGATCCCGGCCATCAGCGTCCCGATCAAGCCGCCGCCGATCTGCAAGAGCGTGCGCTGAAGCCCGTCGAACTTGGCATCGAGCTTCGCGTCCAGCCCCGCGAAGCCGGCTTTCATCTCGCCTTCGACCCGGTCGAAGCGCTGATCTACCGCCTTTGAACTTCTCATCGACCACCTTGAATTTCTCATCGACCGCGTCGAAGCGCTCGTCGACGCGCTTGAAGCGCTCGTCGACGCGCTTGAAGCGCTCGTCGGTGCGGACGGACTCCACCTCGATCCGGCTCTCGACTCGGTCGATGCGGCTCTCCAACCCGCCGAAGCCGGCGTCCACCTTCTTGTCCAGCGCGTCGATTTTCTCGTCGGTCCAGCTCACCGTCTGCATGGGTACCAACGTAGACAGCTAGTTTCAACGGGTGGTGCGCAAGAAGTTCCAATTGCGTATCGGAGTTGTAGAAATTGTGTGCCGCGGGGCGCCGAACGGGCCGTTCACGCCGTCATCGGCGTCGGCTCGCGGGCCGGGCGGCGGGACTCGACCACGACCGGGGTGCCGGCGCGGGGCGAGAAGGTGATGTTGCGGCGGCCGGTCTTCTCCGGGCGCGGGTCGGCCTTGCGGAGGTCGCAGCGGGTGAGCACCTCGCGCAGGACGATGCGCATCTCGAACTCGGCGAAGGCGGCGCCGAGGCAGCGGCGGACGCCGCCGCCGAAGGGGATCCAGGCGTAGGTCTCGGGTGCCGCTTCGAGAAAGCGCTCGGGACGGAAGGCCAACGGCTCGGGGTAGATCTTGGCGTTGGTGTGGGTGAGCCAGATCGCCGCGGTGACGTCGGTGCCGGCGGGCAGCTCGAGGTCGTCGGTGACCAGGTCCTCGGCGAGGCGGCGCCCGGCCAGCGGGACCACCGGGCGCAGGCGCAGCGACTCGGCGATCGTCGCCTTCAGGTAGGCCTCTTCGCCGGCTTCCAGCGAGGTGCGCAGGCGCGCGAGCGCGACCGGATGGCGCAGCAGCAGGTCGAAGGTCCAGGCGAGCGCCGTCGCCGTCGTCTCGTGCCCGGCGAGGAGCAGCGTCATCAGCTGATCGCGGAGCTCCTTGTCGTCCATCGCCGAGCCGTCCTCGAAGGTGGCCGTCATCAGCATCGAGAGGATGTCGTCGCGCTCCTCCAGGTCGGGCCGCAGGCGGTGCTCGGCGATCTCGGCGAAGAGCGCCGCGTCGACCCGGGCGAGGCGGGCGCGGACCTCGGCCAGCGGGTCGGCGCCGGTGCGGCGGGCGAAGAGCGCGCGCAGCTGGACGCGGGTCGAGCCGGTCGCCGCGAGCAGGTCGCGGAGCAGCTCGCGCAGGACGTCGAGCCGGGGACCGTCGGCGACGCCGAAGACGGCGCGCAGGATCACCTCCAGCGTCACCGCCTGCATCCGCGCGTGGATCGGGAACTCGCGGCCGAGCTGCCAGGAGTCGATCTCGGCGGTGACGATCTCCCCCACCGTTGCCTCGTAGGAGCGCATCCGCTCGCCGTGGAAGGGCGGCAGCATCAGGCGCCGGCGCGCCAGGTGCTCCTCGCCCTCCAGCAGCAGCACCGAGCGCGGGCCGAGGATCGGTTCGAGCGCGAAGGTCCGCCCCGGCGGCAGCCCGTTGCGGCGCTCCGTATATAGGGCCTTGACGGCGGCCGGGTCGGAGATCATCACCGTCGGCTGCCCGGAGCCGAGGAAGCGGACGCTGAACGCGTCGCCGATCTCCTCCCGGTTGCGCGCCATGAAGGCGAGCGGCCGGAAGCTCCAGGCGAGGGTCTGCCAGAGCGGGCCCCGCGGCGGTTCGGGCGGCAGCGGCACGCCTCGATCATGCCACGGATCGGCGCAGCCGTCGCGGATTTGCGGAGGGAGCGGCTCCGCGCGGCGTGGTCCGGCATCTCGCTTGGCTAGATTGGGGCCATGCCATCCGTCACCGACCTGAAGCTGCTCTCCTCCGGCAAGGTCCGCGAGATCTACGCGTGGGACGACGACCTCCTGATGGTCGCCTCGGACCGGATCTCCACCTACGACGTCGTCATGCCGACGCCGATCCCCGACAAGGGCAAGGTGCTGAACCGCATGTCGGTGTTCTGGTTCGGGCTGACCGAGGACATCGTCCCGAACCACTTCATCTCCGAGGACGTGCCTGAGGAGGCCGCCGAACGCGGGATGCGGGTGAAACGGCTGGAGATGTACCCGGTCGAGTGCATCGTGCGCGGCTACCTGACCGGCTCGGGCTGGAAGGAATACAAGGAGGGCGGCGCGGTCTGCGGGATCGAGCTGCCGCCGAACCTGCTCGAGTCCGACCAGCTGCCGGAGCCGATCTTCACCCCTTCGACCAAGGCCGAGATCGGCGATCACGACGAAAACGTCGACTTCGACCGCGCCGCCGAGATCCTCGGCGACCGGGCGCTGCTGGAAGAGCTCAGCCGGGTCTCGATCGAGGTCTACAAGCGCGGCGCCGAGCAGGCGGCGAAGAACGGGATCCTCCTCGCCGACACCAAGTTCGAGTTCGGCAAGGACGCCGGCGCCGAGGTGGTGCTGGGCGACGAGGTGCTGACCCCGGACTCCTCGCGCTTCTGGCCCGCGGACTCTTGGGAGCCCGGCAAGACGCCGCCGTCCTTCGACAAGCAGTACGTGCGCGACTGGGCGACCGCCCAGGGCTGGGACAAAAAGCCGCCGGCGCCGGAGCTGCCGCCGGACGTGGTCGAGCAGACGCGGGCCAAATACGTCGAGGCCTACGAGCGCATCACGGGGCAGAGCTTCTGATGCCGGGCGGCCCGCGTGCCTAAGGCGCGAGTTCTGATCCGCCCCAAGGAGGGCATCCTCGACCCCCAGGGCAAGGCGGTCGAGCGGGCGCTGCCCGCGCTCGGCTTCGAGGGCGTCGGGCACGTGCGGGTCGGGCGGATGGTCGAGCTCGAGGCCGAGGACCCGGAGCGCCTCGGCGAGCTCTGCGAGAAGCTGCTCGCGAACCCCCTGATCGAGGACTACGAGATCCAGCCCCTGTGATCTGGGGCGTCCTCCAGTTCCCCGGTTCCTGCGACGAGCGGGACGCGCTGCATGCCTGCGAAGTGGTGGGCGGCGAGGCGCGCCTGATCTGGCACGAAGACCGTGACCTCTCGGGCGTCGACGGCGTCGTCGTCCCGGGTGGCTTCTCCTACGGCGACTACCTGCGGGCGGGCGCGATCGCGCGCTTCTCGCCGGCGATGGAGGCGGTCGCGGAGCTGGCCGCGGCGGGCGGCCCGGTGCTGGGGATCTGCAACGGCTTCCAGGTCCTCTGCGAGGCGGGCCTTCTCCCCGGCGCCCTCTTGCGCAACCAGGAGCTCCGCTTCGTCTGCAAGCAGGCCGACCTGGTGGACGACCAGGGCGCGACTCTCTCGATTCCGCTGAAGCACGGGGAAGGGCGGTACTACGCGCCGGAGGCGATGCTCGACGAGCTGGAAGCCAACGGGCAGGTCGCCTATCGCTACGCGGACGGGCACAACGCCAACGGGTCGGTCCGCGACATCGCCGGGGTGCGGAACGAGCGGGGCAATGTCGTGGGACTGATGCCACACCCGGAGCACGCGGTCGACCCGCTCACCGGCTCGACCGACGGGCGCAAGGTCTTCGAAGCGCTGGAGCGGTTCGCATGAGCGCCCACCGCGAGCTCGGCCTCACCGACTCCGAGTACGCGCTGATCGTGGAGAAGCTCGGGCGCGAGCCGAACGCGGTCGAGCTGGCGATGTTCAGCCTGCTCTGGTCCGAGCACTGCGCCTACAAGCACTCGCGCAAGCTGCTCCGCCGCCTGCCGACCGAGGGGCCACGGGTGGTGATGGGACCGGGCGAGAACGCCGGCGCCGTCGACGTCGGCTCCGGGTACGCGGTCGCCTTCAAGGTCGAGTCCCACAACCACCCGAGCGCGGTCGAGCCGTTCCAGGGCGCGGCGACCGGGGTCGGCGGGATCCTCCGTGACGTCTTCGCGATCGGGGCGCGCCCGATCGCCGTCCTGGACAGCCTGCGCTTCGGCGAGCTCGACTCGGTCCGCTCGCGCCACCTGCTCGACGGCGCGGTGCGCGGGATCGGCCACTACGGCAACTCGATCGGCGTGCCGACGGTCGGCGGCGAGGTCTACTTCGAGGAGCCCTACGAGCACAACTGCCTGGTCAACGCGATGTGCGTCGGCCTCGGGAAGACCGAGGACATGGTGCGCGCCGCCGCCGCCGGGGTCGGCAACGCGGTCGTGCTGATGGGCGCGACGACCGGGCGCGACGGGATCGGCGGCGCCTCGGTGCTGGCGAGCGCCGAGCTCGGCGAGGGCGACGACGCGAAGCGCCCGACGGTGCAGGTCGGCGACCCCTTCGAGGAGTCGAAGGTGCTCGAGTGCTGCCTGGAGCTTCTGGCGAAGGGCCTCCTGGTCTCGCTGCAGGACCTCGGCGCCGCGGGGCTGACCTCCTCGGCGGGCGAGATGGCCTCGGCGGGCGGGGTCGGGATCGACATCGACGTCGCCGCGGTGCCGCTGCGCGAGGCCGACATGGAGCCCTTCGAGATCATGGTCAGCGAGTCGCAGGAGCGCATGCTGGCGGTGGTTGAGCCGTCGAAGGTCGACGAGGTGCGCGCGATCTGCGACAAGTGGCAGACGGGATCGGCGCAGATCGGTGTCGTCACCGACTCCGGCCACATCCGCATCCTCAAGGGCGGCGAGGTCGTCGGCGACATGCCGGTCGAGGCACTGGTCGACGGCTGCCCGCTCTATGACCTGGCGCCCGCCGCGCCTGCGGCCTGGATCTACGGCAACCGCGCGACGCTCCCCGCCGACGCCGACTCGGCGGCGACGCTGCTGGCGCTGCTGGCGGCGCCGTCGATCGCCTCGAAGAAGTGGATCTTCCAGCAATACGACTCGATCGTCGGCTCGCGCACGGTGCGCCGCCCGGAGACCGCCGACGCGGCGGTCCTGCAGCTGCCCGAGTCGGGCAACGCGATCGCGGTGTCGATCGACGGCAACGGCCGCAAGGTCGCCTGCGAGCCCTTCAACGGCACGGTCGAGGCGGTGCTCGAGTGCGCCCAGAATCTCGCCTGCGTCGGCGCCGAGCCGCTCGGCCTGACCAACTGCCTGAACTTCGGCAACCCGGAGAAGCCGGTCCCGGCCTGGCAGCTCGACCGCGCGGTCAGCGGCCTCGCGGCGGCCTGCGAGGAGCTCGGCGTGCCGGTCGTCGGCGGCAACGTCTCCCTATACAACGAGGGTCCTGACGGGCCGATCTACCCGACCCCGGTGGTGGCGATGGTCGGCGAGCTGCCCGACCCGGCGCGCACCGCGGCCTCGTCCTTCGCCAAGGAGGGCGACGCTATCGGCCTGCTCGGCCCGTTCGCGCCGACGCTGCACGGCTCCGAGCTCGCCAAGCAGCGCGGCGAGCTGGAGGCCGGCCTGCCGGAGCCGAAGGTCGCCGCGATCGCGGAGGCCTGCGCGACGGTGCGCGAGGCGGTCCGCGCCGGCCGCGTCGCCTCCGCCCACGACGTCTCCGACGGCGGCCTCGCCTGCGCGCTCGCCGAGTGCGCGATCGGCGCCGGCCTCGGCTGCCGCGCCGACCTGCAGGAGCTGCGCGAGCGCGGCTGCACCCCCGAGGAGGCGCTCTTCGGCGAGGGGGCCGGCGGCTTCGTCCTCTCCGGCGACCCCGCCGAGCTCGAATCCCTCGGCGCCCGCGTGATCGGCGAGGTCGGCGGCACGACGATCGAGCTCGCCGCCGGCGACCGCAGCCTCGTCATCGGCCTGATCGACGCGACCGAAGCCTGGCGCTCCCTCGACGCCCGCGCCGAATCCGTCGCCGAGCCCCCGGCTGACGCTTAGGCGGATCCGCCGGCGGGGCTCCCCGTAGGGTGAGTTCGCACTTTGCCGCGCATAGCGCGGATTACTGCGAACTCACCGGGTTGGGTGGATGGGATCAGGGTGCGGGGGTTTCGGCCACGCCCGTAGACGAACCGTCCACGGGACTTTGCGGGCGGGGGGCTTTTGCCTAGAGTGCCGCCGTCCTTGTCGGTCGTCCGTCCCAGGAGTGAAATGAAGAAGCTGCTGTCCGTTGCGCTCGCCGCCTTCCTGTCCATGGCCGCCTTCGGGGGCGTCGCCTCGGCGTCGGCCGCCACGGAATTCGGCAGCGGTTGTGCCGCTGACAACTTCGCCCCGTTCCAGAGCCTCGTCTCCGTCGCCCACGGTCCGACCAGCCCGCTGCCGGTCGCCGCGCCGAGTGGCGGCGTCATCACCGAATGGAAGCTGAACGTCGAATTCGGTGAACTGACGCCGGAAGAACGGGCCGAACTGGCGAACGCGGTCGCGCAGCAGCTGCTCGTCCTGCGGCCGGCCGGGCCGGACCACTACACCGTCGTCGGCAAGTCCGAAGCGGGCCCGGTGGACCTCGGCGGGGTCAGCTCCTACCCCGCGAACATCCCGGTGCGGCAGGGCGACCTGCTCGGCCTGTCGGGTCCCTTCACGCTGGTCTGCGAAACGGCCGACCCCGGGGACGCGGTCGCGTCGTTCTTCGGCAGCTCCCCGGTCGGGGCGACGGTCGAAACCGGAGCGCCGGTGAGCGAAGCGCAGGTTCCGGTCGTCGCCAAGATCGAGCCGGACGTCGACAACGACGGCGCCGGTGACGAAACGCAGGACAAATGTCCACAGAGTCCCAACTACCAGGCGCCCTGCCCGGTGGTGACGATCAACTCCAAGCCGGTCGCGGGCAAGAAGGCGGTGACCCTTTACGTGTCGACCAGCCTCGCGGCGCCGGTCGGGGTCACGGCCACCGCCTACCTCGGCAAGGGCCGGGCGGCCGCGCTGGGCGCGGCGCCGCAGACCGTGGCCCCCGGGACGCTCGCGGGGTTCACGCTGACGCTGACCAAGCCGGTGACCCAAGTGCTGAAGAAGCTGTCACCGAAGAAGTGGCTGCGGATGTCGATCACCGCGAGCGCGACGAACGTGACCGGCTCGCCGAGCACCACCACCAGCACCGTCTGGCTCAAGGGTCAGGCCAAACCCGCCCACAAGAGCAACGGCTTCCACCACCACAAGAAGAAGAGGTAGGCTCGAACGAGAGCATGAAGAAGCTCCTGTCCGCAGCGCTCGCGATGGCCATCGTCGCGACGACATTCGTCGGAGTCAGCTCGGCCTCGGCCGCCACCCTCTTCGGCAGCGGTTGCGCTGCCAACCAGATCCAGGACGGGGCGATCTGGGTCTCCACCGGACACGCGCCGGCGAGCCCGTTCCCGGTCACCGCGCCGATCTCCGGCGTGATCACCGAATGGGCCGTGAACAGCGACCTCGCGGTCGAATCGGAAGGCAAACTCGCGGGCGAATTCCCGCGGATCCTCCAGCAGCGGCTGCTGGTGCTGCGGGCCGAAGGGCCGGAAGCGTTCAAGGTGGTCGGCGAAGCGGCGGGCGGCTCGCTGAACCTCAAAGGGACCAACACCTACACCGCGCGCGTGCCGGTGCAGGCGGGCGATTACCTCGGCATCGCGGGCAGCCCCTTCACCGCCTACTGCGAAACGAAAGACCCCGCCGACACCTTCGGGGCGGCCATCGGCGGCGTCCCGGTCGGGTCGACGTTCAAAGTCGAAAACGCGAGCGGGCTGCAGGTGCCGATCACGGCCCGGGTCGAGCCCGACGTCGACGGTGACGGGTACGGGGACGAAACGCAGGACCAGTGCCCGCAGAGCGCCGCCTACCAGTCGCCCTGCCCGGTGGTGACGGTCAGCTCGCTGTCGTTGACGCATCCCAAGGCGGTCACCGTCTACGTGTCCAGCAGCCTCTCGGCGCCGGTGGCGGTCAGCGGCACGGTGAAGATCGGCAAGGGCAAGACCACCACCTTGAAGGCACCGGGGCAGACGGTGACGCCGGGGGCCCTCGCGCGCTTCAACCTCGCCTTCACCAAGCCGGTGCTGAGGACCCTGAGGGCGCTGACGACGAAGAAGCTCTTGACGGTGACCGTCTCGGCGAGCGCCACCAACGTGGCCGGCTCGGTGAGCACCGCGACCAGCAAGCTGAAGCTGCGCGGGCAGCGGAAGACGGTGCACCGGACGGGGGCACACCACCGAAAGTCCGCGAAAGCGCCGGCGAAAGCGAAACCGAAGCACGCCAAGCGTCATTAGTCGTCACGGTGGTCTTGCCGCCTCGAGCCGACCAGCAAAGTCCGCCGGCGCGAGAAGGCCGAGCTCTGGGCCGACACCGCAAAGCTCCACCTCTTCGACCGGGACAGCGGGACGCGCCTGTAGGCGACCGGGCCGAGCCCGGGCCAGCACCTCGACGCTCGGAGGGTCCCCGAGGGGTAAGTTCGCAGAAATGACCGGATAGCGGAAGGAAGTGCGAACTCGGCCTCGTCCTCCCCGGGGCCGGAGGGGCGGCGAGTCGGAGCGTGGGCAGTGTCACGGAGCGTCGTCGGGGCGCTGGTACGGTCATCGAGTGGGCAAGGTCTTTGAGCGCATCGACGAGCATCAGCGCGAGTGGATCGCTGCTCGCGAGCTGTTCTTCGTCGGCACCGCGCCGCTCGGGGCCGAGGGGCGGGTGAACGTCTCGCCGAAGGGGCCGATGGGGACCTTCCGGGTGCTGGGCGACCACACCGTCGCCTACCTTGACATGGTCGGCTCCGGTGCCGAGACCGTCGCACATCTGCGCGAGAACGGGCGCATCGTGGTGATGTTCTGCGCCTTCGACGGGCCGCCGCGGATCCTGCGGCTGCACGGTCGCGGCGAGGTGGTCGTCGCCGAGGATCCGCGGTTCGGGGAGCTCTGCGCGCGCGCCGACTTCGACCCTCCGCACGCCTTCGAGGTGGCGCGGCGGGCGGTGATCGTGGTGGAGGTCGAGCGGATCGGCGACTCCTGCGGCTACGGCGTGCCGCTGATGAGCTACGAGGGCGAGCGCGTGCACGCGGAGAAGTCGGTGGAGAAGAAGCTGCGGGTCGGCGGCGAGGGGGCGATCGCCGACTACATGGCGCAGAAGAACGCCACGAGCATCGACGGCCTCCCGGCGTTCGACGTCGGCGAGCGTGTCACCTGACCGCGAAAAGCCCGGAGTAAGCGGGTTTCCCGGAGGAAAGGCGCGGTGCCGCCCATTGCTACCCTTCCGGGGTAGGCGATCCGCCTGCGCGTCCGTCGTCTCTACCGAAGAGGAAAGCGCGCTCCTTGACCACGTTCGAGCGGTTCCCGGCCGACCGCGACAAGCCCCGCGATGAATGCGGGGTCTTCGGCATCAATGCCCCCGGGCATGAGGTGTCCCGCCTCGCCTACTTCGCGCTGTACGCGCTGCAGCACCGCGGCCAGGAGTCGGCCGGGATCGCGACCTGCGAGGGCGGGCACATCACCACGCTGCGCGATGCCGGGCTGGTGTCCCAGGTCTTCGACGAGGAGAAGCTGCGGGCGCTGGAGGGCGACATGGCGATCGGCCACGTGCGCTACTCGACCACCGGCGGCGGCTCGTGGGAGAACGCGCAGCCGGTCTGGCGCGACGACGGCCGCGAGGTGGCGCTCGCCCACAACGGCAACCTGACCAACGCGGTCGAGTTGTGGAGCGAGCTGAAGGGCCAGGGGATCGACTTCCGCGGGACGAGCGACTCGGAGATCATCGCGGCGCTCTTGTCGTCCCACGATGGGAGGCTGATCGAGGACGCGGTGGAACAGGTGATGCCGCGGCTGGAGGGCGCCTACTCGACCGTGGTGATGACCAAGCACGCGATCGTCGCCTTCCGCGACCCGCACGGGATCCGGCCGCTCAGCCTCGGCCGGCTCGGCGACCGCTTCGTCGTCGCCTCGGAGAGCTGCGCCTTCGACATCATCGGCGCCGAGCTGATGCGCGAAGTCCACCCCGGCGAGCTGGTCAGCCTGACCGAGCGGGGGCTGGAGACGCGGCAGGTGGTGCGCGGAGTGCGGCGCTCCTCGTGCGTCTTCGAGCACATCTACTTCTCCCGCCCCGACAGCCGCATGGAGGGCAACGTGCTGCAGCAGGCGCGCGGGCGGATGGGCGAGATCCTCTGGCGCGAGGCGCCGGTGGAAGCCGACCTGGTGATCTCGGTGCCCGACTCGGGCAACCCGGCGGCGGCGGGCTTCGCGCGCGCCTCGGGGCTGCCGCGTGACGACGGCCTGATCAAGAACCGTTACGTCGCGCGCACCTTCATCCAGCCCGGACAGGAGCTCCGCAAGCACGGCCTGCGCCTCAAGTTCAACCCGCTGCCGGAGATCGTCGCGGGCAAGCGCATCGTCGTCGTCGACGACTCGATCGTGCGCGGCAACACCACCCGGCAGATCGTCGGGATCCTGCGCGACGCCGGGGCGCGCGAGGTGCACCTGCGGATCTCGGCGCCGCCGATCCGCAACCCCTGCCACTACGGCGTCGACATGTCGACCCGCGAGGAGATGATCGCCCACGGGCGCACGGTCGACGAGATCGCCGACGAGCTCGACGCCGACAGCCTCGCCTACCTCTCGATGGAGGGCGTCTACGAGGCGATCGGCGGCAGCCCCGAAGACCACTGTGATGCCTGTTTCAGCGGGCACTACCCGCTCGGCGATCCTGATGAGGCGAACGGCAAGTTCGCGCTCGAGGACATCGCGGTGATCCCGGCTAGCTGAGGGGCGGGGGTTCGGGGCGCCGCCGGCCGTCCGAGGGAGG
>CALCIA010000050.1 GCA_937907435.1 uncultured Actinomycetes bacterium
CCGGGACGCGCGGTCGACCTAAGGTCCGGTAGCCGGACGTTAGGTCGACCGCGCCCCTGTCGGTGTTGCACAACACGGGAGGAAGCGTGGAGTTCCCGGCATCTCCGTGACGGGCCCTGGCTCCCGTCACGGATCCGGCGCACGCCCGTGACGCCCCGGTGACGGATCCGCCGCGAGTGGGAGGGGACCCGGCCGGCCAGGAGCTTGGGCGGTTCGAAATGGGCGCATGGCGACCATTTCGAACCACGCGGGACCGGTCATGGAACTAGTGTGGTTCGAAATCCACGCCATAGGTGGATTTCGAACCACGCAAGGGGGACCGGGGATCCGCGTGGTTGGAAACCCGCGCCATACGCGGATTTCCAACCACGGAGATTCCTGACCGTTCGGGGACAGGCCCTCGGCGCCCTTCGGTGGCGGCCCCGGCGCACTTGGGCGACGTCCCCCGCGCGCTTCTGGCGCACTCCCGTGACGCTCCCGTCCCGGATCCTCCACGCCTTCCGCACACCCGCCCCTCTCGCCACGGCCACAGCCTGCCCGGGCCGTGGCGAGAGGGGCGCGTCCTTACCCGGGCGCCAGCTTGCGGGGAACCGGCCCTTCCGGGCCCGGGCCTCCGTCCCACACCGTCCAGCTACAGCCCCAGCCGCCTGGCCCGCTCGCGGGCCTTGGCGACTACTTCGTCGCGCTCGGGCTGGATGCCGCCGCGCATGAGGATGCGGCCGGCGACGACGACGGTGTCGATCGCGGTGCGGTCGGCGGCGTAGACGAGGTCGGCGGTCAGGTCGCCGATCGCTAGCTCGGGGGCGGCGGGGTCGAGGAGGAGGAAGTCGGCGGGGGCGCCGATTGCGAGCGGGGTGGCGCCGAGGAGCGGCGCCTTCCCCCCGGTGGCGAGCGCCCAGGCGTCGCCGACCGAGATCGCGGTGGCGTCGGCGGCCGCGTGGCGCTGGGCGAGGGCGAAGAGCTTGAGGTCGGCGAGGAGGTCGAGGGAGTCGTTGGAGCCGGCGCCGTCGGTGCCGAGGCCGACGTGGACGCCCGCGGCGCGGGCCGAGGGGTAGTCGAAGACCTTGCCGACCGCCAGTTTCATGTTCGCCGCCGGGTTGGAGACGACGGTCGCGCCGCGGGCGGCGATCAGGTCGAGCTCTTCGTCGTCGAGCCAGACGCCGTGGGCGAGCACGGTGCGCTCGGTGAGCAGGCCGAGCTCGTCGAGATAGGCGGCGGGGCGGCGGCCGTGTTCGCCGATGCAGTCGTCGACCTCGGGCTTCGTCTCGGAGAGGTGGATCTGGACCGGCACGTCGCGTTCGGCCGAGAGCCCGGCGATGAAGCGCAGCGACCCCTCGCCGGCCATGTAGATGGAGTGGGGGGCGAGGGCCGGGTCGACCGGCCCGCCGAACGCGCTCAGCGCGTCGAGGTGCTCGACCGCCTCGTCGCGCATCGCCGCGGCGTCACGGCCTTTGTCGAAGAACGGCGCGCCGATCGTCGCCCGCACGCCCGCGTCGGCCACCGCCCGCGCGGTCGCCTCCGGGTGCCAGTACATGTCCCAGAAGCGCGTCGTGCCGGAGCGGATCATCTCCAGGCAGGCGAGCCGGGCGCCCCAGTAGACGTCCTCGGGCTCCAGGCGGGCCTCGACCGGCCAGATCCGCTCCTCCAGCCAGGGCATCAGCGGCAGGTCACCGCCGGAGCCGCGGAAGAGCGTCATCGCCGCGTGGGTGTGGCCGTTGACCAGCGGCGGGACGAGGATCGCGCCGGCCGCGTCGAGCGTCTCCTCGCCGGGGGCGGCGGTGACCTCGGGCCCGAGCGCGGCGATCGTCCCGCCCGGCGCGCAGCGCAGGCCGACCGGCTCGCCGTCCAGGCGCGCGTCGGTGACGACGAGCGCGCTCACGGGCGGGCGCCCCTCCGACGCTTGTCGCCCACCGGGCGACAAGCGTCGGTGGAGGTCGACGCAGGGAGGCTCACCGTCCCACCGCGCCGAGCCTCGGCAGGACGGCGGCCAGTCCGTCGCGCAGGCGGGTCGCGTTGATGATCCGGTCGGCCTCCATCTCGTCGACGCTCAGCTCGCCCGCGGCGAGCCCGTTGGCGAGGTTGTCGACGACGCAGATCGCCGCGTACTCGAGGCCGAGCTCGCCCGCGATCACGCACTCGGAGGCGATCGTCATCCCGACCACGTCGGCGTGCGCGGCGATCATGCGAATCTCGGCCGGGGTCTCGAAGCGCGGCCCGATCGTCTGCCAGTAGACGCCGCCGTCGACCGGCGCCTCGGCCCCTTCGGCCCAGGCGGCGAGCAGCTCGGCGCGCCAGTGGGCGGCGAAGCCGGGGGCGGAGTGGGCGCGGGTGTCGGTGAAGATCGAGGTGGAGAGTTGCGGGGCGATGAAGTCGTCGGGGCAGAGGAGGGTGCCGACCGGGAGGTCGGTGCGCAGGCTGCCGACCGAGGCGACCGCCAGCACCCGGTCGCACCCCTGCTCGGTCAGCGGCCTGAGGTTGGCGGCGTGGTCGATCTCGTGGGGGAGGACGTAGCTCGCCGGATCGCCATGGCGCTGCACCACCGCCGCGCCGTGCTCGGCCGCCGCCGCGGCGATCTCCCCGCCGCCGGGACCGAGGGCGTTGGACCCGAGGATGACGGCCAGCCGTCCCATCGCGGCATCGTATGCCGCCCCGCCTCCCCGATGAGTTCGCAGTTATCCGCGGATAGCGCGGATAACTGCGAACTCATTCGTGGGGGGTCAGGATTCGCGACGGGCGCGGATCTCGGCGGCGGCGTCGTCGTGGTCGACGATCGGCGGCGGGTAGTCGAGGGGTCGAGGCCTTCCATCAGCCAGGGCCGGAAGATCGCCTTGCCGCGCACCGAGGCCGGCTCCGGCACCCAGCGGCGCACGTAGACCCGCCTCGCGCATGGAGGACAGCGGTCGCGGCCGGCATATGGTCAACCTATGCCCGCTCCCGACCGGGACGAAAAGGACCGCGACCCCGAGGGCCGCCCGTCGGGCCGGGACGAGACCGAGAGCGAACGCCTCGACCGCAACCTCGGCGAGCTCCTGCAGGAGCTGCGCGTCGCGCTGCCCGGCGTTCAGGTGCTCTTCGCCTTCCTGCTCGCGGTGCCGTTCCAGCAGCACTTCACCTCGATCAGCGAGTTCGACAAAAAGGCCTACTTCGCGACGCTGCTGCTCACCGCGCTCTCGGCGGCACTGCTGATCGCCCCCTCGGCCTACCACCGGCTGACCTTCCGCTACCAGCAGAAGGGGCGGCTCGTCTTCATCGCCAACCGCCTCGCGATCGCCGGGCTCGCGGTCCTGGCGCTGGCGATGACCTGCGCGATCATGCTCGTCACCAACGTCCTCTTCGGCACCGTCGCGACCACCGTGGTGACGACGGTCCTGGTGCTGGCGATGTTCTTCGTGCTCTGGGCGGTGCTGCCGTTGAAGCGCCGGCTCAAGTACAGGGATGAGGGTCTGCCGCTCCTAGATCCGCCGCGAGACGGCTGATCGCGGTCGCCAGCGGGTCGAGCAGGTCCAGCTCCGGCGCGATGCCCGCCAGCATCGCCGCGTCGGCTTCCCACACCTCCAGCTTCAGCCCGAGCGGCACGTCGTACTCGTCGGCGACCTTGATGCCTTCGGCGGCGATCGCCGCGTGCAGGGTCGTCATGTTGGTCAGCTTGTCGGCGGCGTAGATCGGCAGCGCCTCGCCGTCGGCGGCGGCGACGCGGGCGCGGTGCTCGTCCTTGCGGTCGCGATAGGACTCGATCGACTCATCGTCGGAGAGGACCGCGACGAGGTCGGCGATCTCCTCGCCGAATTCCCCGCGCAGGTCCGCGACCGTGGTGTCGGAGTCCTCGACCACGTCGTGGAGGAGGGCGGCGGCGAGGACCTCGTCGCGGTAGCCACGCTCGGCGAGCGTCGCGGCGACCATCCGCGGGTGCTCGATGTAGGGGAGGCCGCCGCTGCCGTTGCGGACCTGGCCGGCGTGCTCGGCGCTCGCCTTGGCGAGGGCGCGGGCGATCAGCTCCGAGCGCGCGGCGGCGACGTCGACCGGGGCGGTGTCGATCGGGGTCATCGGCGCGCCGCCGTCGCCGCGGCGGCATCCGGCAGGGCGGCGTCGGGACGAGCGGCGACCTCGACGCTCGCTCCCTCGCGGGCCAGCTCGACCGCGCCCGCCGCGCCCCCGCGCCCCTCCCACGCCGCCGCCGCCCGCGCGCCGTGGGCGTCGAGCCAGTCGTCGGAGTGGAGCGGGTCGTGGTGGAAGAGCAGCGTGCGCCGCGCCCCGGTCCGCCGCGCGAACGCCAGCGAGTGCGAGAGCGCCGAGTGTCCCCAGCCGAGGTGGTCCGGGTACTCGTCGTCGGCGTACTGGCCGTCGTGGATCAGGAGGTCGGCGTCGGCGGCGAGGGCGAAGCCGGAGATCCACTCCGGCTCGAGCGCGTCGAGGTCGGCGCCGAGCGCCGGCTCGTGGTCGGGGATGTAGGCGAGTGTGGAGCCGTCGGCGTCCTCGATCCGGTAGCCGAGCGTCGGGCCGCGGTGGGCGACCGAGGCGGCGGCGATCGTCGCCGAGCCGATCTCCCAGCGCTCCGGCGAGGCGCGGAAGGAGACGTCGCAGGGCAGCTCGCGGACCTCGACCGGCGAGAGCGGCGCCGAGATATAGCGGGCGATGCGGTCGCGCAGGCTGGCCTCGGGCGAGGCCGGTCCCCAGATGACGACCTCGGCCTGGGAGCGGAACAGCGGCTCGAAGAAGACCAGGCCCTGGATGTGGTCGAGGTGGAGGTGGGTGAGGAGGATGTGGAGGCGGTCCGTCTCGGCCGGAAGCGCGAGGCCGAGGTTGCGGATGCCGGTGCCCGCGTCGAGCGCCAGCAGCGAGCCGTCGGCGAGGGTGACGCCGACGCACGAGGTGTTGCCGCCGTAACGGATCGTCTCCGGGCCGGGGGAGGGGACCGACCCCCGCGCGCCCCAGAGGTCGACCCTCACGCCGAGGCCCCGTTCGGGCGGGGTGCCGCGCCGTTGCTCTCGGCGGCGCCGGCCGCGGTGGCGATCGACGCGGCCGGGAAGTCGTCCTCGACCGGCCAGAGGATCGCGATCGCCCCCTGCGAGCCGTGCGCGGTGAGGATCGGGAAGGCCGAGCACTCGACCTTGTGCACGTGCCCGTCGAAGGCGCGCACGCCGAAGGTCGCGTGGGCCGGGCGTCCGGCGCGCACCGCCCGCACCACCGGCAGGTCGTCGTAGGGGATCGTCTCGCCCGCGGCGTCGTAGGGGCCGAAGAGGCTGCCCCACTCGTTCGGGCCGACGTGGCCGACCTCGTCGAAGCCCTTGCCGAGCAGCGTCCCGGCGGCCTCGTTGTAGAAGACCAGCAGCCCGCCCTCGTCGACCAGGAAGGCCGGCGTCGAGAGCGCCGACATCAGGTTCCTGGCGAGGATCAACTCAAGTGGCTTTTGCGACACGGGGAACACTCTAATTCGTAATTTCCGGATTCCCAGGGCCGGCAGCTGCGTACCGGGCGAAGCGACTACGCTTGCCGACCCCGGCATGCGTGAGCCCACCCGCACCTACCGCGTCGCGATGGCCGTAAACCTCCCGGTCGCCCGCTGGGCGCGCCTCGAGGTCAGCGGCGTCGAGACCCTGCCCGCGAGCGGCCCGCTGCTCGTGGTCGGCAACCACGACAGCCATTGGGACCCGGTGATGATCGGGTTCGCGGCGCGCAAGCGGCGGATGATCCGGGCGCTGGCGAAATCGCAGCTCTGGGACGTCAAGGGGCTGGCGCCGGTGCTGAACGGCATGGGCCAGATCCCGATCGTCCGCGGCGCGGGCGACGCGCAGGCGCTCGCCAACGCGATCGAGGCGCTGCGCGAAGGCTCCTGCGTCGGCGTCTTCCCCGAGGGGACGCGGTCGAAAGGCAAAGTCATGCGGGCGCGCAGCGGCGTCGGCCGGCTCGCGCTCGAGGTCCCCGAGGCCCACGTCAGCTGCGTCGCCGTCACCGGCACCACCGACCTCACCGGCTTCCCCCGCCGTCCCCGGCTCACGGTCCGCTTCTTCGACCCGGCCGCCGGCCAGCCGCGTCCCGACGAGGAGCCCGCCGACCTCTCCGCCCGCCTCCTCGCCGAGATCCGCGCGATCGCCCCGCCGACGATCAGCTACCGCAAGCGCTGACGCGCCGGCCAGGCGCGTTCGTCGCTTGTCCCGGATACGGCAACAAGCGACGAACGCACTCCGAGGGCCCGCTAGCCGGCCGGCGTGCCGTTGCCCTTGAGGGCCGTCCAGGTGCCGCCGAAGGCGCTCTGGCCGTTGCCGTTCGCCTGGCCCGGCCGCTGGTCGCCGGCGAAGGTGTAGAGGGGGTGGCCGGCGTAGGTGACCTGGGTGCTGCCGTCGGCGCGTTCCACCGTGCCGAGGCGGGCGGCGCCGGTGCCGTTGGACGGCTGCGGTTCGCCGGTTTCGTCGAGCAGCGGCGGCCAGGCTTTCGCGCAGGCGCCTTCGCAGGTCGGCTTCCCGCCGCCGTCGCCGCTGAACGCGTAGAGGGTGTGGCCTTCGGAGTCGACGAGGACCTCGCCGAGGCCCGCGGCGCTGCCGAGGGAGACGAAGACGGTCCCTTCTTCGGCGTTCGGCGGCGGTTCGGCGACCGGCGCGGTGGCGGTGGTCTTCGCCGCGGTCGAGGTGGTCGACGAGCTGCCCGAGCCGCCGCCGCAGCCGGCGAGCACGCTCGCCAGGATCAGGATGGCCGCCACCCCCCGCCGGGTCACGTCGCGTCGAAGTCCGCCCCACCGATCAGCGCGGTCGCCTGGTCGACCGGTGCCGTGAAGGTCCGGTTGCCCGCGTGGACGCCGACCACCTTCGCTTGGGAGAGGTCGAGCGCCGAGCTGAGCTGGGCGTGCGAGTCCGCTCCCCAGCGATAGCGGAAGCTGCCCGCCGAGTAGGTCCGGCCCTGGGCGTCGCGCAGGAAGACGCGGCAGAGGGTGCCGGAGCGGACGCCGCTCACGTACATCTCGATCTCGGTGCCGAAGGCGTGGGGTTCGAGGGTTGCGTCGATGCTGACCCCATTCGGCAGCGAGGCGAACTTGACCTGCTGGGCGGGCGAACTTTCCCCGCCGCCGAGCGGCAGGATCGCGATCGCCAGCACCGCCGCGACCGCCGCCGCGGCGACGGCGCCGCCAACCCCCAACCGGAAGCGACGCCGCCGCCTCACGCGGCCCTCCCTGGCCGATTCGGCCGCGATCTGCGCCTCGATCCGGGCCCCGAGGTCGGCGGGCGGGCGCACCGCCGGTCCCTCGATCCGGTCGGGGTCGGCGAGCGGCAGCAGCGCCGCGACCCCTTCCAGCGAGCACAGCTCGGCGCGGCACTCCTCGCAGCCCTCGAGGTGGGCGGCGACCGCGGCGCGTTCGTCCGCCGGCAGGTCGCCGAGCGCGTAGGCGCCGAGCGAGAGCTTCCAGTCGCGGTGGTCCTCAGTCCTCATAGCCCATCTCCTCCAAGGCGACCCGCAGCGCCCGCAGCCCGTAGTAGACGCGGCTCTTGATCGTCCCCTCCGGCACGCCCAGTTCCTCGGCGACCTCGGAGTAGGGACGGGCGCGGAAGTGGGTCTCCAGCAGCACCCGCCGATGATCCTCGCCGATCCGCCGCATCGCCTCCTCGACCTGCCAGGCCAGGAGCGCCTGCTCCAGCGGTTCGACCGACGGCTCGACGCCGCCCTCGGCCACCCGCGGCCGCGCCGCCCGCGCTCGCCCCAGGTCGATCACCACGTTGCGCAGGATCGCGAAGAGCCACGTCCGCAGGCTGCCGATCTCGGGATCGAAGCGGTCGCCCGCTTTCCAGGCGCGCAGGAACGTCTCCTGGACGGCCTCCTCGGCGAGCCCCGCGTCTCCCAGCGAGCGCACCGCGAAGCCGTAGAGCTCCCCCGAGTGCGCGGCGTAGGCCTCGCGCACGTCCCGCTCGCGGGTCAGCGCCCCCATCCGCACCGCCGCGTGTCTGATCGCTCACATTCCATCGCGACCGTTCTACGGGGACGACCGCCGCGAGGTTCACCCCCGTTCAGCTGTTCCTTATGCCGGTATAGCGGGAAAAAGGAACAGCTGAACGATGCCTAGGCCTCGAGTTTGCCGATCTTGAAGATCTTCGTCCCACAGTCGGGGCAGACGCCCTGGATCGCGGGGCGGCCGTTCTTCATCGTCACCTGCTTGGCGTCTTTGATCTCGACCTTCTTGCGCTCTTTGACGCAGTAGCCCTCCGGCATGTCGAGGCCTCCTTTCCTGCCGCGATGCGGCGTCTTCCCGCATTCCCACGCGGGCTGGATCGACCGAATGTACCCGAGATGGGCGACGCTGCACGGCCGACAGGTGCCAAATGTCACAATAGATTGACCGACCAGTCAATCAGCCCGTGGTCCGTTTGCTCTACGCTGCCCGTCGGTCAACGACCCGAATGCCTGGAGATCCGCACTTAGCCCAAGGAGGCGCCTGAGATGCCCGAAGCAGTAATCGTCGACACCATTCGCACGCCGATCGGCCGCGCCTTCAAGGGCTCGCTCGCCTCGCTGCGGCCCGAGGAGCAGGGCGCCTTCGTGGTCGACCAGCTCCTCGAGCGCAACCCTGGCCTCGACCCCGCCCTGGTCGAGGACGTCTTCTGCGGCGTCGGCATGCCGCAGGGCCTACAGGCCTTCAACATGGGCCGGATCATCTCCCTGCTCTCGAAGCTGCCGCAGACCGTCAACGGCGTCACCGTCTCCCGTTATTGCTCCTCCAGCCTCGACGCGATCCGCCATGCCGGCAACGCGATCAAGGCGGGCGAGGGCGACGCCTACATCGCCGTCGGCGTCGAGTGGGTCAGCCGCTTCAACGAAGCCTCCGAGCCAGTCCGCGTCGACGACCGCGACCCGAACCTGATCGGCGAGAACGGCCAGCCCAACGCCTACATCGACATGGGCATCACGGCGGTCAACGTCGCCAAGAAGTACGGCGTCAGCCGCGAGGACATGGACAAGTTCGCCCAGCGCTCCCAGGAACTGGCGGTGAAGTCGCAGGAGGACGGCTTCTTCGACCGTGAGATCGTCCCGGTGACGCTCGCCGATGGCACCGTGGTCGCCAAGGACGACGGCCCGCGCGCGTCCTCGACCCTGGAGAAGCTGAGCGAACTCGACGAGGCCTTCGAGGGCGGCGGCGGCGTCACCGCCGGCAACTCCTGCCCGCTGAACGACGGCGCCGCCGCGGTGCTGCTGATGAGCGACACCAAGGCCAAGGAGCTCGGCCTCACCCCGCGCGCCCGCATCGTCACCGCCGCCACCTACGGCAACGAGCCGGAGCTGATGGGCGTCGCGCCGATCGGCGCGGTGAAGAAGGTCCTCGACCGGGCCGGGATGACGATCGGCGACATCGACCAGGTCGAGCTGAACGAGGCCTTCGCCGCCCAGGTGATCCCGATCATGGACGAAACCGGGATCGAGCTCGACAAGCTCAACACGCACGGCGGCGCGATCGCCCTCGGCCACCCGTTCGGGATGACCGGCGCCCGCATCATGGGCACGCTGCTGAACGGCATGGAGACCGACGACGCCCAGGTCGGCCTGGAGACGATGTGCGTCGCCGGCGGGCAGGGCAAGGCGATGATCGTCGAACGGGTCTGAGGCCCTGTCTCGGGACCCCCGAGTAGTCCTTGTGTGACGAAGCGGCCCCAAAGTGGGGCCGCTTCTTGTTTAGATTCCGACCATGGCCGATCTTTCGCAGGTCAAGCCAGAGCAGATCCGCGAGTTCGCGGTGGGGAGCTTCCCTGCCGACATCGGGATCGAACCGCTGGAGATCGAGGAGGACCACGCCCGCGGCCGGATCCTGGTCGAGAGCCGTCATCTCCACCCCGGCGGCTTTGTCCACGGCGGCGTCTGGACGGCGCTCGGCGACACCGTCGCCGCCTGGGCCACCTTCCGCGCGATCCCGCCTGGCTACGACTTCACCACGATCGAGCTGAAGCTGAACGTCTTCGGCGCCGGCCGCCTGGGTGACGAAATCGTCGCCGAGGCCCGGGCACTCCACGCCGGCCGCAGCACCGCGGTGATCGAGGTGCGAATCGAGCGCATCCGCGAGGGCAACTCGAAACTGGCCGCCAACCTCGTCGTCAGCCAGTTCGTCATCCCGCCCGGCGACCACTTCGCGATCTAGCTACGCGCCGAGGACCCAGGTGTCCTTCGCGCCGCCGCCCCGCGAGCCCTCGACGACCATCTCCTCGGCCTCCTTGGCGTAACGGGTGAGCCCGCCCTGCATCGCCGACGGCTCGCCCGCCGCGGGGGTGAGGACGTAGGGGCGCAGGTCGACGCGGCGCGGGGCGATTCCGGCGCCGACCACGGTCGGGTGGGTGGAGAGCGGCACCAGCTCCTGGGCGACGAAGCGCTCCGGCCGCCGCCGCACCAGGCCGATCACCTTGCGCCGCTCGCCCTCGGTGGCGCGCGGCATGATCGTCACGCCGTGGCCGCCGAAGCCGTCGCGCGGCTTCACCACCAGCTCGTCGAGCCGGCCGACCACCTCGTCGCGCGCCGCCGGGTCGGAGAGGTCGTAGCTCGGCACCGAGCGCAGCCGCGGCTCCTCGCCGAGGTAGAAGCGGACCATGTCCTCGACGTAGGCGTGGGTGAGCTTGTCGTCGGCGAGGCCGGTGCCGATCGCGTTGACGCAGCGCAGGCGGCCCGATTCGAGCGCCGGGGTGAGGAGGGCGCCGAGCGGTGTCAGCGCGCCGCCGCGGTCGGTGAGCCGGTCCTCGTTGAGGCGGCGGTAGACGACGTCGAGCTGCAGGCGCTCGCGGCCGACGCGGGCGTGGAGGCGCCCGCGCGCGTGGGAGAGCTGGTCGGGCGTGACGATCGGCAGCGCGAGTTCGCGGCTGAGCCGCTGCTGCTCGTAGTACGTGCCGCTTTCGGGGCCGTCGGAGAGGATCGCGGCGACCGGTTCGGCGGCGTGGGCGGCGGGCGCCGCGGCGCGGATCGCCTCGCCGAGGCGCTCGACGTAGTCGCCGGGGGAGCGCAGGCCCCTCGTGGCGGCGGCGCCGAGCTCCGGCGCGACGGCTTCGCGCACCGCGATCGCGTAGGTCGCCCCGGAGGGCATCCGCAGGTTGTCCTCCAGCACCAGGAGCTCCCCGTGCGCGTCACGGATCAGGTCCATCCCCGCGACCGTGGCGGGCGGCACGGCCGGATCGAGCAGGCCCCGCATGCGGGGCTCGTATCCCTGGGAGGTCTCGAGTAACCGGCGCGGCACGATCCCCTCCTCGAAGATCCGCTGGTCCCCGTAGGCGTCGAGGATGAACGCGTTCAGGGCCCGCGCCCGCTGCAGGAGTCCCGCCTCGAGCGCCTCCCACTCGGCCGCGTCGATCACCCGCGGCACCGGGTCGACCGCCATCGGCCCGCCCGGGCCGAACGACAGCCCGATCGCCTGGGCGTTCGACCGGACGCGCTCGCGCAGCTCCACCAGGTCCAGCCGCGCGAGCGCGTCGAACACCGTCGCGTAGGGAGGGCGCGCGGTGTCGGTCGTGGCGAACGCCTCGTCGAAGTGCCCCGCATCCAGCGGGTACACGCCGGCACCGGGAAAGGGGCGGGCCGGATTCAAGGTCGTCGCCATGCTTGCACGCTAAGGACGACTACCCGGCAGAGGCATGGCCCAAAGTCGAAAGATGCGCGGCTGGGGGTGGACGTGGTGGCGGGTGGGGGGACGGGCGGGGGTGCGGGGGGCTGGCGGCCGTCCGAGGGCGCGGCGGGTGTCCTGGGCTCCTCATGGGGGTCCTGGCAGGCTGTGACCCCCATGA
>CALCIA010000051.1 GCA_937907435.1 uncultured Actinomycetes bacterium
CTCATGGGGGTCACAGCCTGCCAGGACCCCCATGAGGAGCCCAGGACCACCTCGGACGGCCAGCAGGGCAGCGCACCCCCGCCCCGGCCGCCCCCCTACCCGAACCGCCCCGTCACGTAGTCCCGGGTCCGCGGATCCCTGGGAGCCCCGAAGATCTTCTCGGTCTCGTCGAACTCGATCAGGGTGCCGATCGGTTGCTCGCCGCGGGTCTCGAGGCTGAAGAACGCCGTGCGGTCGGCGACGCGGGCGGCCTGCTGCATGTTGTGGGTGACGATGACGATCGTGAAGCGGCCTTTGAGGGTGTGGATCAGGTCCTCGATCGCGCCGGTGGCGATCGGGTCGAGGGCCGAGGCGGGCTCGTCGAGGAGCAGCACGTCCGGTTCGATCGCGATCGCGCGGGCGATGCAGAGACGCTGCTGCTGGCCGCCGGAGAGGCCGAGGGCGGAGTCCTTGAGGCGGTCCTTGACCTCGTCCCAGAGCGCCGCGCCGCGGAGCGCCTTCTCGACCCGCTCCCTCAACCCCGCGCGCAGGCCGAGGTTGCGCGGCGCCCAGGCGACGTTGTCGTAGATCGACTTCGGGAAGGGGTTCGGTTTCTGGAAGACCATCCCGATCCGCCGCCGCACCTCGACCGTGTCGACCCCGGCCCCGTAGATGTCGTGGCCGTGATAGTCGATCCGGCCCTCGATGCGGAAGCCGGGGATCGAGTCGTTCATGCGGTTGAGGCTGCGCAGGAAGGTCGTCTTGCCGCATCCCGACGGGCCGATCAGGGCCGTCACCTGGCCGCGGCGGATCCGCATCGAGACGTCGATCAGCGCCTGCTTGCGGCCGTAGAAGATGCCGACGCGCTCGGCCTCGACGACAGGCTCCGGGGCGACGTGGACGTGGCCCGCGGCGGCGCTCTCGGTCGCCGCGGGCGCGCCGAGCACGCCGGGCAGCGGCTCGGTGCGGATGCGCACCCGGCCGGGCGCCGGGGCGCGGCCGTTGGTGGTCGGCTCGGCGCCGAAGGTCTGGTCGTCGATGCTCATCGGCTCATCTTCCTTTTGCTGCGGTTGAGGAGGGCGCGGGAGCCGAGGCCGAGCGCGAGGATGATCACGATCAGGATCAGCGAGAGCCCCCACGCTTCGGTGAAGCCTTCCGGGCTCGCTTCTTCGGAGAGCTGGAAGATCCGCACCGGCACGTTCGGGATTTCTTCGAAGGGGTTGAGCACGACCTTGTCGCCTTTGGCGAGCGAGTCGATCAGCAGCACCGGCGCCGTCTCGCCGGCGGCGCGGGCGACCGAGAGGAGGGTCGCGGTGACGATGCCGCCCGCGGCCGCCGGGAGGATGATCGACAGGATGCTCCGCCAGCGCGCGACGCCAAGCGCGTCGGCCGCTTCGCGCTGGTGGGACGGGACGAGGTTCAGCACCTCCTGGGTGCCGCGGGCGATCAGCGGCACCTCGATGATCGCCAGCGCGACCGCCGCCTTCATCCCCGACTGGCCCTTGCCCGCCACGAGGAGGATGAAGACGAAGACGGCGATGATGATCGACGGCAGGCCGTTCATCACGTCGAGGACCAGCTGCACCGGGCGCGTCCAGCGGCGGCCCGCGTACTCGCTGAGGAAGAGCGCGATCAGCACCCCGACCGGCGTCGCCATCAGGGTGGCGATGGCGACGATCTCCGCCGTCCCGACCAGGTAGGGGCCGACCCCCTGCGGATAGCCGCTGGTGATGAAGGTCCAGTTGATCGCCTTGGCGCCGTGGGACACCACCGCCCAGATGACGATGACCAGCACCGCGACCGCGGCGACCGCGGCGGCGACGGCAAGCGACTGGACGGTCCGGCTGACGAGGTGCCGGCGGCCCAGGTTGCCGGTCGCGACCAGCGGCTGCGTCGGGTCGAGCTCCTCCGCGCCGTTGCGCCGGGAGTGCTTCATCGGGTCGCGACCCCGGCGCCGCCGAACCGCTGCCCGACCCAGCTCGCCAGCAGGTTGGAGGCGATGCCGATCACCAGGAGCAGCGCGGCGAGGTAGTAGAGCGAGGCGGTGTGGAGCTTGGAGACGGCGCTGTTGAACTGGAGGGCGATCAGCGACGCCATCGTGCCGCCGGGCTTGAACAGCGAGAGGTGGGATTCGGTCGAGCCACCGATCACCTGGGCGACCGCGATCGCCTCGCCCAGCGCCCGGCCGAGGCCGAGCAGGCACGCCGCGGTCATCCCCGACAGCGTGGTCGGCAGGACCACCCCGCGGATCACCTCCCAGCGGGTCGAGCCGAGCGCCGCGGCGCCGTCCTGAAGCTCACGCGGTACCGCCATGAAGAGGTCGCGGGAGACCGAGGCGATGATCGGGATGACCATGATCGTGAGGATCAGGCCGGCGTTGAAAACGCTGTTGCCGGTGGTCTGCGGGGCGCCGAAGAGCGGGATGAAGCCGAAGGTGTCGTGGAGGAACGGCTCGATCGTGTCGACCAGGACCGGGCCGAGTATGAGGAGGCCCCAGAAGCCGAGGATCACGCTCGGGATCGCGGCGAGCATTTCGACCAGCGGCGAGATCACGTTGCGGACCGAGCTCGGCGCCAGCAGGGCGAGGAAGATGCCGATCGAGATCGCCACCGGGGCGCCGATCAGGAGCGCCATCGCCGAGGTGATCAGCGTGCCGAGGATGACCCCCTTGCCGCCGAAGTGATCCAGCGGCGGCGCCCATTCGCTGTGGGTGACGAAGCTGAGGCCGAACTTCGAGATCGCGGGCTGCGCGCCTTCGAACACTTCCTTGGCGATCAGGACGATCACCAACGCCGCGAGCACGGCGGCGGCGGCGCAGACCAGGAACAGGGCAACGTCGCCGAAGCGGTCGGCGCGTCTGCGGGCGGGGCTCTGCCGGGCGGATCGGGCCGGTTTCAGCGACGCCGCGCCGGCGGGCGGGGTGACACTCATCGCCGCCAATGTAGAGGAGGAGGTGAACCATCGGGCACACCTCACCCCGATTTTCACAAGATTGAAACATCTAAGTGACTGTCACATTTTTGTTACAGATTTGTCACCGAACTCTTTCACGAGAATGAAACAAAATCGGGTTTCGAGAGGGAGAACCTACGCGCCGATAATCCCACCCTTTCGAAAGGAACACTTTTGATTCGCAATAGGTTGCTTGCAATCCTCATCGCGGTCGGAGGAACGGTTGGAGGCATGGCAGCCGTCGCGACCGCGAGCGCTTCGGCGGCCGGCCTCACCGGCGCGGGTTCGACGTTGGTGGCCCCGCTGATGGCGAACTGGATCAACGGCTTCGAAATCAAGGAAGGCATCCCGGTCAAATACGCGGCCGTCGGCTCCGGCGAAGGCATCAAACAGATCTCGGCGGGCACCGTCGACTTCGGCGCGTCCGATGCCCCGATGACCCCGGAACAGGCCGGCGGCTGCAACGGCTGCGTGACGATTCCGTGGGCGCTTTCCGCCACCGGTCTCGGCTTCAACGTCCCTGGCGTCAAGAAGCTGAACCTCAACGGCAAGACCATCGCGGGCATCTACTTCGGCACGATCACGAAGTGGAACGACCCGAAGATCGCGAAGCTGAACCCGAAAGCGAAGCTGCCGAACCTGACCATCACCCCGGTCTACCGCAGCGACGGCTCCGGTGACACCTACGCGTTCACCAACTACCTGTCGAAGGTCAGCCCCGCCTGGAAGTCGGAAGTCGGCTATGCCACCACGGTCGGCTTCAAAGCCGGCGTCGGCGCCAAAGGCAACGCGGGCATCACCTCGACGGTCACCAAGACCCCGGGCGCGATCGGTTACATCTCCGCGTCCTACCTGATCGCCGCCGGCCTCGGCGCCGTCGCGGTCGAAAACAACGCCGGCAACTTCGAGCTGCCGAACCTCGACAACATCGAGGAAGCGGCCTCGGTCGTGAAGTCGGCCAAGCCGAACACCGGCATCAGCATCACCAACCCGCCGAAGAAGGCCGCCAAGGCGTACCCGATCTCGACGTTCACGTACGCGATCGTGCCGCACAGCGCGCCGCAGAAGCAGTTCCTGCAGCAGTTCCTGAACTACGCGATCACGAAGGGTCAGGCCTACGGTGCCGCACTCGACTTCGCGCCGCTGCCGAAGGTCGTCCTCTCGGCCGCGAAAAAGGCGATCTCCTCGCTCTAGCGATCAGACGCCCGCGCCGCGAGGCGCAGCAGTTCCCACCGGCGCGGGGCCTTCGGGCCTCGCGCCGGTTCTCGTTGGTGGGCCGAAAACTCAAGGCATCCTTGAGTTTTCGGCCCGTCGACCGCTAGGCGAAGGCCTGGGACGCGCGGCGGCGGAGGTCCGCGTTCAGCATCCCCGTGACCTGGCTCGGGGACTCCCCCGCGGAGGGGACGGCGGCGCCGATAAGTCCGCTGGCGCGGAAGCCGAAGAGCGGGGCGACGAAGCCGAGATCGCGGATCTTGCGGACCAGGGCGACCGCGTCACGGGTCTCGGCGTTGGGGCCGCAGAGGACGATCGCGGTCGGGTCGAGCGCGCCGAGCGCCCGCTCGAGGCGCTCGTCGCCGAGCTCGTTGGAGAGGACGAGGACGCGGAAGCCGGCGCGGCGCAGGGCGAGGTCGAGCGCCTGGGTGTGGACCTCCTCGGCGTCGAGCCCCTTGCTCGAGTCGACGAGCAGGATCCCGGCCGGGCGCGAGGCGGCCGCGGCGAGGCGGCGGGCGCCGTGCAGCCAGCCGGTCGCCCAGCGGGCGGCGAACTCGAGCTCGGCCTCGGCGCCGGGGTCGGCGGCGAGCTGGTCGACGGCGGGCAGCAGCAGCTCCTCCACCGTCCGCTCCAGCGGCCGCACCGCGAGGCTTTCCTCGATCGCGCGGTCGGCGGCGGCCTCGTCGAAGCTCTGGAAGGCGCTGAGGAGCGAGTCGTTGCCGACCGGCGCCGCCTGGCGCTGTTGGGCGAGCTGGATCGCGGAGGAGATGTTGCCGGTCTGGGCGAGCGCGTCGCGCAGAGTCTGCAGCTCGATCAGGTCGTAGTTGCGGTGGTTGCCGACCGTCCGCTTCGGCGTCGGGAAGCCGTAGCGACGCTCCCAACTGCGCAGCGTGTTGGGGCTGACGCCTAGAACTTCGGCAGCGGCATTGGTGCGGATTCCGGGCATGTGTGGCGAAATCTTGACAGCGGATTCACAGGTTTACGGCAGTTATCGGCAAATTTGCCGAAATCGTTAGCGATCTTGCAAACCGATCCGAGGCGTCGCTCAGCGGTCCTGGAGCCCGCCGACGCCCACCGGCTGGCCCACCGCGCGCGCCCGCCACATCGCCGCGTCGGCTTTGTGGAGGAGCTGATCGGCGTCGGCACCGTGGTCGGGGCAGGCGACGACGCCGGCCGTGACCGCGATCCGCAGCCCTCCCGCCTTCTCCAGCTCGTCGAGCAGCCCGAGCAGCCGCTCGCACATCTGCATCCCTTCGACCGTGCGCAGGTTCGGGGCGAGCACGCAGATCGCCTGCTCCTCGAGCCGGAAGGCTTCGTCGACGATCCGGATGCTGTCGCGCAACGCCGCCGAGACGATCGCCAGCGCCATCTCCGCGTCGACCCCGTCCTTGGTGTCGGGGCCGGAGGTGTCGAAGACGGCGAGGCCGAAGGGATGGCCATAACGGCGGTTGGTCTCGATCAGCTGGTCGAGCCGGCGCCTCATGTGGCCGGGCCGATAGAGGCTCGGCAGCTCTTCGCGCGGCGAGCGGAGGAACTCGACCGAGCCGCCGACGCGCTGCTGGTCGCGCACCGACTCATAAGCGGCTTCGACCGCGGTCGCGGTGACCTCGCCGAAGTCCTCGGCGAGCCGCTGGGCGGCGGCGGCGAACTTCTCCCCCGCTCCCTCGCCAAGTTCCTCGCGCAGCGCGGCGAGCAACGAGGCGTGCCGTTCGGCCACCTGGATCGCCATCCGCCCGGGCCGGTCGAGGCGCCCGCCCGGCTCCTGCAGCCGGCCGTTCAGATCATCTGGAGTTCCCGCCACGCCGGCAGATTGGCGAACCGACCGGACAGCGATTCCGCACCGACTCGCAATTTGCGGGGTTACATCCGTCCAAGTTTCGGGTCGTATTTTTTGGGCCTGGTGGGGACGGGCGGGGGTGCGGGGGGCTGGCGGCCGTCCGAGGTGGCGGGTGCGGGTGTCCTGGGCTCCTCATGGGGGTCCTGGCAGGCTGTGACCCCCATGAGGAGCCCAGGACGTGAGGGGTGCGTGGGAGAGCCAGCACAGGGACGTGAGGAAGTCGGACTTCCGTGACGATCGGGTCGGGGAGCCTCCACACCTCGGCCCGATC
>CALCIA010000052.1 GCA_937907435.1 uncultured Actinomycetes bacterium
CCGGGCCGTGGCGAGAGGGGCGCGTCCCTACCCGGGCGACAGCTTGCGGGGCCTCGGCCCCTCGGGCGCCGGCCTGCGAGGCCTGAACCCTTCCGGGGCGACAGCTTGCGGAGCTTGGACCTCCCCCGGGCGCCAGCTTGCGGAACTGAGCCCGTCCTGGCGACAGCTTGCGGGGCCTGGACCCGTCCCGGGCGCCAGCTTGCGGGCGGCGCGCCTCGCGGAATCCCGGCCGCCTACCGACCCCGCGTCCCTACCCCGGCGCGCCGACGCTCGTCGGCGTCGCGTCGCTCAGCAGCTCGTGGGCGAAGCGGACCACCAGGGCGCCGTCGCCGACCGCGCCGGCGACGCGGTTCGAGGCTCCGGCGCGGACGTCGCCGGCGGCGAAGACGCCTGGGCGGACCGTCTCCAGGAGCGCCGGGTCGCGGTCGGCGAGGGGCCAGGCGATGTGGCTCGCGCACTGGCGTGCGCCGTCGCCGCAGAGGAGGAAGCCGGCGTCGTCGGTTGCCAGCATCCCGTCGGAGACTTCGGTGCAGGGGTCGGCGCCGATCATCACGTAGACGGCGCTGGTGTCGACGTCTTCCCGCGACCCGTCGCTCGATTGCAGCGTCACCGATTCGACCACCGCGTCGCCGTGCAGCGCCACCACCTCGGTCTCGGTCAACACTTCTATCCGCGGCGAGCGTTCGACCCGCCCGACCAGGTAGCTCGACATCGTCGACTTCAGCGCCTTGCCGCGCACCACGACCCGCACGCTGCGCGCCCGCTGGGCGAGCGCGGCCGCCGCCTGTCCGGCCGAGTTGCCGCCGCCGATCACGATCACGTCTTTGTCGCGCGCCCGCTCGGCGTCGGTCGGCATCGCCGCGTGGTAGACGCCGGCGCCGCGGAAGCGGTCCATGCCCTCGGCGTGCAGCTCGCGCCAGCGGGCGCCGGTTGCCATCACCAGCGAGCGCGCCAGCACGTGCTGGCCGTCGTCGAGGTCGATCCGCACCAGGCCCTCGGGCCCGTCGGCGAGCTCGGTCGCCCGGTGATAGCTGGAGAGGACCGCGTCGAAGCGGCGCGCCTGCAGGGTCGCCTTGGTGGTGAGCTCGCGGCCGCCGACCCCGGTCGGGAAGCCGAGGTAGTTCTCGATCCGCGTGCTCGTCCCGGCCTGGCCGCCCGGCGCCCAGGACTCGACGACCAGCGTCCGCAGCCCCTCCGAGCCGCCGTAAACCGCCGCCGCCAGCCCGGCCGGACCGGCGCCGAGCACGACCAGGTCGAAGCGCTCGCCGTCGACCTCCGCCCGCAGGCCGAGGCCGCGCGCCACCTGCGCCGGCGACGGGTTGCGCAGCACCTCCCGCGCGTGCACCAGCACCGGCGTTTCCTCGCGCGGGATCTCGAGCCAGCTCAGCATCTCGGTCGACTCGGGGTCGTTGTCGACGTCGTACCAGCGGACGGGGAGGAGGTTGCGCTCCAGCAGGTCGCGCACTTCGAACGCGCGCCGCGAGGCCTGCGGCGCGATCAGCCGCATCACCCCGTAGCCCATCTCTTCGTGCCAGGCGCGCCGCGCCAGCAGCGTGCGGAAGATCATTTCGCCGAACTCGGGCCAGTCGGCGACCATCTTGCGCAGCGCCTCCCGCTCGAACACGAGCGCCTCGGTCGGCGCGACCGCCACGGCGGCGCTGATCGTCGGCTCCCCGGTGAACGCGGCGATGTCCCCTATATAAGTGCGCGCCCCCGCGGCGGCGACGTGGACGTCCTTGCCCGGCTTGCGATCGACGAACTCCACTTCGCCGCTCAGCAGGACGAAGAACGGCGCGTCCCGCACCGCGTGCTCATAGAGGACCTCCCCGGGCGCGAACGAGCGCCGCTCGCCCCCCTTCTTCTTCTCCAGCCAGTGGAGCTTGCGCTCGGAGAGGCGCGGGTAGACGACCTCGTCGTCTTGGTCGGGGAACGGTTCGGCGCGGACGACGCGTACGTCTTGCATGTCCCAACGCTACAGGCGGGTTCAAGCGGGCTTCTCCAATTTGTGTACGCGATGCGTCCGATCTCGGAACTAGGTTGGGCGAATGGGGAGATGGCTGGGGATCCCGCTCGCTCTGAGCGTCGGCGCGGTGCTGTGCCTGGTCGCCATCGCGACGCCGACGGCGTCAGCGCATCGCCGTGACTACGACTGTGCCGACTTCGCCAACCAGGCGGAAGCCGAGGAATACCTGCTGCCGGGCGATCCGTACAACCTCGACGCCGACGGTGATGGGATCGCCTGTGAGGACCTGCCGTGCCCTTGCTCGTCTTCGCCGGGCGGGGGCGGGGAAAGCACTGGGACCGTCGAACTCCCACCTGCGCCGCCGCCCAAGCCACCCAAGCTGAACAAGGCCGTGGCGAGGAGCGCGGCGTGGGCCAAGGCGCGCCACTTCGATGCGCGCAACCGCCTCATCAGCCGAGTCAGCTTCCAAGGGTGCCGACGGCGGTCGCGTTACAAGCTGCGCTGCAGCTTCCGCGGGCTGGGAGAAACGTCGACCACGCGAGAGAAGTGCGCGATCACGGTGATCGTCAAGGGCGAAGGCAGCCACGCCCAGGCGAAGCTGCGAGCGACCTGCAAGTCGGAACGGCTCCTCTACCTGACCTTCCGCCGGGCGATCCCGGAAATCCGGCAAACCGGAGAAGAAGTGTCACATCGCGGTGTGGCGATCGTCGTCGCCGAACGACTGAACGATCTCGAAATCGAAGCGACCGTCGAATGGGAGTCGCCGAAGAAGACCGGCGGCGAAGAATGCGCGGCCCGCTTTCTCGCTCGCCTGAACAGCGCCGACGAAGTGCTCGTCACCCACGAAGCCCCCAGCTGTACCCCTGACTTCGTCCCACCCTCGAGCTAGCGCCGCCCCTGTTGTTGGGCCGAAAACTCAACTATGAGTTGAGTTTTCGGCCCATCAACATCGTCAGTCGAAGAGGACGCCGGGGTTGAGGAGGGCTTGGGGGTCGAGGGCTTGCTTGAGGGAGCGCATCGCGGCGATGTCGGCGGGGGAGCGGTCGGCGGCGAGCCAGGCGACCTTGGCGCGGCCGATGCCGTGCTCGGCGCCGATGCTGCCGCCGTGCGCGAGGACCGTCTCGAGGACGGCGCGTTCGACCGCGGCGCGGCGGTCGTCGGGGACGTCGCCGAGGTTGATGTGGACGTTGCCGTCGAGCAGGTGGCCGAAGAGGTAGGGGTGGATCGGGCCGGCCGCGTCGAGCGCGGCGCGTTCGGTCGCCGCGACGCCCTCGGCAAGGCGCGCCAGCGGCAGGGCGACGTCGAGCTTCACCACCCGGTGCCGGGCGAGGGCCTCGCCGGTGCCCTCGCGGTAGCGCCAGAGTCCCAGCGCCTCGGCGCCCTCGGCGAGCACCGCCCGCTCCGCCTCCGGGTGTTCGGCCAGCGCCTCGGCCAAGAGGTCGTAGGCGCCCTGGGCCGCGCGCGCTTCGAGCAGGACGAGCGGGCGCTCCCGGTCCGCCGGTTCGCGGTCACCGAAGGGCGGGCGCAGGTCGAGCTCGTCACAGACCAGCCGCAGCGTGCCGGGCAGGACGAACTCCGCCGCCTCGAGCCCCGCCGGCCGGTCGCGCAGCGCCACCGCCAGCGCCAGGCCCTGGGCGAGCGAGTCGACCGGCACCAGCGCCGCCGCCCGCGAGCGCTCGATCCGCCGCAGTCGCAGCCGCAGGCGGGTGATCAGCGCGAGCGTCCCCTCGCTGCCGACCAGGACCGACGGCCAGTCGTACCCGGTCGAGTCCTTCAGCACCCCGCCGAGCCGCTCGATCACGGTGCCGTCGGCGAGCACCGCCTCGACCCCGACGACGTGGCGCCGCATCGTGCCGTGGCGGAAGGCCCGCGCGCCCCCCGCGTTGGTCGCCGCCATCCCGCCGAGCGTCGCCTGCGAGCGCGCGCCGAGGTCGAGCGCCAGCTCCAGGCCCTCCGGCTCCAGCCGCGCCTGCAGCGCTTCGAGCGTCGTCCCCGCCCCGGCGACCACCTGCAGCGACTCGCGGTCGACGTCCTCGATCGCGCCCATCCGCGCCGTGCTCAGCACGACTTCGGCGCTGCTCGCCGGCACCCCGCCGCGCACCATCCCGGTGTTGCCGCCCTGCAGCACCACCCGCGCCCCGTGCCCGGCGCACGCCCGCAGCACCGCCGCCGCCTCCGCCGCGTTCCCCGGCCGCACCACCGCCGCCGGAGCGACCCCGTCCACCGCCGCCCACGGCGTGCCGTAGCCGATCGTCACCTCAGGGTCGACCAGCACGTGCTCCGCCCCGACCGCCTCCGCAAGCTCCCTGTTCAGCGACTCGCTCATGTCGATGGGCCGAAAACTAGACACATAGGCAGGTTTTCGGCCCATCGACCCGGCCCGTCGACGGCGAGCCGATCTGCGAGGATCGCGCGGTGAAGGTCGGCACGCCCTTCGGCGAGTTCCCGTTCGAATATCGCCGGATCGAACGGCGCGAGGACGGCGTGGCGATCGTCGGCCTCGTCGCCGGGCTCGAGTCGCGGGTCGTCCTCGACAAGGGCGACGCCCGGCGCGCCGCGATCGCGCTTGTCGTCCCGGCGGCGGCCTCGCTCCTGCTGCTCGCCGCACGGCGCACCCGAAAAATAAGTAGCCAGGGCATGTGACAGCGGCTACAATCGGCGCATGCACAACCCGCTTCGCAATGAGGCGGATGTCTTTCGCCTCGTAGTCATCATCGTGGGCGCGGCGGCCCTGGTGGTCGCCCTCACGCTCATCACGCGGCCGGTCTACGGGGTGCTGCTGGCGGCGCTTTTGATCGGGCTGGGGGTCGGGTTCGCGTGGCGGGGCACGCGGGGGAGCGAACCGCGGAGCATCCAGGCGCCGCGCTCGACCGACAGCACCCGGCGCATCCTCGTCGTCGCCAACCAGACCGCGGCGGGGCGGGAGCTGCTGGAGGAGATCCGCAACCGCTGTCGCGGGGTCGACTGCGAGGCGCTCTTGGTGTCGCCGGCGCTGGTCGGGTCGCGCTCGCAGCGCTGGGCCTCCGACATCGACGAAGGGCTCGACCTGGCGCGCGAGCGGATGGCGCGCTCGGTGACGGCGCTGCGGGGCGTCGGGGTGGAGGTGCGGGCCGAGGTCGGCGACCCCGACCCGAACATGGCGATCGAGGACGCGCTGCGGGTGTTCCCCGCCGACGAGATCATCATCTCGACCCTGCCGCCCGGCGAGTCGCGCTGGCTCGAGCACGACGTGGTCGAGCGCACCCGCCGCGAGGTCGACCTGCCGATGACCCACGTCGTCGTCGACCTCGAGGCCGAGCGCGCGGCGGTCGCGCCGCACACCAACGCCGCCTGAACCACCGGCCGGGCTGTTCCTTTTGCCGGAATGCTCGGGATAAGGAACAGCTGGGCGCGGGGGCCGTCGCGCGTCCGGGCGGTTGTGCGACGCTCCGCGCGTGCCGACGATCGCGACGCCCGCGGGGATCGACCTCGCCTACGAGACCGTCGGCTCGCCCGCCGACCCGCCGCTGCTGCTCGTCCCCGGCTACGGCACCCAGCTGATCGCCTGGCCGCGCGGCTTCTCGGCGCTGCTCGCGGCGGGCGGGCGCTTCGTGATCGAGTACGACAACCGCGACTCGGGGCTCTCGTCGAAGCTCGACGGCGTGGCGGTCGACATCGGCGCGCTGGCCGCGGCGGCGGAGGCCGGGGACGCGGCGCGGATCGCGGCGCTCGCGCCCTACACGCTGAGCGACCTGGCCGCCGACGCGGCGGCGCTGCTCGACGCGCTGGACATCGACCGCGCCCACGTGCTCGGTGCCTCGATGGGCGCGATGATCGCCCAGCAGCTCGCGATCGAGCGGCCGGAGCGCGTCCTCTCGCTCACCTCGATGATGTCGACGACCGGCGAGCCAGACGTCGGCGCGCCGACGTCGGAGGCGCTCGAGGCGCTCCTCACCCCGTCGCCGACCGAGCGCGCCCCATATATAGAGGCGTCGAGCGCCAAGGGGATGATCTGGGCCTCGCGGCGCTATGGCGACCGCGCCCGCCTCGAAGCGCTCGCCGGCGAAAGCTACGACCGCTGCTTCTACCCGGAGGGGGTGGGACGCCAGCTCGCCGCGATCCTGGCGACCGGCTCGCGCGCCGCCGGCCTCCGCGCCCTCTCGGTCCCGACCCTGGTGATCCACGGCCTCGACGACACCCTGATCGCGCCGAGCGGCGGCGAGCGCACCGCCGAGCTGGTCCCCGGCGCGCGCCTGCTGTTGGTCGAGGACATGGGACACGACCGCCCCGAGCCGCTCTGGCCGCTCCTCACCGAGGCGATCCTCGACCACACCGCCGCCGTCCCCGCCTGACGCCGGATCGCGTTCGCACTTATCCGCGGTATGCGCGGATAAGTGCGAACGCGACCGGTTGGCGGGGCCGACCCCGTATCGTGGGGCGCATCGTCGCCACCCCGCAAAAGGAGCGCGCCCGCAACCGCCCCCTCCTCACCGGCCGGGTCGAATCGGTCGAGCCGCTGACCCCGACGCTCACCCGGATCGTCTTCGGCGGCGACGGCCTCGCCGGCTTCGCGATCGGCGCGTTCACCGACCACTACGTGAAGCTGCAGTTCCCGCGCCCGGGCGCGTCCGCGGACGAGCGGCCGAAGGTCCGCACCTACACGGTGCGGGAGTGGGACGCCGAGCGCGGCCTGCTCACGATCGACTTCGTCGTCCACGGCGACGCGGGCATCGCCGGCCCCTGGGCCGCGGCCGCGACGCCCGGCGACACCCTGCAGCTGCGCGGCCCCGGCGGCGGCTACGCGCCCGACCCTGACGCCGACTGGCACCTCCTCGCCGGCGACATCAGCGTGGTCCCGGCGATCTCGGCCTCGCTGCCGCGGGTTCCGGCGGGCCGCCCGGTCCACGTCTTCCTCCAGGTCGACGGCCCCGAGGAGCACGTCGCGCTCGCCTGCCCCGGCGAGCTCGAGGTCCACTGGCTCCACGACGACCGCGACGAGACGGTCGCCGAGGCGCTCGCCGCGCTCGACTTCCCGCCCGGCACGCCCCACGCCTTCCTGCACGGCGAGGCCACCTCGGTCCGCCTCGCCCGCCGCCACCTGGTCCTCGACCGCGGCGTCCCCGCCGAGCGCCTCTCCGCCTCCGGCTACTGGAAGCGCACCCTCACCGACGAAGGCTGGCGCGAGGCCAAAGCCGCCTGGAACGCCCAGGTCGAAGCCGAATCCGCCGGCCCCTGATGTCGATGGGCCGAAAACCCGTCAGATAGTCCGGTTTTCGGCCCATCGACACTGAGCCAATATTGCGTAGCGGAATCGCTATACATATGCGTACCCGATACGGATTGGGATTCCCGTCCAAAATTTGGTGTGAAAATTCCTGAAATTGACTAAAGGATTGTTGGACGCCCGCCGAATAACCAGGCGTTGGCGACCCTCAGAAACACGCTGGTACTCATAGCCGCCTGCATCCTGGCGGCCATCGCCCTGATCGTCCCCGCGACCGCGGCGGCCGCGGGCCCGAACATCGAACTGAGCGTGGAACAGCCGGCGCAGGGGCTGCTCGGCACCCAGCAGGAAGTGACCCTGCGTGCGAGCAACCCGAAAGGCGAAGAACGCGCCTACAACCTCACCTTCCGCGACGTCCTGCCGAAAGGCGTCAAATACGTCGGCCCCGCGCACGGCAGCGACGGCTCGACGCTGGAACCGCGGATCCTCGAAGACGCGCCAGGCGAAGGCGAAACGACGCTGATCTTCGAAAACGTCGCCGACCTCAGCGGCAACTCCCACTACGCGCTCACCTTCAAGGTCGAAGCGACCTCGCCTGAATTCACGGTCGGGGACACCTACACCGACGAGGCCGGGGCCTACGTCAACGAAGAAGCCCGGCTGCTGCCGAAGTTCGACGCCGAAGGGCGCCCGGAACCGGGTTCGTTCACCGGCAGCGCCGAAGCCGAAGCGAGCACGACGCTGACCGCGGTGGAAATCAAGAAGGCGGAGCCGAGCCCCGAGCAGGAGCTGCTGCGGGGCGTGCACGAACACCAGACCGTCTACACCCTCAAGCTGATCAACAACGACGTCGGGCCGACGCGCGAACTCGCGGTCGACGATTACCTGCCGGCCGGCCTCGAGTTCCTCGGCTGCGGCAGCATCGACCACACGACCGAAGCGCCGACCAACCCCGGCTCGGCGGACGAGTACCCGGGCTCCGGCGCGATCTTCCCCGGCAACGAACCGGCGGCGCCGAAATGCCTGGAACCCAGCTCGGTGGAAACCGAAGAAGTGGACCCGCCTGGGCCGCGGCCGAAAGCCGTCTACACCCACGTCCGCTGGACCGGTCTCGGGGAACTGGGCCCCGGCCAGGAACTCGAATTCCAGTACCGCGCGGCGATCCCGATCCGGGAAAACACGCTGAGCTGGCCGCACGGCAAGCCGGGCGCCGCCGAACTCGGCCAGGCGGCCAACCTCGACAACAACTCGGGGCTCGAAACCTTCGACGAGGAGCCGCTCACCAACGTATCCACGGTCAGCGGCAAGTACGAAGGGACCGTCGCGACCGAAGACAGCGACGAACACACGGTCTACGCGGAGGACCTGGCGGTCCAGAAGTCGGTCGACAAGGCGACGATCGGCGCCGGCCAGCTGAGCGAATGGACCCTCAAGCTCGAGACCTCCGAGTACCGCTACTCGAACGAAATCGAAATCGAAGACGTGCTGCCGGACGGCCTCTGTCCGCTGGGCAAAGAAGAAAACTACGAAGGGCCGACGATCGGCTCGCCGACCGACCCCAAGCCGGAATGCGTCAACACCGAAGGGAACCTTCCGACCGCCGAATACTCCTCGGTGGAAGAGCGGCCGGACGGCAGCTTCCTCCTCAAATGGAACGGGAGCACGGTCGAAGCGCTGAAACGGATGGCGCCGTCGTCGACCTTCCAGATCACCTTCCCGACCCACACCCGCGTCGACTACCAGCAGAACTTCGAACCGGAAAAGCCGGTGCTGACCGGCGACCACTGGACCAACCAGGTCAACGTCGAAGGTGTCAGCTTCGCCCGCTGCACGCCGAAAGCGGACGCCACCTGCGAAGCCGGTGGGACCCACATCGCCGCGGACCGGCCGGAAGGTGAAAAGGTCGTCGACGCATCCGCCGCCGAACAGGTCGCCGGAGGCGTGACGATCAAGAAGACCGTGCGCGAAAACACCGGCCTGGTCCCGGTCGACTGCAGCGGCACCTACGTCGCGGGCGTCGAAAAACCGTTCCCGCTGTACGGGCCGGGGGACCAGATCTGCTGGAAGCTGGAGGTCCACTTCAACGCCAGCCTGTTCTCCGGCGAACCGATCGTGACCGACTTCCTGCCGCCCGAACAGCGCTTCGTCGAAGGCAGCATCGTCAAAGGTCCCAACAACACCGTCGTGGCCACGCCGCAGACCACCGAAGCGGCGGAAGGCGTCATCAAATGGACCATCAACGGCGGCGAAGCGGTCGAATCGGAAAAGGTCTTCGAATTCCTCTTCAAGACCGAAATGCTGACCTCGGCGAGCGCCTTCCCCCAGGACATCACCGGCAACCTGATGAAGTTCAGCTACGCCAACACCGAAGGCGAAACGTTCCCGCTGCGCGAACGGGCCGAAGTCGAGCGTCAGGAACCTGAGCTCTCGCTGGAAAAGTCGATCGTCGAAGTCGGCGGGAAATCGGTCACCAAAACGCCCCCCGGCGGTAGGTCCTCGGCGCCCGCGGGCGGCGGCGAAACCGTCAAATACGAGCTCGACCTCGAAAACGCCGGCAACCTCGGCGCCGAAGAAGTCGAAGTCTGGGACGTGCTGCCGGAAGGCATCAAATGCGCGGCCGTCACCCTTCCCGCCCAGACCGCGCCGCAGGCGGCCGAATGCGCCGAAGACATCATCAAATGGACCGGCGTCGTGGTCCCGGTCGGCGCGCTCACCACGCTCACCTACGAGGTGACGGTGCCGACCGAAGTCGCGCCGGGCCACGCGTTCGTGAACCACGCGGGGGTCGCGCGCTTCAAGTCACCGACCAACACCGGCGGAAAGTTCGAATACATCCCGGCGGAAAACATCGACCCGGAACTGACGAAATCGAACACCGGCCCGCTCCTCGACGAAGCGGAAATCACGACCACCGCGGCGACCCTGGAAAAGAGCGCGACCACCGAGACCCTGCAGCCTGGCAACAACCTCAGCCAGGCGACGATCGGGGAGCTCGTCGACTACACGGTGACGTCCAAGATCCCGGCGCACAGCAAGCTCTACGGGACGCCGGTCCTGAAGGACGAACTGCCGACCAACCTCGAAAAGGTCGGCGAAGCCGAAGCGAAGCTGGACGGGGCGGGGCTGCCGGCCGGCGTGACGCTCGAACAGCTCGCCAACGGCGCCGAAGTCAAGTTCAGCGGCCCCTATCCCGAAACCGTCAGCGCCCAGGAACACACGCTCGTCCTGACCTTCAAGGCCCGCGTGCGCAACGTCGCCGTCAACGTGCGCGGCGTCACGATCAACAACCAGGCCTCCTTCGAATTCAAAGACGTCGCAGAAGGCGAACCGACCGTCCTGACCAAGACGGCGGGTACGCCGGTGGTCGAGCCCCGCCTCGAAGTGAAGAAGCACCTGCTGCCGGAAGGCCGCAGCACGACGGTGGCGCCGGGCGAAATCGTCGAATACGAAACCGAAGTGACGAACCTGGCCGGATCCTCGACCGCCAACGAAGTCACGCTGACCGACACGGTGCCGGCCGGGATGGAAGTGGTCGACGCCGGCCCGAAAGGGACCGCCGCCGGCAACACGATCACCTGGCACCTCGCGATGCTCGCGCCGGGCGAAACCGAACACCTTGTCTACAAGCTCGAAGTCATCAAACCCGCCGCGGCGGCGTCCAGCTTCACCAACGTGGTCAAGGGAGAAGCGCAGAGCCTGCCCGACGAAGCGGGGGGCGTGGTGCCGCCCGAAACCCGCCAGGCAAGCTTCGTCGAAGGCGCCTACAAAGCGGCCAAAGCCGGCTACGAATCGGCGGCCCAGAACACGGTCAAGCTGGTCGGCGCGACGGTGAGCAAGGAAGTGACGCCGACCAAGGGCACGATCGGCAGCGAGCTCGACTACACGCTGCACATGAACCTGCCCGGCCAGATCAAGTACTTCAACACGGCGCTGGTCGATCGGCTTCCCGACGGGGTCACCTTCGACGAATTCACGGGCTCCGCATGCGAAGGCGAAGGCTGCGGCCCGGGTGAAGAACTCGGCGTCGAAGTCCAACCCGACGGCACGACGCTGATCGGCTGGTACTTCGGCAACTTCGAAGCGGGCGCTTCGCGCGAACTGATCCTGCACTTCAAGGCCCACGTCGACGACGTCAAGGTCGGCGGCGGCGCCGAAGTGAAGGCGCCCGAAACGCTGACCAACCAGGTCGTCGGCGTCTACAACGAAACCGAAGGCACCAAGCCGACGGCGGTGCCGGTCCCCGGCTCGAACTCCTTCAGCGAAGAAACGAACGTGGGCGAAGCGACGACCACGGTGGCGGAGCCGAACGTGACGCTGGCGAAGAGCGTGACCGCGGAACCGGCCCTGGTCGGGACCGCCGTCCAGCCGAGCGGCAAGCCGACCTACTCGCTGACCGTCGCCAACACCGGTGGCTGGAACGCTTACGAAGTCGAAGTCCTCGACACCAACACCACCGCCAACCTGCGCAACATCACGCCGGTCACGGGGAGTGAATGGGTCGAATCGAGCGCCGGAGAACCGCTCGTCTGGGTCGTGCCGGAGATCGAAGCGGGCAAATCGGTGACCCTCACCTACACCGCGGAACTGCCGCCGTCGAGTGAACTCCAGGACGGTGAGGCGATCAAAAACGCGGCCGAAGTGCCGAGCTACTTCGGGCTGTCGAAGACCGAACGCGAAGCGGCGAAAGCCTCGCGCGGGTACGAAGGCCCGCAGGCGGTGAAGGACCTCGAAGTCGCGCTGCCGCGGATCAGCGTCGAAAAGACGACCGGCGAAGCGGGCTTCCCCGACGAAGCGACGGCCGAAGTCGGCAAGCGGTTCCCGTGGCGCGTCGTGGTGGAAAACCAGTCGACGGCCGCCGGGGCGAAAGCCGTGGGCGTCGAAGACCTGCTGCCGCCGAACTGGAAGTACGTCGCGGAAAGCACCACCTTCCAGGCGCTCGGCGGCGCGACCGTGGCGGAACCTGCCTTCGACCCGACCGTGACCGGCACGGAAACCCAGTCGCTGAGCTGGGCGAACGTCGCCATCAGCCTGCCGCCCGGTGCCGCGGTCGAAGTCCTCTTCGAAGCGACCCCGACCCTCGCGGCGCTTGGCAATCCCGGAGGCCTGAAACAGGAAAACAAGGCCGTCGGCTCCTTCCAGGACCTGACCGGCGCAAGCGGTGGCGAAGGCGCGCCGTACTGCGATGAAGACGAAGCGTTCGCCAATCTGCTGGAACCGAAGCTCGAAATCGAAAAGACGCCGGATGGCGCCGAAACGGTGGCGGGCTCGAACGACAAATACGAGATCGTCGTCTCCAACAGCGGCACCGGCGCGGCGCACGAAGTCGAAGTGAAGGACGTGCTCTCGGCCGGCCAGGAATTCCTCGGCCCGGCGAGCGCCAACCCGAGCACGGGCTTCGCCCAGAAGTCGGTCGAAGCGGACACCCCGGGAGCCGGCGAGACGACCGTGACCTGGACCATCGCCGAAGTGCCGGCGGCCGGCTCGGTGACGATCTCGGTGCCGATCAAGACGCTGCCTTCGCTGAACGACGGGGACGAAGTCACCGACCTCGCCACCGCGAGCTCGCCGCAGCAGGTCGAAAAGCCGAGCGACCCGGGGTCCTTCGAAGTCCACCGTGAAACCGACCTGACGATCGAAAAGACGGCGGACCAGGAAGAAGTCAACGCCGGCGAAGAGATCGACTACAAGCTGAAGGTCGAAAACAACGGGCCCTCCGACGCGACCGGGATCGTGGTCACCGACAAACTGCCCGAAAACACGGTCTTCAAGAGCGCTGACGCCGAGTGTGCGGAAGCGGGCGGGACCGTCACCTGCGAACTCGCCGAAATGAAGGTCGGCGAAGCACACACCTTCCACCTCACCGTCGAAGTCGAATCCGGCACCACCGGGTTGATCGAAAACATCGCGGAAGTCGAAGGGGACCAGCCCGAGCCGCCGGGCGGCGGCCCGAACAAATCGTCGGTGGTGACGCCGATCGGCGGCCTCGCCGACCTCGCGATCGAAAAGTCCGGGCCGCGGGAGCCGGTGCTGCTCGGCAGCGAATTCACCTACGAGATCAAGGTCCGCAACGACGGGCCCTCGGATGCGGTGAACGCCACGGTCGAAGACGAACTGCCGTCCCAGGTGAGGTTCCTCGCCGCGACGACGAGCGTCGGCACCTGCGACGAAGCGCCCGCCGCGCTCCTCACTTGTGACCTGGGGCGGATGCTGCCGCACGCGAGCGCGACGATCGTGGTGAGCGTCGAAGCGGCCGAAGTCGGCGGCTTCACCAACGTCGCGACCTTCGACTCGGAAACCTCCCCCGAACCGAAGGAAGGCGAAGCGACCGCTGAAATCGTCCCGGCAGCCGACCTGGCGGTCACGAAGACCGCGCCCGCGAAGGTCGCACCGGACGGCACGCTCACCTATGGGCTCCACGTGGAGAACCACGGCCCTTCGGTCGCCCACAAGGTGAAGGTCACCGACCCGCTGCCGGCCGGCGTCGACTTCGTCTCCGCCGCCGAAGGCTGCGCCGCGGCGGGCGGCACGGTCACCTGTGAAGCGCCCGGCGAACTGGCGGTCGGTGACTCGGTCGACTTCCAGGTCACCGTCCACGTGCCGTTCGCGCTCGGCGGTCAGGCGCTGACCAACACCGCGACGGTCGCCGCCGAAGAGGCCGACCCGCACGTCGAAGACAACTCGAGCACGGTGACGACCGACGTCGGGCCCGTCGCCGACCTGGCGATCACGAAGACGATGGGCAGGGCGGAAGCCGGGAAGCCGCTCACCTACACGCTCGCGGTCACCAACCACGGCCCGTCGGCCGCGAGCGGGGTGACGGTCACCGACACCTTGCCCGTCGGCACCAGCTTCAAGTCGGCGGCGCCGAGCCAGGGCACCTGCTCGGCCTCCGGGCAGACGGTCACCTGCGCGCTCGGCCCGCTCGCCGCGGGCGGCTCGGCGCAGGTGTCGATCACGGTCGAGGTCGCCGCCACGGCCACCGGGTCGCTGCGCAACGTCGCCACGGTCGAAGGGCCGGAGCCCGATCCGGACAAGTCGAACAACGAGAGCGCCGTCGAAGGGCCGATCAAGCCGGCGGACCCAGCCGCCCCGAACCTGAAGGTGGTGAAGAGCGCCGACACCTCGTCGCCGGCCATCGGCGCGCCGTTCAGCTACCGCATCGACATCACCAACGTGTCCGGCGGGGATGCGAAGAACGTGAAGGTCGTCGACACCGTGAGCGGGCCGGTGAAGGTCGTCTCGATCGACGCCGAAGCGGGGCACTGCGGCGCGGCGGGCTCGAAGATCACCTGCTCGATCCCGCGGATCCCGGTCGGCGAGACCGTCCACGTCACCTACTCGGTGCTCGCCGAAGCGGCCGGGTCGCTGAAGAACACGGTCAGCGCCCTGGCGGCCAACGGCGAGAAGGTGCCCGCCAACAACCACGCGGTCAAGGGGGTCCACGTGAAGGACCCGCCGGCCACCTACTCGCTGGCCAAGACGGCGTCGCGCAAGGTCGTGCCGGGCGGCAAGAAGGTCGGCTTCACGATCACCCTGCGCAACGGCGCCGCCGCCCTGGTCAACGCGAAGGTCTGCGATCGCCTGCCCGCCACGCTGGTCTTCGTCAAGGCGCCGGGGGCGCGGTTCGTGAACGGCGAAGCCTGCTGGACGAAGAAGTACGTCGCCGCCCGCAAGGTCGTCCGCCTCCACCTCGTCGCCCGTGCGGTGATGGGCTACAAGTCCCGCCGCGCCCGCAACCACGCGACGGCCCGCGCCGCGAACGCGGTGCGCCGCAGCGCCGCCGCGACGGTGCGGATCAAGCCGGCGTTCGCGGGCGAGCCCGGGGGCGTTACGGGGTAGATATGGGTGTCCTGGGCTCCTCATGGGGGTCCTGGCAGGCTGTGACCCCCATGAGGAG
>CALCIA010000053.1 GCA_937907435.1 uncultured Actinomycetes bacterium
CCTCATGGGGGTCACAGCCTGCCAGGACCCCCATGAGGAGCCCAGGACACCCCCTCCCCCATCTCGGCCAGCCGCAAGCGCGCAACGGACCGCCACCAGCACTTGCACCTCCACCCGGCCAACCGCCAGTTCCCGAACCCCTATCCCTCACCAAGGAAGCGAGTCGGCGATCTCGGCGAGCTTCGGGGCGCTCTTGTCGCGCCCGGAAAGCAGTGGCTCCTCGACCCGCCAGTCGACGCCGACGTCGGGGTCGTCCCAGGCGATGCCCGCCTCGGTCGCCGGGTCGTACACCGAGGACACCAGGTAGGCGACGTCGGCAACGTCGGAGAGCACCACGAACCCGTGGGCGAAGCCGATCGGCACGAAGAGCTGATGGTGCCGCTCGTCGTCGAGCACGTGACCCTCCCACTGCCCGTAGGTCGGCGAGTCCCGGCGCAGGTCGACGGCGACGTCGAGGATCGCGCCGCGGGCGCAGCGCAGCAGCTTCGCCTGCCCCGGCGAGGTCTGGAAGTGCAGGCCGCGCAGCGTCCCCCGCGAGGAGCGCGAGTGGTTGTGCTGGACGAACTCGGCATCGACGCCGAGGGCGCGCCACGCGTCCCGGCTGAAGGTCTCGACGAAGAACCCGCGCTCGTCCCCGTGCACCTGCGGTTCGACCAGGACGACCCCGTCGAGCTTCGTCTCGCCCCCCGTCGCCACTAGCCGAGGGCCTTGCCGTACTGCCGTTCGTAGTACTCGCGGTACTCACCGGAGCGGATCGGGCCCCACCAGTCCTCGTTGTCGCGGTACCAGGCGACGGTTTTCTCGATGCCCTCGTCGAAGTGGACCTGGGCCTCCCAGCCGAGCTCGCGCTTCAGCTTCTCCGAGGAGAGGGAGTAGCGGCGGTCGTGGCCCGGGCGGTCGGTGACGTATTCGATCAGCGACTCGTCGCCGTCGACCAGGGAGATGACGCGCTTGACGACCTCGATGTTCTCGCACTCGTCCGGGCCGCCGACGTTGTAGGCCTCCCCCGCCTTGCCCTTGGCGAGCACGGTGTGGATGCCGCGGCAGAAGTCCTCGACGTAGAGCCAGTTGCGGACCTGCTTGCCGTCGCCGTAGACCGGGAGCGAGTCGCCGTGCAGCGCGTTCAGCACCATCAACGGGATCAGCTTCTCGGGATATTGGCGCGGGCCGTAGTTGTTGGAGCCGCGGACGATCGAGGCGTCGAGGTTGTAGGTGTGGACGTGGGCGGCGACGAGGAGGTCGCCCGCCGCCTTGGTCGCCGAGTAGGGCGAGGACGGGTCGAGCGGCGAGGTCTCGGTGAAGGAGCCGGAGTCGATCGAGCCGTACACCTCGTCGGTGGAGACCTGGACGTAACGCTCCACGCCGAGCTCGCGGACCGCGTCGAGCAGCGTGCCGGTGCCGATCACGTGGGTGCGGGCGAAGGCCTGCTGGTCGTCGATCGAGCGGTCGACGTGGGACTCGGCGGCGAAGTTGACGACCGCGTCGACTCCCTGCATCGCCTCGCGGACGATCGCGGGGTCCTCGATCGCGCCCTCGATCAGCCGCGTGCCCTCGGGCAGGTTCTCGGGCCGGCCGGCGTAGGTCAGCTTGTCGAGCACGACGATGTCGTGCTCCTGCCCGGCGATGCGGACGTAGGTGGAGCCGATGAATCCGGCGGCGCCGGTGACCAAGAGCTTCATGGGATGCGTTCCTCCGTAGCTTTAACGGTCTAGTTCGTCTCGGACTCGCGCTGGGCGAGGTACCCGGCCAGGCCATCGTGCCAGGACGGCAGCCGGATCGCGTGCTCGCGCTGGCTCTGCAGGGCGGAGAAGGCGGGGCGGGGCGCCGGCCGGCCGAGCATCTCGGTGGTGCCGGAGAGCACTTTCGTTTCCGTCTTCGCCTGCTCGAAGATCTCGCGCGCGAATTCGTACCAGGAGCACTTGCCCGCCGCGGCCATGTGGTGGATGCCGTACTCGATCCCCTCGATCAGCCGGGTGAGGCCGTAGGCGAGGTGCCAGGTGTAGGTCGGCGAGGTGACCTGATCGCGGACCACGAGCACCTCGTTGGTCGACTCGGCCAGGCGCAGCATCGTGTCGACGAAGTTGCCGCCGTTGATGCCGAACAGTCCCGCCGAGCGCACGATGAAATGACGCTTGTTCGCGGCCGCGGTCGCCTCCTCGCCGGCGAGCTTGGTGCGCCCGTAGGCCGAGAGCGGCGCGGGCTGGTCGGACTCGACGTAGGGCTCGCCCTTCTGGCCGTCGAAGACGTAATCGGTGGAGACGAAGACGACCGCGGCGTCGACCTCGCGGGCGCCCGCGGCGACGTTGCCGGCCCCGGTCCCGTTCACCGCGAACGCGGCCTCCTCGGCGGTCTCCGCCCCGTCGACGTCGGTCCAGGCGGTGCAGTTGATGACCATGTCGGGCCGCTCGAGCTCGAGCCGCCGCCGCACCACCTCGTTGTCGGTGACGTCCATCTCGGCCCGCCCGAAGCCGACCACATCGTGCCCCGCGTTCCCCGCGGCAAGCACCATGTCGCGCCCGAGCTGCCCTTCGGCACCCGCGACCAGAACCTTCATCGGCCCATCCCCGCTCTCGTCGTCATCTCCAGGTGTCTTTGCGGAAACCCGCGTGTGCGGCTGGCGAGTGCCGGACCGAGCGGGGGTAGGACGCAGGTTGGCCGAATGGCAGCGCCATTTGGCCATCCGAGGACGACGCCCCGCGAAGTGTGTCCGGGGCCGCCAGGCGTGCGCGGGGGTTTTCGGATAGACACCAAAGCCCGAACAGGCTATTGCCCCGAAAGTCGCGACGGCGCCTGGCGCCGCGGGATCGATCGTCTAGCGGCGGATGCGGGCTGCCGCGGCGCGCCAGTCGAGCCCCGCCAGTCCCCAGATCAAGGCGATCGCGGCGATCGCCAGGGAGACGAGGGTGATCCAGATGCCGACCTTGGCTTCCGGTTCCAGGTGGGTCGAGAAGGTGACTTCGCGGGGTTGGGAGGAGGCCGGGAGGCGGACGATCTGGTCGGAGTTTTCGTTGCGGGCTACCGCTTCGGCGCCGGTGATGGACACGAAGTAGGGGCCGGTGACGACGTTGGTGAGGATCGTGCCTTCGGGCCCCGGGGGGACGGTCACGGTGTAGCTCTTCTTCACGCCTTCGTCGACCGGCACCTTCAGTTCGCCGGGCAGGGTCGGTTCGCCGAGCGGCTCGGTGGCGTCGCCGAACTGGATGAAGGCGTACCAGGATTCCGGCGGGGTCGAGGCCGACGCGGTGGCCGCGTCACGGCCGCCGTTGAGCCACGAGCGCACCTGGTGGTTCTGCACGACGGCGGCGTAGAAGCTGATCGTGCAGACGAGCGCGAGGAGCGCCGCGGGCACCTTCGAGAGGTTGCCCGACCGCTGCATCGCGGCGATCGCGAGCGTCGTCATCCCCACCATCGCCAGGTCGACGTAGGTCAGCAGCCGGTACGGGAACTGGATGTAGGTGAGGAAGGTCGGCAGGTGCCAGATCGATCCCGAGTGCATGACGAGGAAGAGGAGGACCGCGGTGAGCGCGACCAGGCCGATCGCCACCCGGCGCAGGAACGGGGTCAGATAACGCCAGAAGAAGAGGCCGAAGGCGATCGTCCAGAACGCCATCAGCACCGGCAGCTGGGCGTTGATGTCGCCGTGGATGACCGGGTTCAGGTGGGCGCCGTTGCGGAAGAGGCTGAAGAGCTGGGACGCGGTCGTGTATTCCTGCTGGGACAGCGGGTCCGGCGCGTTTTCCGCCAGCTTGCTGTTCATCAGCAGCTCGGGCAGGAGGATCCAGGCGTTGATCCCGAAGGCGAGGACGGCAAGCCAGACGAGGCGCAGGCCGCGCCTGGCGTGGCGGCGGGCCGAGCGCCAGTCGGCGGCGACCATGATCGCGCCGACGAGGACGAGGAAGGTCACCCCCCAGGCCGTGGTGAGGACGTGCGAGCCGGTGAGGAAGACGAGGCCGACGACGAAGGCGACCGCCGGCCCGAGCTTCGTCCGCTCGGCGCGGAAGAGCGCCAGCCCGCTGGCGGCGACCAGCGCGATCATGCAGCAGCCGATCGTCTCCGGGATGCCGCCGCGGCCGAAGTTGTTGGAGATCGCGTAGGGGGCGGTGACGGCGAGGAGGCCGGGGATCTGGATCAGCCAGCCGCGGATCCCCGCCTGCACCGCGAGCCACGTCCAGGCCAGGTAGGAGGCGCAGAGGGCGAGGAAGATGCCGATCACGGTCGCCGCGTCGGCGCCGATCAGCCAGGCGCCGTAGCCGAGCACCGCGTAGAGCGTCCCGCCGTAGAACGCGTAGTAGGGGTAGAAGGCGCCGAGGTCGGACTGCAGGTAGTAGCTCGGCAGCCCGAGCGCCGAGATGTTGGCGCCCTGCGCGTGGATCAGCCAGAGGTGGTTGCCCCAGTCGGAGGCGAAGGTACGGTCGCTGAGCAGCGGCGAGCCGAGCACGACGAGCACCACGGCGGGGATCGCCCAGTGCCAGTGGGCGCGCCAATTCCACCGGCCGGCGGAGGTCATCGGCCGCGCGGCACCGTCAAAGGATTTCGATGATGGAGTTGTCGCCGACCAGGAGGCGGAGCGTCTTCGGCAGGCCCTCGCTGCGGGTCAGCTTCACGTTGCGGCCGAGGAGGCTGGCCTCCATGCGGGTGCCGAGATCCTCGACGGTCGAGTTGGCGAGGACGATCGAGTGCTCGACCTCGCAGCGGCGGACGGCGACCTCGTCGCCGATCGAGGTGTAGGGACCGATGAAGGCGTCTTCGACGGTGGCACCGGGGCCGATCACGGCCGGGCCGCGGACGATCGAGCGGACGACCTTGGCGCCGGGCGAGATGACGACCCGCCCTTCGACCCGCGAGTCCTCGTCGACCTCGCCCTCGATCGACTCCTCGACCTCCTCCAGCACCAGCCGGTTGGCCTCCAGCATGTCGGCGAGCTGCCCGGTGTCCTTCCACCAGCCGCGCACGACCTCGGACTGCACGCGGCGGCCGTCGTCGATCAGCGTCTGGATCGCCTCGGTGATCTCGAGCTCACCGCGCCAGGACGGCTCGAGGCGGCGGGCGGCGTCGAAGATCAGCGGGCTGAACAGGTACACCCCGACCAGCGCCAGGTTCGACGGCGGGTCTTTCGGCTTCTCGATCAGCCGCACGATCCCGCCCTCCGGCGTCAGCTCGGCCACCCCGTAGCTCTGCGGGTCGTCGACCGGCGTCAACAGGATCAGCGCGTCGGGGTCGTCCTCGGCAAAGGTCGAAACAAGCCCCCGCAGCCCGTGGCTCAGCAGGTTGTCCCCCAGGTACATGACGAACGGCGCGCCGCCGATGAACTCCTCCGCGGTCAGCACCGCATGCGCCAGCCCGGCCGGCTTGTCCTGGACGATGTAGGTGATGCTCGCCCCGAACTGCGACCCGTCCCCCGCCGCCTCCCGGATCTCGTCCCCGGTCTCCGGCGCGATGATGATCCCGATCTCCTTCACCCCGGCGTCGACCAGCGCCTCGATGCCGTAGAAGAGCACCGGCTTGTTCGCCACCGGCACCAGCTGCTTGGCAGAGGTGTGCGTGATCGGGCGCAGGCGAGTGCCGGCGCCACCGGACAGGATCAGTCCCTTGAGGGGCTCCATCGGACGCTGGAACCCTACTGACCGGCGAGGGATGCCGTAGGAACCGCGGTCGCCTTGTGTCTTACGGTCGACACCTGCGGCCTCAGAGAGGACCTTGCTCTGGAAGGCCTGCGCTGTTGAGCGCGGGCGCCTCGAATCCGTCCAGCCATGCGCCGACCATCGTCGCCGTGCAGCAGCGTCGCATCGCATTACCGCTTTAACAGGCTGTCGAATCCCGTTTTAACAGGTGGTTGGGTCCCGTTTTGACAGGCATCTCGGTCCCCCATCTATCCGTTCGGAGGTTTTCGCGCGGCGCAGCCTGGCGGGCGATCTCCCCAGATTTCGAGAAGGAGCGATGTGGGGGACAGGTACCCTGCGCCGCGTGGAACCCGTTCGATCCAGCGCCGAGCTTGCCACCGCCGGTGCCGCCGACCCGCCTCCCGCCTATCTCGACGCGCGCGCCGAGTTCGCCTATCGATACCTGCGCGGCGTGGGGCTGGAGATCGGCGCGCTCAACCGTCGCCTCCCCGTCCCCGCCTGGGCGACGGCCCGCAACGTCGACCGCCTGCCGACCGCGGAGCTGCGCGCGGCCTACCCGGAGCTGGAGGGGACGGAGCTGGCCGCGGTCGACGTGGTCGACGACGGCGAACGGCTGGAGACGGTCGCGCCGGACTCGCAGGACTTCATCGTCGCCAACCACTTCCTCGAGCACACCGAGGACCCGATCGGCACGATCGCGATCCACCTCGGCAAGCTGAGGCCGGGCGGCATCCTTTTCTACGCGGTGCCCGACAAGCGCTACACCTTCGACCACCGGCGCGAGGTGACCACGGTCGAGCACATCATCCGCGATCACACCGACGGGCCGGAGTGGTCACGGCGCGAGCACTACGACGAATACGGCGCCGCGGTGCTCGGCGACGAGCGCGAACGCGAAGCGCCGGACTTCGCCGAGCGGGCCGAGCGGTTCTCCCGCGAACTCGAAGACAGCCAGGTCTCGATCCACGCGCACACTTTCACCGCGGCGAGCTTCCTGGCGCTGCTGCTGGAGATCCGCGAGCGCTCCGAGGGGGCCTTCGAGGTCGAGGCCTTCGCCCGGCACGAGGCCGAGGCGGTCGCGATCCTGCGCAAGGGCGGCGTCGACCCGACGCCTGCCGCGCCCGCGCCGAGCGCCCCGGAGCTCGCCGCCGAGGCCGACCGCCTGCGCACCCAGGTCGCCCAACTGGAGCGCGAGCTGGGTCGGCTGAAGGGGTCCTCGAGCTGGCGGGTGACCGAGCCACTGCGCGCCGCCAAGGCGCGCCTCGGCGGGCGTCGCTGACGGCGGCCCGCGGTGCGACCCGCGGTCTACATCCCCAACTTCAACGGCGGCGAGCTCCTGACGCGGGCGCTGGAGAGCCTGCGCGGCCAGACGCGGGAGGTCGACGTGGTGGTCGTCGACAACGGCTCCAGCGACGGCTCCAACGCGACGGTGGCGGAGCGCTTCCCCGAGGTGGCGCTGTTGCGGCTGGACGAGAACCTCGGCTTCGGCGCGGCGCTGAACCGGGCGATCGCGGCCCATCCCGGCGACCCGCTCATCCTCCTGAACAACGATGCGGAGGCCGAGCCGACCTTCGTCGAGGCGCTGCTCGACGGGCTCGGGGATGGCATCGACTCGGTTGCCGGGGTGCTGGTGCAGGAACGCGACCCGGGCCTGGTCGACTCCGCCGGCGTCGTCGCCGACGCGACGCTGATGGGCTTCGATCACCTCCATGGCGAGCCTCTCGCGGCGCTCGCGGACGCGCCCGACCCGCTCGGCCCGACCGGCGGCGCCGCCCTCTATCGCCACGCCGCCTTCACCACGGTCGGCGGCTTCGACGAGCGCATCTTCCTCTACTACGAGGATCTCGACCTGGCCCTGCGTCTGGCGGCGCGGGGCGGGCGGTGCCGCCTGGCGCCCGAGGCGCGCGCCCTGCACGCCTACTCGGCGAGCCTCGGCGCGGCAAGCGGCGCCAAGTACGCGCGCACGGGCTGGAGCCGCGGCTACATGCTGCGCCGCTACGGGGTGATGCGCGACCCGCGCCTGGCGCTGCGGGCCCTCGCCTGCGAGGCGGCGATCTGCGCAGGGCAGCTGCTTCGCGACCACACGGTGGAGGGACTGACGGGGCGCGTCCGCGGCTTCCGCGCGAGCGCCGGCCTGCCGCGTGAGACGGCGGGCGGCCCACTCCTCGACCTCAGCGCGCGCGAGGCGTTAACCCTTCGTCGCCGCCGGCGCGCCTGAGGCGGGCGTTCGCAGTAATGACCGGATAGCGACCAAAAATGCGAACGCGAGGCGGGTCGGGGCCAGCTCAGCGGCCCAGCCAGCGTTGGGCGCGCTCGAGGGCGCCGCTCGCGACGAGGCGGCGGCGGTCGCGGAGGGCGGCGGGGAGGCGGGCGAGGCCTTCGAGCTTGCCGCGCAGGGTGGCGCGCAGGCGTCCCTGGCGGGCGGCGCGGAAGAGGGCGCCTGCCTCCACCGCGAGGATCCGCGGCAGCGCGGCGAGCGGCATGAACCGCGCCTGGGTGACGATCCTGTTGCGGGCGACGAGGCGCGCGTTCCAGGCGCCGGGCCGCGGCGCCGCGGCCATCCAGGAGGCGTTGCCGAGGTGCCAGACGACAGCCTCGGGCACGTAGGCGAACCGCCACCCGGCGATCCGCGCCCGCACGTTCAGGTCGACGTCCTCATAAAAGGAGAAGAAGCCGCAGTCGTAGCCGCCGAGGTCGGTGAAGAGCTCCCGCCGCAGCAGACAGGCGGCTCCACAGACGCCGAACACCTCACGGCCGGCGAGCGCCTCGGGTCCCTGCCTCTTCCCCGCGCCGATCTCTATCCCCCGGCCCTCCCGCGTAAGGGCCTGCCCGGCGCTGTAGAGCCGCGCCGCCCGCACGTCGCGCTCCTCCCCCTCCAGCTGCAGGATCCGCGGCGCGACACCGCCGAGCCCAGGATCGCCCTCCAGCGCCGCCCGCAGCGTCGCGACGCTCCCGGGCTCCAGCTCGGTGTCGGCATTAAGCGGCATCACGAAGGGCGCCGCGGTCCGCTCCGCCCCCAGGTCGACCGCAACGGCGAAACCCCTGTTCTCGTCCAGGGTTAGGTGGGGGATGCCGCGCTGCGCCAGCAACTCCACCGTCCCATCCTCGGACCCGTTGTCGACCGCCAAAAGCTCGATCGGCTCCTCCTGCGCCGCGATCGAGTCGAGCAGCCGCGGCAGCAACGGCACCGAGTTCCAGGTCGGGATCACCACCGCCACCTTCGGCTCGCCGCTCACGCGGGGCAGCCTGACACACATATGAGCGCGTCGGACCGCCTCGGTGTCACGCTAGCTTTGGGGGAGGCGCACGGGGCCTCCCCGAGCGATCCCGAGCCCACCATGTCCGCCAACGAGGAACTGACGATCCAACCCGCCGTGTCCGGCGCCCCTGGACCCGACGCTCCCGCGGCGATCCGCGTCGAAGACCTGCACAAGTCGTTCAGGATCCCGACGCAGCGGGTCGACTCGCTGAAAGAGCGGGCCGTCCACCCCTTCTCGTCGCGCGACTACCGTGAGCTGCACGCGCTCGACGGCATCTCCTTCGAGATCCGCCAGGGCGAGTTCTTCGGCATCGTCGGGCGCAACGGCTCCGGCAAGTCGACCCTGCTGAAGCTGCTCGCCAGCATCTACCGCGCCGATTCCGGCCGCATCCAGATCGCCGGCCGCCTCGCCCCCTTCATCGAGCTCGGCGTCGGCTTCAACCAAGAGCTCACCGCACGCGAAAACGTCGTCCTCAACGGCGTGATGATGGGCCTCACCCCGAAAGAAGTCCGCGAACGCCAGGACGCCGTGATCGACTTCGCCGAGCTGCACGACTTCGCCGACCTGAAGCTGAAGAACTTCTCCTCCGGCATGCTGGTTCGCCTCGCCTTCTCGGTGATGCTGCAGGCCGACGCCGACGTCCTCCTGATCGACGAGGTGCTCGCCGTCGGCGACGCCGCCTTCCAGCAGAAGTGCGCCGATGCCTTCCAACAGATGAAAGGCGAAGGCAAGACGATCGTCCTCGTCACCCACGACATGGCTTCGGTCGAGCAGTACTGCCACCGGGCGATGCTGCTCGCCGACGGCGAGGTCAAGTACATGGGCGCACCGGCGCTGACCGGGAACGAGTACCTGAAGCTGAACTTCGAGGGGGAAAGTAGTGGCACCGGCGCGGACGACGATGGGTCGGACGGCGCCAAGCTGCTCGAGTGCAAACTGGTCGACGACGATGGCGAGGAGATCTTCACGGTCGAGGAGCGCCAACCGATCCGCTTCCGCCTGGCGCTCGAATTGCAGCGGAAGACCGATGCCCTGCACCTGCGGTTCGTCCTCGCCAACTCCACCGAATTCGGCCTCTTCGAATTCGGCACCCTGCTGACCGAGGCCGCGGGTGACGACCTCACCCCAGACAAACGACTGACGGTCGAGGTATCGGTCGAAAACCGGTTCGCCGCCGGTCGCCACTTCCTCAACTGCGGCATCCACAGCCCCAACGGGATCAACGTCTATCGGCCCAAAGCGGCCTCTTTCGTGGTCTTCGGCGCCAAGGACACCCGTGGCGTGATGGCGGCCGACTACGAGATCAAGGTCGCATCGGAGGACAGGGGATGAGTGTCGACGTGACCCACAACGAACTGCGTGAGGTCACTGGCCCTTCGGCCATCGGCGGCGGCTCGCGCCGCTTTTTCGACCTGCTCTGGCTGATCTCGGTGACCGAATTCAAGCGCGTCTACTTCGGCACCGTGCTCGGCTACCTCTGGTCGCTGATCCGGCCGCTGGTGCTGTTCGGGGTGCTGCTCTTCGTCTTCACCCGCATTTTCAAAGTGGGCGGCGCGGAAGTCGAACACTACGCCGTGATGCTGCTGACCGGGATCGTCCTCTACACGTTCTTCACCGAAGCGACGAGCAACGCGGTGACCTCGGTGGTCAGCCATGAGGGCGTCGTCCGCAAGACGCAGTTTCCCCGCCTCGTGATCCCGTTGGCGACCGTCGTTACCGCTGCCTTCAACCTCCTTCTCAACCTGATCGTCGTGCTGGTCTTCATCCTCGCCTTCGGCGTCAGCCCGGCCTGGAGTTGGTTCCTCTTCCCAGTCGCCCTCGCCTTCCTCTTCATCGGCGCGGCCGGGGTCTCGATGGCGCTCTCGGCGCTCTACGTGCGCTTCCGTGACACGGCAATCATCTGGGCCGTCGTGGCGCAGGTGCTGATGTATCTGACCCCGATCCTCTACCCGATCACGATCTTCAAGGACGACACCACCCTGCGGCACGTCCTGATGATCAACCCTTTGGCGGTGATCTTCGAGCAGGTTCGGGTCTGGGTCCTGCACGAACCGGGGGCGCCCACCGCGGTCGAAGCCGCCGGCGGCTGGCTCGGCCTCCTCCCCGCCGCAATCATCTTCGTCGGCGTCATCGTCTACGGCGCGTGGTACTTCAACCGCGAGGCGCCCCGGATCGCCGAGGCGCTCTGAGCCTCCGTACACTCGGACCGATGCCAGATCCGATCAATTCGACCGAGGCGGTCGGCGCCTCACAGGCCGAGCACGAGGCGGAGATCGCGCGGCGCGACGAGGAGATCCTGCGGCTGCGCGACCTGCTGATCACGCGGGACGCCGAACTCGGCCAGGTTCGCGGCCAGCTGAAGATCATCGAAGACCATTCCGAGCGGATGGCGCGGCTGGTCGCCCGGATCCCGATCCCCGGCCTCGCCTGGGTCGCCAGCGCCATCCTGCGCGTGCTCCAGGTGAGCGGCCGCTAGACCGTTGCCCGCCCCCCGCTTCTCGATCGTCACGCCGGTCTACGAGACCCCGATCGACGTCCTCTGGCTGACGATCGAGTCGGTTCTCGCCCAGACCTTCGACGACTGGGAGATCTGCCTAGTCGATGACAACTCGCCCTCGCCGAAGGTACGCGAGGTGCTCGACGCCTGCGCCGCGATGGACCCTCGCGTCCGGGTCGAGCACCGGGCCGAGAACGGCGGCATCGTCGCCGCCTCGAACACCGCGCTGGCGATGGCGACCGGCGAGTTCGTCGCCCTGCTCGACCACGACGACCGCCTGCATCCCGATGCGCTCCTGCTGGTCGACGAGGCGCTCCGCGGCAACCCGGAGGGCGACTACGTCTACACCGACGAAGACAAGATCACCGCACGCGGGCGCCACACCGGCCCCTTCCTCAAGCCCGATTGGTCGCCGGAGCGGATGCGCACGCAGATGTACACCTGCCACCTCAGCATCCTGCGGCGCTCGCTGGTCGAGGAGGTCGGCGGCTTCGACCCCGACTGCGAGGGGGCCCAGGACTGGGACCTCGTCCTCAAGGTGACCGAGCGGGCGCGCGCCGTGCTCCACGTGCCGCGCGTCCTCTACCACTGGCGCGGGATCGAGGGCTCGACCGCCGCGAACGTCGACGAGGGGGGCGGCGAGGCGGCGAAGCCGTGGGCCTTCGAGGCGGGGACGCGGGCGATCCAGGCCCACTGCGAGCGCACCGGCGTGCAGGCGAAGGTCGTGCGCGACACCGACGATCCGGGCGTCTACCACCTCAATCCGGCGCTGCGGGAGGAGCCGCTGGTCTCGATCGTCATCCCCACCAACGGGCAGCGCCGCGAAATCCGCTACCAGGAGGTGACGCTGGTCGGCCACTGCGTGCGCAGCATCGTCGACACCTCGACCTACTCGAACTACGAGATCGTCGTCGTCGCCGACGAGGCCAAGCCGGGGGGCGCGATCGCCGAGCTCGAAGCCGCCGCCGGGGACCGGCTGCGCGTCGTCCCCTTCGACCGCCCGTTCAGCTTCTCCGACAAGATCAACGCGGGTGCCGTCCACGCGCGCGGCGAGCACCTTCTCCTCCTCAACGACGACATCGAGGTCGGCACCGCCGACTGGATCGAGCGGATGGTCATGTACTCCTCGATCTCCGAGATTGGCGCCGTCGGCGGCCTCCTCCTGCTCGAAGACGGCCGCATCCAGCACGCCGGCGTCGGCTTCGAGGGCGGCCTCCCCGGTCACCCCTACTACGGCTATCCGCGCGGCGTGCCCGGCTACGCCAACGCCGTCCGCATCGCCCGCGACCTCCTCGCCGTCACCGGCGCCTGCCTGATGACCCGCCGCGACCTCTTCGAAGAAGTCGGCGGGCTCTCGACCACCTTCCCGATCAACTACAACGACGTCGACTACTGCCTCAAGCAGATCGAACGTGGCCGCCGCGTCGTCTACGACCCCGACCTCGTGATGACCCACTTCGAGTCCTCGAGCCGCTCCTCCGACGTCGAGGAGTGGGAGAAGTCCCAGCTCCTCCACCGCTGGGCGCCCCTGACGACGTCAAGCCGTTTCTCGAACCCGTACGTCCGCAACGAGGTCCCCCGCGCCGCGTCGGTGTTCCTCTGGGCGAAGCGCAGCAAGTATCGGCCGCGGAAGCGGCGGCCAGCGGCGGCGCGAGCCTGACCCTAGGCGACGACCGTCGCGCAGAGGACGGCGCGAGCGGCAACCGCCAGGTCATCGGCGCGGTCGGATGTCGAGTTGTAGGTGGCCGTGGCGGCATCGGCTGCACTTGCCCGGCGCCAGCCGGTGGGGGTGTGGAGAAAGATCGCCTCGGTGCGGTCGGTGACACCGGCTCCGTCGAAGAGCGCGTCGACGTCGGCCCGGTCCAACTGGCGAAACCAGCCATGGTCTTCGCGACGGCCGAAAGGAACGCTGAGGTGGATCCGTCCGCCCGGCCGGACGACGCGGAGCAGCTCGCGGAGAGCCCGGGACGCCTCACCACCGGGATCGACGGCGCGGGGGGCGTCGGCACCGTAGGTCGTGTTGTCCATGCCGACGTGCTCGAGAGTGGAGAGGCAGACGATCTCGTCGAACCAATCGTCGCGGAACGGCAACTCGCGGAGGTCGGCGTAGACGTAGGACACGCCCATTGAGTGGAAGGCGAGACGCTCGGGGGCCAAGGTCGTGATCGTCAACTGGTCGACCGCGGCGAGCCCTCGTTCGAGCACGTGCCGATGGTTGAGGACCGAGCCGGCATCAAGAACGCGGCCGTGCAGGCCACGAGAGAAGAGCCACGGGTACTCGACGACCCGCTCGTCAAAGCCGGCGCCGAGCCCGGCCGGCAGGTCAGCATCTTCTGCGAAGAGCCTCTGCCAGTCCCCCTCGTCCAAGAGAGAGGCAACCAAGGCTCGCTGAGCCGCATCGTAGGCGAGCGTTCCTGGCTCAACCGGTGGGAAGCGATGGGACCAAGTCCACCCGAGGCGACGCCGGCGGGACAGCAGACGCTTCCGAAAAGGGAGCGGCGGATCGACGGGCTCCAGTCGGAGGGTGGCCGTCGGCGGTTCCGCCGCGTCGACCGCCAAGACCAACTCGCCTGGATCGTCGGGCAACTCGACATCGCTACCGCGCGCCCGCAGCCCTCGCGACCTCCAGCGGTCGATCACAGCTACCGGGTCTTCCCCCGCCTCTCGTAGTTGCTGCGGGGAAAACTCGACGAGGCGCAGCTCTCCTTCGGACCCGGACAAGGGGTCAGTATCTCCCAGTCCGTAGGCTGAGCGCAGTGACCGAACCCCGCCCACTGACCAGCGACGAGGTCATCGCTGTTTACCGGCAGGTGCTGGAACGTGAGCCGAGCGAGGAAGAGGTTGCGGCCCAGCTCGCCGCCCAGCCGGACCTGAACGCGCTACTGCGCGTCGCGCTCGACTCGGAGGAGTACGCGGTTCGACTGTCCGAAGCGGGCTCGCATAGCGCTCGGCACCCTGCTCTCGTGAACGTGTACCACCCTGACCTGGAGGCGTTCGGGCCGCGGCCGGGGACCCTTTCACCCGAGGGCGACGCGATCGTCGGCCACGGTGGACAGTTACTGCTGCGCGGCGGCTCCAACGCGGTCCTCGGCCAGTACACCGGCGAAACCCAGATGGCGCCTCGCTGGCTCGACTCCTGGCGCGAGTTGATCATCGCACGGCGCGGCGAAATGGACGCGATGGGGCTCGCGTCAGCGCTCCTCGTCGTCCCTGACAAGCTGGGCGTCTACGAGAACCGCTACCCAGAGCCGCTCCAGTGGCGGGGGCCGCGGCCGGCGGAGCAACTGCATGCCGCCTCTGATCTGGAGGTCATCTATCCCCTCGATGCATTGCGGGCGGCAACGGGGACCGAAGACGTCTACCTGCGTACCGACACCCATCTCACCTTCCGCGGCAACGAGCTGCTCTTCGCCTCGCTACTCGGCCCGCTCGGGGTCGAGTTGCCCGACTTCTCCGACCTCCCGATGCACTCCTACGCGATCACCGGCGACCTCGGCTCCAAGTTCGAACCGCCGATCGTCAGCATCGTCAGCGAGCCGGGAACGCTCGGTGGCGCCGAGATAGTCGAGGACAACCGCGCCGAGATCGAAGCCGTCGGCGGCCACATCGGCACCCACCGAGTGTTTCGCAACAAGACCTCTCCCGACCCCCGCGTCGCCGTCCTCTTCGGCGACTCGTTCGGCTTCTCGGCCGCCAATTACCAAGGCATCTCCTGGTTCATGGCACAGGTCTTCCGCGAGACCCATTTCGTCTGGATCCCTTTCGGATGGGACCCCGACTACGTGCGCCGGGTCGGCGCCGAGGCGGTGCTCGTGCAGGGCGCCGAGCGCTTCGTCGCCCGTGTCCCCCACCCGCGTACCGAGGTGGCGGAGCTCGCCGCCGAAACCCTGCGCCGCAAGCAGCCGGTCGGGGTCGAGGCCGTCTCCGACTGACACCTCCGCATCTGACTAGAGTCCCCAGGCTGTGAATATCTGCACCATCATCGCCAGGAACTACCTGGCTCAGGCGCGGGTGTTGGCGCGCTCCTTCAGGGAAGTCCACCCCGACGGCAACTGCACCGTCCTGGTCATCGATGATCCGACCGACTACATCGACCCGGCCGAGGAGCAGTTCGAGCTTCTCACGATCAACGACATCGGCCTTCCCGACGTCGAACGGATGGCCGCCTTCTACGACGTGATGGAGCTCTCCACCGCGGTCAAGCCGTGGCTGCTGCGGACGCTGCTCGACCGTCCCGGCGTCGACTCGGTGTCCTACCTTGACCCCGACATCCAGGTCTTCTCCTCGCTGGGAAAAATCGAGCAGGAAGCGCTCGCGCACGGCATCGTCCTCACTCCCCACTTCACTGCGCCCCTGCCGCGCGACGACCGCCAGCCGGCCGAAGAGGACATCCTCATCGCCGGGACCTACAACCTCGGCTTCATCGGCCTCGGCGCGGGCAAGACCGCCGACGAGTTGCTCGGCTGGTGGTCGGAGCGCCTCGAGAGTGACTGCATCAACGACCCGGCCAACGGCCACTTCGTCGACCAGCGTTGGATCGACCTCGCGCCCGGCTTCTGGCCCGACCTCTTCCTGCTGCGCGAGACTAACTACAACATCGCCTACTGGAATCTGCCGACGCGGACGCTGGAAGCCGACAGCGCCGGCTACAAAGTCGACGGCCAGGACCTCCGCTTCTTCCACTTCAGCGGCTACGACCCGCGCCGCCCACGCGAGTTGTCGAAGCACCAGAACCGGATCAAGCTCGGCGACGACCCAGCGCTACTGCGCATCTGCGACGAGTATGGCGCGGCGCTGAAGGAGGCCGGCTACGAAGAAACCTCCAAGTGGCCCTACGGCTGGGACATGACCGCCGACGGGCTGCGGATCGACCGGATCGCCCGCGGGCTCTTCCGCCTGGGCGTCGAGACCGGGCGCTTCGACAAGTCGCTCTTCACCGAGATGGGGGCGCGGGAATTCCGCGACTACCTCACGGAGTCGGTTGCGGGCGTCGGCGACATCGAGGTCACCCGCTACGCCGCGGCGCTCTGGGATTCGCGCCCCGACCTGAAGGCGACCTATCCCGACCTCGGCAGCTCCGCCTTCAACGACTGGCTCCGCGTCTTCGGACCCGAAGCGGGCGTTACCTCGGAGCTGCTGTTCCGCGCCGGTGAGATAGCCCCACCCGGCAAAGAGGCGGTTCCCGCGACCCCGGCGGAGCCGGAGCCAGCCCCAGTCCTGCCCGAGGGTGTGAACGTCGTCGGATACATCAGCTCCGAGCGCGGCGTCGGTGAGGCCGCCCGCCAAGTGGTGCGCGCGCTGCGCTCCGGAAACATCCCCGTGACCGAGGTCGACGCCCCGACGGAGCCGAGCGCGATCCCGAAAGTTCTGGGACAAGTCGCCGCCGCCGAGCATCCTTACGACTACAACCTGCTCTGCATCAACGCCGACATGTCGCCGGCGGTGGCAGCCGGCCTCGGCAAGAGCTTCTTCGCCGACCGCCGCACGGCGGGACTCTGGTTCTGGGAGGTCTCGACCTTCCCCGAGATGTGGCTGCCCTCCTTCGATGACCTCGACGAAGTCTGGGTGGCGACCCGGTTCGTAGCCGACGCGCTGCGGCCACTGACCGGCAAACCGGTGCGGACGATCCGTATTCCCGTCACCCCGGGACCGGCCGCGGACATGACCCGGGCCGAACTGGGGATGCCCGACGGTTACTGCTTTCTTTTCATCTTCGACTACCGCAGCGTCTTCCGCCGCAAGAACCCGCTCGGGCTGGTCGAGGCCTTCCGCAGGGCGTTCGAGCCAGGCGAGGGTCCCTCCCTGGTGCTGAAGTCCGTCTGCGGCGACCAGTTCCCAGCCGAGCGCGCGCAACTCGCTGCGGCCGTCGCCGACCGCCCAGAAATCCACCTGATCGAGGACACGATCTCGGCCGACGCGAAGAACGCGATGATCGCCAACTGCGACTGTTATGTCTCGCTCCACCGCTCCGAGGGCCTCGGCCTGACGATGGCCGAAGCGATGTATTTCGGAAAGCCGGTGATCGCCACTGGCTACTCCGGCAACCTCGACTTCATGACGGCCGAAAACAGCTTTCTCGTGCCGCAGAACGCCGTCCCGATCGGCCCCGATGCGGAGCCTTACCCGCCGGACGGCATCTGGGGCGACCCCGACCTGGAGCACGCGGCGGAGGTGATGCGAGCCGTCGTCCGCGATCCGGACAAGGCGGCAATCCGCGCCCGTCGCGCCGCCATGGACATCCGCTACAGCCACTCCCCCGAGGCCGCGGCCGCGTCGATCGAAGCCCGTCTCGCCGAAGGCAGGATCGACTCGATCGTCGAGAACCTGCAGGCACCCCGCTTCACCAAGGTCCCGACCGGGCTGCGCTCCGCCGATCAGCTCGCCCACCTGATCGACCTCGGTGGCCCGCCTTTCGGCGGTGACTCGAAAAACGTGCGGGACCAGGCTAAGCGCGCCTACATGCGCCTGCTGCGACCGTATGTCTCCTACCAGCGCCAGGTCAATGAGCGGACCAAAGGCACGCTCGACGAACTCGGCGGCGAAGTCGGCGATATCCGCGAACTGCTGATCACGGCGCTCGAGCTCGGGCGGCAGACGCAATCCTGGCTGGCCGAACTAGACGAGCGGGTATCGGGCCAGGATGCCGCCCGGCAAGCCGCCATCGGCGAGGCGGATGTCAAACGCGAAGGCTACGACGCGCTGGTTTCAGCGGCGCACGCGACGCCTTACATGTCGGACCAACGCCTGTCTCAACGGGAGCACCCGGTATTGGGGAAGACGCTTGGCTTCCGTGCCAACGGGAAGGAAAGCGGAGGGTACCGCGGCTTCGAGGATCTGTTCCGCGGCAGCGAGGACATGATCCGTGATCGCCAAAAGGTCTACCTCGACGTGATCGGCGACCGCGAGCCGGTCTTCGACGCCGGCTGCGGACGGGGTGAGTTCCTCGACCTGCTGGACGCCGCCGGCAAGGAATTCATCGGCGTCGACCTGGACCCGACGATGGTGGATCGCTGTCGCGAGAAGGGCTACGACACCGTCCAGCTCGGCGACGCGGTCGAGGTGCTGGAGGGAACTGAGCCTGGCAGCCTCGGCGCGATCTTCAGCGCCCAGGTGATCGAGCACATGCCGTTCGAGACCCTGCAGCGGTTCCTCGAGCTCGGCCTCTCCCGGCTGAAGCCGGGCGGCCTGATGATCGCCGAGACGGTCAATCCCCACTCCGCCCGCGCCCTCAAGGCCTTCTGGGTCGACCCGACCCACCAACACCCGCTGTTCCCCGAGGTGATGCTCTCCCTTTGCGAAACGATCGGCTACGCCAGCGGAGACGTCGTCTCGCCATACGGGACCGGTGACTGGGAGGCCGACCGGACGCGCGACGGCGAGTACACGGTGATCGCGGCGGCGCCGACCCCGGACGCCAAGAAGACCGCCTAGGCGGTCGAGACCGGGCTGCCTTCCTTCAGCAGCGCCAGGTCAGAGTCGATCATCAGCTTCACGAGCTGCTCGAAGTCCACGCTCGGCTGCCAGTCGAGCTCTTCGCGCGCCTTCGTCGGATCGGCGATCAGCAGATCGACCTCGGCCGGGCGCATGAACTTCGGATCTTCACGCACGTACTGGGCGGGGTCGAGGCCGAGGTAGTTGAAGGAGATGTCGACGAGTTCGCCCACCGAGTGGGTCTCGCCGGTGCCGACGACGAAGTCGTCCGGCTCGTCCTGCTGCAACATCCGCCATTGCGCATCGACGAAGTCGGGGGCGTAGCCCCAGTCGCGGCGCGCCTCAAGGTTGCCGAGTGCCAGCTCGTCGGCGAGGCCGAGCTTGATCGCCGCCGCCGTGTGGGTGATCTTGCGAGTGACGAACTCGAGGCTGCGACGGGGGCTCTCGTGATTGAAGAGGATCCCCGAGCAGGCGAAGAGGCCGTAGCTCTCGCGGTAGTTGACGGTGATGAAGTGGGCGTAGACCTTCGCCACCCCGTAGGGGCTACGCGGGTAGAACGGAGTCAGCTCGTTCTGCGGCGTCTCCCGCACCTTGCCGAACATCTCCGACGAAGAGGCCTGGTAGAAGCGTGCCTCGGGCCGCGCTTCGCGCATCGCCTCGAGCAGCCGGGTGACGCCGACGCCGGTGAACTCGGCGGTCAGGGTCGGCTGGTTCCAGGAGGCGCCGACGAAGGACATCGCGGCGAGGTTGTAGATCTCGTCCGGCTCGCAGGCGCGGATGATGTCGCTCATCGAGCGCTGGTCGAGCAGATCCCCGGTATGCAGCTCGATGCGGTCCCGAAATCCCTCCAGCCGGTGGTGGTTCTCGCTCGAGAGCCGCCGCACCATGCCGTGCACCTCGTATCCCTTGTCGAGAAGCTGTTCAGCCAGGTAGCTGCCGTCCTGGCCGGTGATTCCGGTGATCAATGCCGTTTTCGCCATTGGCGAAGCCTACCGAGCGGACGCACCGCTTCGATACCAGTCCACGTACTTGCCGCAGGCCTGGGTGATCGGGACGACGCGCTCCGGGGCCACCTTGGTGGCAATGATCTTGTAGAGCGAGGCCCACGGTAGGTCCAGCGCCAGGAACGGATCGCCGAGCTTGAAGGTGAGTAGGACGGGTTCTTCGTTTTCCACCTTGATCTTCCCGATCGGGTAGCGCGGCCCGCCTCGATCCATGCTTCCGCTCAAAGTCGTTTCGAGGCCGGGGCCGGTCACCTTGATGTCGCCACGGCTGGAGTAGGGAGCCTCAAGCTCCCATTCTCCCGGGGAGAGGTGGAGTTCGACGGTCGCGATCGTGCCGGGTGGCAGGAACGACGGCGCTTCCGTCACCACCGGCGCGGGCCGAATCGCGGCGACTCCGCCGCTGGAGAGGATCTTCTTACCCAGCGGGCTCTTGCAGTCGAGGATCGCGCCTGCTTCTTCGCCCTCTGCGGGAAGGACCGAGCGTTCCTTCACCTTGCCGACCCGTTCCCACAGCAAGAAAGTCGGCGTTTCCTTCACCAGCTTCATCTGCCGCGGTGGCTGGCTGCCGGCAGCGTCGCGAATCGTGATCACGTAGCGGAATTCGTTCAGCGTCTTGGCATCGACCGTGTCGAAGTCCCAGGCCTGGCCTTCTGCCCCTTCTTCGAAGATCTTCTTGCCCTTGCGGAATTCGACTTCCGGGGTCCCGGCGAAGAGTGGCTCGCGAACCGGCACCCCCGGAAGCTCCTGTTTGATGAAGTCGTCGTTGCCGAGGAAGAGGGTCGGTTCGTAGTCCAGCAGCGGGCTCAGTTCGGCCAGTTGTTCAGAGTGATAGGTCGGTCCGATCGGGCTGTAGCGCAAAGCGCGCACCGAGGAGACGCCGACCGCGAGGGCGAGGAAGACGGTGGCTGCGGCGGCCAACACCCAGTGCAGCCGATGGTCGCGTAGGAGCCACAGCCGGTCGGGGAGCGATTCAAGCAATGGCAGCAGGGCAACCGCCAAGAGGAGTGGCGAGGCGATCACCAGGGCCTTGGCGACCACGTAGGGCGACTGCGAGTCCATCGAGACCTTCCAGATCACCATCGCCCCCAACGCCGCCAGGGGCAACATCCAACGGCCGCGCCTCAGGAGCTGGAAAGTGCCGTACAGCACCAGCACGATCACGATCCCGATCCAAACCTTGTTGATCAAGGCCGGTGACTGGGGCAGGCGATAGTCGGGGCTGTTCCAGACGCCGAATCCCTCCCAGCCCGGCAGTGGAGCCACCAGGTTGGCCAGCACGTCCTTCGGGACGATGATCCCGTTGGAGCCCGAGTTCGCGGCGATGAAGTTGTGGATCCGCCCCGCCTGCGGCAGCAGCGTGACGATCAGCACGGCGGCGGCGATCCCGATGGAGGGAAGCTCGTCGCGGACCAGGCCGACGATACCCGTGACCCCCTTACGACGGAGCCGCAGCCCGGTGACGACGATCAGCCAGAGCACGCCAAAAGTCACCGGCCAGGCGAGGCCGGTCTCCGAGTAGACGGAGATCATGCCGCCGACCAAGAGGGCCAGCGGCACCCATTTGCCGCGGCCGAGTCGCGGCCCGCCGCCGGCGAAGAAGGCTACGGTCGCCAGCGCCAGGCCCGTCTCGGTCAGCTCCTTGAATGAGCCCTGTCCGTAATAAGCGGCGACCAGGTAGGGCATCGCAATCACGCCCGCGGCGATCCACTTCTTCCACCAGGCTCGGTCCCGCAGCAGTGCCAACACCGTCCAGCCGTTCAGCACCGGCAAGGCCAGGGTCAGCCCGGCGAAGGAATGCTCGACGTCCACGCCGAGTCCGCGCGCCAGGGTGCCGGCGATCGCGTGCGGGCCGAACGGATAGAGGTCGTAGTAGGCCGGCTTCAGGTTTTCGACCGCTTCCGAAAGGTACGTTTCAGCGAACTGCATGTGGGCGGCCATGTCGTTGTCGACGGTCAGGCCGAAGATCCCCGAATGCCCCGCAGCAAGGAAGGGGAGTAGGGCCAGGATCGCAACGGGTATGCCCGCCGAGAGCCCGTCGAGCGGCGGTCGGTGTGCAGGCGAGGCCATGCACCAGGCGATCGCCGCGACGGTGAGCAGACCGATGAGGATCGCCATCGTCGTCGCCCGGCCGGGGACGTCGATGCCCGGCGTGGCGATCAGCATCAACGCCGAGAGCCCGACCGGCGGCGCCAGCCAGTTCCATTCTTGGGCGCCGGCCAGGCGCAGCACCGCCTGGCCGATGAAGAGCGAGGAGATGCAGACGACCAGGGCGCTGAGGAGAGTCGCGACCATAGGGGGTTCAGCCTGCGGGCTCGCGACGATAACGAAGGCGAGAGACGACCGTCAGCGCGACCGGCAGACCCAAGATCCCGATCAGGCAAAGGATCGAAACGATTGCCGCGATTGTCTGCCGGGCGCCGCCGTCGGCCACAGCGGTGACGCGCAGCGGCGCACTTTCGTCGGCGGGTGGCGCGAGGACCGCGGCCCCGCCAGGCGTGCGGCCGACCACCGACGCCCCCTCGACCCGAATCACGTAGGGGCCACCGGCGAGGTTCGTCGGTAGCGGACCCTTCCCCGGCGGCACCGGTCCTTCGTAGGTCGCCCGCGTCGCGCCCGGTTCGGGAGTCGGGATCACCATGGTGCGGGCTTCTTCGGTGGCGACTTTCGACAGCGAGCCGTCGGCATAGCTGAACGGGTCGTAGAAGGTCACCGGCGCCGTGGTCGGGCCGTTGGCGAAGGCGACCGTGCGGGGGTGAAAGTCATGGTTGACGTGCCCGTCAATCCGCGGCGATGCGTACATCTGGGCCGCCGCCTGGGCGAGGGTGGCGACCACGAGAGCCCCGGCCAGGGTCCAGACCACCTGACGTCGCGCCCGGTCGAGATGACGCGCGAGACGCAGGCTGATCGCCAACTGCAGGGCGACCGCGATCAAAAGCCAACCCGCCAGCCGGTAGGGGAATTGGATGTTGGTGAAGGGCGCGCCAAGGGAGATCCACCAGGAGGCGGGCATCGTCATCAGCACCACCAACACCGCCATCGCGGCGAGGATGACGACCCACAGGGACCGCAGCAGGCGCCCGATCTCGCCGCGCCGCGACCACCCTAGGCCGACCAGGATCAGCGACAGGGCGAAGGCAGCGACCGGTGCGGCGACCGTCAAGCCGTAGGTAGTCGAGTGCCCCGGCGTGGCCCGGAGTGGATCCAGCACGACACCGAGGTTGTTGAAGTAGAAGTAGTGCCGGAAGGCATGATCGGTGAAGTGCTCGTTCTGCCCCCAGGCCTTGACATCGCCACTATGGGCGAGGTCGAGGACGAGGAACCAGGCGTTGACCCCGATCGATACGACGGCGAGCGCGGCGGTCATCGCGATCCGTCGCGGCGCCGGGCGATCGCGGCCGGCGACGATCCAGGTCGCTGCGGCGACGGGACCGATGACCAGGATGCTCCAGAGAAGCGTGAGGTTGTGACTACCGGTCATCACCACCGTTGCCAGGGCGAACAGCGCCACCGGGCCGGCCTTCCAAGGGCCGCTCAGCAGGCGCGCGCCACCCGCGAGGAACATCGGCACGGCGGAGAGCGCGACCAGCTCCGGCCAAGCACCACGCGCGTAGGCGTCGGTGAGGTAATAGGCAGCGGTGACCACGACGAAGGCGGGCAGGTGGGCGACCCAGCGGCTGAGCCCGACCTGCCGTCCCAGCCACCACATGCCGCCGTAGGCAAGCGCCGCGGCAGCCCCGATCGAGGCGATGTAAACGGGGTAGGCGTGGTTGCCCAGCAGCGCGCTGACCGCGCCGACCAAGGCATAGAGGGTGCCCCCGTAGAAGCCGTAGAAGGGCTCGAAGACGCCGCCGGGCTGCTGTAGGTAGAGCGTCGGGTGGCCGGTGTTGGAGATCGCGAGTCCCTGCTGCCAGACCAGCCAAAGGTGGTTGGTGAAGTCGGGGCCGAAGCCCCAGGGCGTGAACAGCGCCGGCGAGAGGACGAATAGGCAGACCAATGCGCCCACGCCGAGGTGGACGGGTGGTGCGTCTCGGTAGGACCAGACCTTCGCCCGGGTCGCGCCCGCCACCGGCTAGACGTCGCCCCAGTCCATGCTGCGGTCGGCGGGCACGATGCGGCGCAGGGTGTAGACGTCGGAGTCGAGGTCGGCGCGGTGCTCGGGGAGGTCGCGCCAGGGGTCCCACTTCGCGCTGAGGAGCTTGCCGGTGATGCCGTCTGAGGCCGCCGAGCCGAGCCAGACCGCGAGTTCGGCGCCGAGCTCGAGCGGGGTGCCGCCCGAGCGCTGCTGCTCCAAGGAGCGCCGGTAGAAGTCCTCCCCCACCGCCTCCGGGCCGGCCTCGAGGACCTCGTCGAGGAGGCGGGTGTTGAGTGCTCCCGGGGCGATGCAGTTGACGTCGACGTGGTCATCGGCGAGTTCGAGTGAGAGCGTCTCGGCGAAGCGCACGACGGCCGCCTTCGAGGCGGCGTAGGAGCTGAGACCGGGCAGCGGTGAGGTGGCGCCGCCGCCGGAGAGCTGGACGATCTTGCCGCCGCCCTGGCGGCGCAGCTGCGGCAGGAGCGCCCGCACCGGCAGGATCGAGCCGAAGAGGTTGACCGCGATCGCCGCCGTCCACTGCTCCCAGTCGACCTCCTCGATCGAGCCCTTGGGCCCGTAGACGCCGGCGTTGTTGACCAGGATGGAGAGGTGCGGGAAGCGCTCGGTCGCGGCGGCGACGAGCGCGTCGACCTGCTCGACGTCGGCGACATCGGCGGCCATCGAGGCGACGCGGTCGGCACCGCCCGCGCGCTCGGCGAGCTCCGCCTTGGCAGCGGCCAGCAGCTCGGAATTGCGGGCGCAGATGAAGACCTGAGCGCCCGCGTCCAGGTAACGGCGGGCGATCTCGAGGCCGAGGCCCTGGTTGGCCCCCGTTACCAGAGCAGCCTTGCCGGCCAGCACGCCGTCGCTCATCGCGGCCTCACCCCCACCCGCACGTAGGCGGCGGCCGGGTCGGCGCCGACCGTGCCGGCGAGATGGCCCGCCGCATCGATGATCAGCGACCCCCGCATCGCGCCGAGGATCTCCGCGGCGGCGACCTCGCGGTACTCGGGCCAGGCGGTGGAGACGACCAGCGCGTCGGCATCGGCCGCGGCGGCCAGGGCGGAATCCGCCATCTCGATCCCGGCGGCGGCGTCGGCCTCGGGCAGCGACGCCACGGCCGGGTCGTGGGCGCTCACCTCGGCCCCCTGCTCGCGCAGCCAGCGGCAGAGCTCGAGCGCGGAGGAGCGGCGCAGGGTGTCCGTGCCCGGTTTGTAGGCGAGGCCCCAGACACCGACGCGCTTGCCGGCCAGGCCGCCCTCGGCGCCGAGGAAGTCGCTCAGCACGCGGCGTGCCCAGCGGCGGTGGGCGTCGTTGGAGGCGGCGACCCCGGCAACCAGGTGGTCGGGCAGGTTGTTCTCGGCGGCGACCCGGCGCAGGGTCGTGATGTCACGGGCGAGCGTGCCGCCGGCGAAGGCGTCGCCCGGGCCGAGATAGGCGCGCGGACCGATCCGCACGTCGCTCTTCAGCCCGCGCGAGACCTCGGCGGCGTCGGCGCCGACCGCCTCGGAGATCGTCGCGATCTCGTTGATGTAGGCGACCGAAGTGGCGAGGAAGCCGTTCAGCGCGTGCTTGGTCATCTCCGCCGACTCGACCCCCATCCACTCGATGCTCTCGCCGAACGGTTCGAGCAGCGGCGCCAGCGCCTCATGCCCGGCGTCGGAGCGCACCCCGGCGACGAAGCGCTCGGCGGCACGGAAGCTGTCGAGCGCCTTGCCCAGCCGCAGGTTCTCCGGCACCGCGCCGAACTCGAGGTCCTCGCGGCCCGCCTCGGCGGCCATCGCCTCGAAGCGGCCGACCGTGCCGACCGGCAGCTGCGAGGAGGTGACGACGAGAGCACCTCGGTCGAGCTTCGGCAGCACGTCGCGCACGTGGTTCACGACGAACTCGGTGTCGACGCGGTCCTCCTCGTCGACCGGCGTGTCGAAGGCGACCCAGAGGACACCGAGGCCGGCGAGCGAGTCGGCATCTGGGGTCGCGAAGCGGAGCCGGCCCGCCTCGACGTCGGCGGCGATCAGCTCGGCCAGGCCGGGCTCGGCTACCGGCGGCCGCCCGGCGGCAAGCTCCGCCACAACCTCGGGGTCGGGATCGAGCCCGACGACGTCGAAGCCGCCCTCGGCCAGGCAGGCCGCGGTCACGGAACCGAGGTGCCAGAGCCCGAGCACGCCGACGCGCGCGCGTTCGTCTGCCCCGCCTGGGCGTTCGCTCATCGGCCGCATCCTAGAGAGAGGAACCCTGCCCACGCAGGAAGGTATCGGCCTCGGCGAGCGCATCGGGCGTGCCGATCTCGTAGAAGCGCTCGGTCGCCTCGTAGCCGCGAAGCTCGCCGGCGGCGGCGAGGTCGTGGTAGAGTCGGGCGAGATCGGCCTCGCCCGCCGGCACCCGCTCGAGCGCCGCCGCCTCCAGTCCGCCCAGCCCATAATCGATCCAGTGCATCTCGGGCGTCGGCGCGTGCTTGTCGTAGGCGACCACGCGCCCGTCGGCGTAAAGGGCGTTGGAGGTGTCCCAACGGCCCTCGTTGCGCAGCACCACCATCAGCGCGGGCAGCCCGCTTTCCTCCCAGCCACGCGCGGCGGCCGCGTAGTCGACGCGCAGGTAGGTGTCGCCGTAGAGGACCAGGAAACGCTCGCCGAGGAGCGGCGCGGCGCGGCGGATCGCGCCGAGCGTGCCGTCGAGCTCGGGCGCGTCATAGCTGTAGGTGATCTCGATCCCGGCGCACTCGGTGCCGATCCGCTCCTCGATCAGCTCACCGAGGTAACCGACGCAGAGCACCACCCGCTCCACGCCGTACGAGGCCAGCAGGCGCAGCTGGTGGACGAGGAACGGCGCTCCCGCCACCTCCAGCAGCGGCTTCGGCGTGTCCCGGACGGTCTCCCCCAGCCGCGTCCCCAGCCCGCCGGCGAGGATGCAGACCGGCAACGGGCCGCTGCGTCCCCAGCCGGTCAAGCCTCGTCGTCGTCGGCCCAGCCGACCCGTGACTCGAGGATGTACTTCGGCCGGTGGCGGACCTCGTCGTAGATGCGGCCGACGTACTCGCCCATGATTCCCAGCGAGAGCAGTTGGATGCCGCTGAAGAAGCAGATCAGGAAGACGATCGTCGGGTTGCCGATCGGGAACGCGGTGCCGGCGATCTTCAGGACCAGGTAGACGAGCCCCAGCAGGAAGGCGAACATCGAAAGCAGGACCCCGGCGACGGAGATCATCTGCAGCGGATAGCGCGAGAAGCCGATCACGCCGTTCAGCCCGATCAGCAGCGAGCCGGTGAGCTGGCTGTACTTGCTCGTCCCGCCGGCACGCTGGTCGCGGTCGTAGAGGATGCTGGTCTGCGGGAAGCCGACCAAGCTGACCAGCCCGCGGAGGAAGCCGTGGCTCTCTTCGAGGGCCAGCACGTGGTTGACGACGCGCCGGCTCATCAGACGGAAATCGCCGGTGTTCGGCGGGATTTCCACCTCGGCGATACGGCGGATCACCTTGTAGCCGATCCAGGAGACGAAGCGCTTCGGGAGCGTCTCGCCGGCGCGGGTGCGGCGCTGGGCGTAGACGACGTCGAAGCCCTCGTGCCAACGAGAGACCATCTCTTCGATCAGCTCGGGAGGGTCCTGCAGATCGCAGTCGATCACCACCACGGCGTCGCCGACCGCGGCTTCCATCCCCGCCAGCGTGGCCATCGGCTGACCGAAGCGGCGCGAGAAGCGCAGCATCTTGACGCGGGCGTCCTTCTCGTTCAGCTCTTTGATCCGGTCTTCGGTGCGGTCGGTGCAGGGGTCGACGGAGAAGATCAGCTCCCAGCTCAACCCCAGGCCTTCGAGGATGCCGGAGAGGCGCTCGTAGACGCGCCCGATGTTCTCCTCCTCGTTGAAGGTGGGGATGACGACGCTGAGCGTCTGTCGCGGCGGCTCAGGCATTCGACCCCACCGCCGGCCGTCGCATCACGGTGATGCCGCGGACGCCGAAGGGGATCCGCACCCCCCGCCGCAGCAGGCGGCGCTCGGCGCGGCAGGTCAGCGCGCCGAAGGCGGAGCTCTGGGTGCCCTCGATGTCGGCGGCGACTTTGCGCTCCAGCTCGGCGCCCTCGAGGTGGTCGTAGCGCATGCGGTTGCGCTTCTTCACCACCCAGAACGCCGGGTAGAGAATCGAGCCAAGGTGGGCGTCTTCGAGCACTTCGAGGCCGGCCTCGCTCGCCTTCCTGGCCAGCTCGCCCTTGCCGTAGCGACGCTCGTGGCCGAGGAAGCGGTCGTAATAGTCGTAGGTGCCGGGGCCGGCGGGGATGACGGCGACGGCGCGGCCGCCCGGCTTCAGCACGCGGAGGATCTCCCCCAGCGCTCCATGGTCGTCGGGGACGTGCTCGAGCAGGTTGGCGGTGACGACCGCATCGACCGAGGAATCGGCCAGCGGCAGCAAGCAGACGTCGGCGCGCAGGAGCCAGGCGGTGGGGATCAGCTCGTGCGCCTTCGCCAGCCCCGGGGCGACGAGATCGACGCCGAGCAACTGCCGACCCGGATAGGCGGCGGCGAGGTCCTCGAGCAGGTACCCGGTCGAGCAACCGAGGTCGATGATCTGCCCATCGGCGGGGACCGGACCGAGCCGTTCGAGCATCGCACCACGGGTCCAGACGTCGATGAAGTGATCGCGGCTCGACTCCTCGTGCAGGTCCTCGAGCTCGTCGGACCAATTGACCGCGGCGTCGTCGTCGACGTAGGAGAGGAACGGCACGACGGTGCCGTCGGCGAGCTTCCAACCGGACTCGAACTCAGGGACCGACGTGGCACCGGCGGGCGGGCGGAGGACTGCCTCGGCACTGCTCACTGCGGCACCGTATCCCGCATCGCCGCATAATCGCTCGCCGCGTAGGCGGCCTCGACCTGGGTCCAGGCGTAGAGCGCATCACCGAGGTCGCCGTTCAGGCCGCGGCCGTCGTCGGCGTCGATCGCCGTGGCGAAGTGCTCCCACTCGCGGCCCCAGGAGGTGTCCTCGGCCGGGTACGCAATTTCCTCCAGGTCGGGCGGGCCGAGCTCGGGGCTCATCCGATAGATCTTCAGCGTCTGGGAACCGTAGGAGCGGACCAGGCCGTCGACCTGGAGCTTCGCGGTACGGCAGTAGATCTCCAGGCTGAACATGTTCTTCCACTCCGTCCAGGTGACGTGGAGCATCGCCCAGGGGTCGGTGCGGCCGTGTGCGTCGCCGAGGATCAACGCCGCGTTGTCCTCCGCGGGCGTGTCCCAGAAGTGGGTGCGCAGGAGGGCCGAGTGGAGCGGCAGCGGGCCGGCGATCCAGTGGGTGAGGTCGAGCAGGTGCATGCCCTGGTCGATCAGCTCGCCGCCGCCGGAGCGCACCGGGTCGGCACGCCACTCCTTGTCGTAGCCGATCCGACCACCGTGGCCGTAACGGCCGCGCAGGTGCATCAGCTCACCGTGGGCGCCGCCGTGGACCTCTTCGGCGGCGCGGGCGATGCCGGGATGGAAGCGGTGGTTGAAACCAACCTTGACCAGGCGGCCGCTGCGCTCGGCGGCCTCCTGCAGGCGCTTGATCTGGACCGTGCCGACCCCGGCGGGCTTCTCGATCAAGACGTGGACACCGGCGTCGAGCGCCGCCTCAGCGAGCTCCGCCAAGCGGTCGTGGGAGACCGCGACGACGACCACGTCGGGGACTTCGGCGAGCAAGGCGTCGAGGTTGTCATGGGCGTTCGCCCCGTGCGCGTCGGCGAGCGCCTTCGCGGCCTCCGGGACGACGTCGAAGGTGCCGACCACGGTGTCCTCGGCGCCGAGCGCCTCGGCCCGCTTCGCGCCGATCAGTCCACAGCCCACGATCCCGACCCGCAGCGGTCGTCGGCTCACGCGAACTCCGTGCCGGTGGCGCCGCCGAACTCGAAGTCGAAGACCAGCTCCGAAGCGCCCGCCGCCGCCATCGCCTGGCGGGTGTCCTGCGGGTTGCGGGCGTAGACGAGCAGGAAGCCGCCACCGCCCGCGCCGACCAGCTTGCCGCCGAGCGCGCCCGAGCGGCGGGCCAGCGTGTAGAGCTCGTCGATGTGCTCGCTGGCCATCCCCGGCGAGCGCCTGCGCTTGTTTTCCCAGTGCTCGTGCATCAGTTCGGCGTAGCTGTCGAGGTCGCCGGCGAGCAGGAGGTCGCGGCTGCGGTAGCCCATCTCCTTGGTCGCGTGGAGGTTCTCGAGCATCTCGGCGTCGCCCTCCTTGGACCGCCTGTCCTGGTCGCCGAGGACGGCGGTGGCGTTGCGCGTCTCGCCGGTGTAGAAGAGCAGCAGGTGGTCGCGCAGCAGGCGCAGGGTGCGCTCGTCCAGCTCCAGCGACTCGACGTCGACGCTGCCGTCCTGATTGAAGGTGTACGCACAGATGCCGCCGTGCGCGGCGACGTACTGGTCCTGCTTGCCGACCGGCTCCTTCAGCACGTCGATCTCGATCTCCGAGGCCGCCTCGGCGAGCGCGCCGGCCGCGATCGAGGTGCGCCGCGCGTGCGCCAGCCCCTTCATCAGGCAGACGGTGAAGGCACCCGAGGAGCCCATCCCGGTCCCTGCCGGGACATCGGCGACGGTGGCGATCTCGAGCGGGTTGCCGCGCCAGTGGCGGAGTAGCGTCTCGCGCAGGATCGGGTGCCGGATCTCCTCGACCGTGTCGACCTCCTCGGTCTCCGAGTACTTCATCCGGTAGCGCCGCTGGAAGACCGTGTGGGTGAGCATGTAGACGTACTTGTCGATCGCCCCGGAGACGAGGAAGCCGCCGTGCTCCTCGTAATAGGACGGCAGGTCGGTACCGCCGCCGCCGAGCGAGATGCGCAGCGGGGCACGGCTGAAGATGACGCTCACGAAGCGCTCCCTTCCGGTTCCAGGACGATGTCGGGGTTGACCTCGAACCAGTCGAGGGTCCGCTCGATCGCCTGCGGGATGGTCAAAGTCGGGGTCCAGCCGAGGTCGCGGATCTTGGCGCAGTCGAGTCGGATCAGCGGCGAGTCGCCTTTCCAGCCGCGCTTGCCGCCGGTGTGTTCGATCTCAGGCTCGAGGCCCATGTGGGCGACGATCCGCGCCACCGAGTCGTCGACGACGACGGTCTCGTCGGTGCCGAGGTTGTAGACGGCGGTCTCGCCGGGGGTGTCCTCATGGGCGCCGACGGCGGTCATGATCGCCTCGATGCAGTCGCCCACGTAGAGGTAGGACTTCTCCTGGCGACCGTCGCCGAGCACCCGCAGCCGGGTCGGGTCGGCGCGCAGGGCGCGGTAGAAGTCGAAGACGTGGCCGTGCGTGTAGCGCTCGCCGAGGATCGAGACGAAGCGGAAGATCAGCCCGGTGAACTCGTAGCCGTGCGCATAGGCGCCGATCATCCCCTCCCCCGCCAGCTTCGAGGCGGCATAGAGGGAGGTCTGCACGGGGAAGGGCGCATCCTCTGGGGTCGGGAACACCTCCGGCTCGCCGTAGACCGAGCCGGTCGAGGAGAAGCCGATCTTGGTGACGCCCTCGGCCCGCATCGCCTCCAGCACGCCCGAGGTGGCGATCGTGTTCTGCTCGAGGTCGCGCTGCGGATGCTCGAGGCCGTGGCGGACGTCGGCGTTGGCCTGCAGATGGAACACCCAGTCGCAGCCGCCGACGGCCTCGCGCATCAGGTCGGCGTCGAGGACGTCGCCCTCGAAGAGCCTCGTCCCCGGCCGCGCCAACAGGTCGGCGACGAACTCGCGCCGGCCGGTGCGAAAGTCGTCGACGACATTCACCTCGACCCCGTCGGCGCTCAGGCGGTCGGCGAGGGTGCTGCCGATGAAGCCGGCCCCTCCCGTGATGCAGGCTCGCTTCACCGGCTCAGAGCGTGAAGCCGGCGGTGACCGCGTCGCGATGGAACATCTGCACGGTCTCCAGCGAGTACTGATCGAGATCGTGGCCGAGCAGGGGAAGCTTCTTCAGCAGGTCGTGGGTCACCGTGATGATGTGGCAACCGACCTGGTCGGCCTGGACGACGTTCAGGATCTCGCGCGGCGAGGCCCAGATCAGCTCCGACTGCGGCGCCGCCTTCATGATCTCCACCGAGCGCGCCATGATCGGCACCGGGTCGACGCCCGCGTCTGCGATCCGGCCGGCGAAGACCGACTGGTAAGACGGCGCGCCGTCCTTGACCGCGGCGGTGATCATCTCCACCTGCGCGGTGGTGAACATCGCCGTGACGTTGACCTGGACGCCGTCCTCGGAAAGCTCGCGGACCAGCGACGCCATCGACTCGCCCGAGGTCGTCGTGATCGGGATCTTGACGTAGACGTTCTTCCCCCAGGAGGCGATCAACCGCGCCTGGCGGCGCATCTCCTCGGCGTCGTCGGCGAAGACCTCGAAGGAGATCGGGTGCTTCGTGATCCGCTCCAGCAGTCGCTGGGCGAAGTCGGAGTAATCGGTGAGGCCGGCCTTCCACATCAGGGTCGGGTTGGTCGTGAACCCGGCGATGTTCGGATCCTCGGCGAGAGCGAGGATGCCGTCGAGGTCAGCCCCGTCAGCGAAAATGCGCGTTTGAATGTCCCTGAGCATGGCTCTGAACCCTAACGATGCCTCTACCCGTTACGGATGGCGGCTACCGCCGCGGGCAGATCCGCCACCCGAAGATCCGGGGTGAGGACGCCATCTCGCTTGTGTGAACTGCCTGCATATTCGACCAACACGGTGCGGACGCCGGCGTTTCGCCCTGCCCCCACATCGGCGTCGGTGTCCCCGATCATCCAGGAATTCGCGAGGTCGATCGACAACTCCGCCGCCGCCTCCAGCAGCATCGCCGGTGCCGGCTTGCGGCACTCACAGGACCCGCTCAGCCCCTCGATCGTCCCCTGTGGGTGATGGAAGCAAAGCTTGAACCCGTCGAGGTGAACACCCTCAGCGGCGAGGAGCTCGAGCACCCGCTCCTGCGTCGCGATCAGCTCTTCCAGCGACACCTTGCCCTTCGCCGCCGCCGGCTGGTTGGAGGCGCCGACCAGCAGGTACCCCGCCGCCGCGAGCTCCCGCAGCGCCGCGCCTACGCCCGGCAGCAGGCACACCTGATCCGGGTGGAGGGGCGACTCGAGCAGCCCGGTTTCGGGGTCCGGCACTCCCTCGTTCAGCACGCCGTCGCGGTCGAGGAAAGCGGCGCGCGCCCCGGTCACTTGGCGTCGGCGGCCTCGAGCTTTTCCCAGTGCCCGGCCTGCACGGCGAGCTCGGGATGACAGACGAGGCCGTGCCAGACGACCGCCTGGAAGGACTCGACCAGCGGCGTCTTCAGCGCCGCCGGGGCGTCGATCCGGATCACCACGTCGGCCAGCTCGGCCAACGTCCCGCCCGGCATCCCGCAGACGCCGAAGAGCTTGGCGCCGCGCTCCTTGCCGAGCTCCATCGCGTTCACGAGGTTCACCGAGGTGTTGTGCTCGCGTGAGCCACCGCCGACGGAGAAGACGAAGAGCGCGTCGCGCTCGTTCAGCCGCGAAGTTTCGAGCCAGGCCGAGTAGGCGGTGTCCCAGCCGTCGTCGTTGGTCCGCGCGGTCAGCTCGGAGACGTTGTCGCTGGGTGCGTAGCTCTCGATCCCGGCGAGTTTGCGGAAGTCGTTGACCGCGTGCGAGGCGTGGCCCGCGCCACCCCCGACGCCGAGCAGGAAGAGCCGGCCGCCGCCCTCGCGGACGGCGACGAGTTCGCGCGCCATCCGTTCGACGTCCTCATGCGGGATCTGGCCGGCAAGGTCTGCGGTCGCCGCGTAGTAGGCGGCGGCGTGGTCGGTTGAGCTCATCAGCGCAGCCTATTGAGATCCGCGATCCGCACGTGAAAGTACGATGAAACGCGTGGCGGTTGCGGGCGGCCCGGCCGCCCGCTCGGGATCTTCGATCCGGCGTCCCTCAGCGGTCGACCGGCGAGACGGGCCGCGGGCCGCGCCGCAACAGTCCCTGGGGCCCCAGCACGTCATGAAGCTCCTTCGGGACCATCCCGACGGCGAGCCCGACGCCGAGGAAGACGACCGCCGCTGCCGCCGCTGCCGGGATGTCGCCGATCGGGAGCAGCAGCACCGCGACGCTCGCCAGCGCCGCGACGGCGACGCGGGCGAGGAAGCCGGCCCGCACCGTCACCCGACCGGTCGAGATGTGGAGGCGCCAGTAGATCAACCCGGCCAGGACGACGTCGGCGGCGACGCTGGCCATCGCTCCTCCCTTCGCGCCGAGCGGCGGCACCAGGACCGCGGCGAAGACGGCGACCGCGAGGAGACCGAGGGCATTGGTGAAGATCAGCTGGCGCTGCCGGCCCAGGGCCACCAGCGCCACCGTCCAGATCTGGTAGAGCGCGATGAAGAGCAGGGCGACGACCTGGATCCGCAGAACGTTGCCGGCCGGTTCGAATTCGGCGCCGCCGATCACCCTCATCACCGGGTCGGCGGCTCGGATCGTCACCAGGATGACCAGCATCCCGGCGATCACGGCGCCCTCGCTCAGTCCTTCGATCGCGTAGCGCAGTCGGGCGAGGTTTTCGTGGGCGGCGGTCGTCATCACCGGCAGGGCGACGCTGGCGACGAGGATCGGCAGGGCGATCAACGCTTCCATCGCCCGCAGCGAGCCGCCGAAATAACCGACCTGCTGGGCGTTCGAGATCAACGACATGAGGACGATCACGAGGCGGAAGTAGATCTGGCCGAGGACGAGCGCGGCGGCGATCGGGAGGGCCGTCCGCAGCAGCCCACGTTGACGGGTGGGGTCCCAGCGCGGGCGGACCACGCCATCACGGCCGACCAGGAGCGGGAGGATGGCGAGGACGACCAGGCCGACCAGGATCTGCAAGGCGAGGAACGCGTCCAGCTTCGCGCCGACCACCGCCAACGCCACGACGCCGACCATGACGATGAAGGCACGGAGCATTTCGACCAGCGCGATCCCGGCGTTGCGCAGCTCGACGGTCAGCGGCACCAGCATCGCGTTGCCGACGGCGACGAGCAGGATGCCGAAGCCGGCGAGCCCGGTGCCGACCACCATCTCGCGCGGATAGCCGACCACGAGCGCGAAGCCGACGAGGCCTACCCACGCCAACGCCGCGACGACGACGCGCTGACCGACCACGTTGGCCAGCAGCGTGCGGCGTTCGCCCCGCTCGCACATGGTCAGGTCTTTGGCGGCCGAGACGTTGAGGCCGGTGTCGACGATCGCCAACGCGATCCCGACCAGCGACATCACCGTGACATAACGGCCGGACTCCTCGACCCCGAGGTGCCGCAGCAGCAGCGTCGCGGTCGCGAGGGCGAAGACGAGGCTGGCCAGGTTCGCCCCCAGGCGCAGGGCACTACCGTGGATTACCTTCTTGCCCGCTCCTTTGGAACGAAGGACGTCCGCTTCTTCAGCCACGCCCGACCGGCTCGCGCCCGGTCCGCGGCTCGCGGATCTGGTAGTCGCCGCGGCTCAGCACTTTCTCCAGCCACACGTAGAGCACGATGAAGAGGTAACGGCTCCCCATCTCTTTCATCTTCAGCTTCGCTTCGCCGGAGGTGCGGTTGGTCCAGGAGGTGGGGACGACGGCGAAGCTGTGGCCGCGGACGATCGCCTTCAGGGGGAGCTCGACCGTGAGGTTGAAGTGTTTGGAGAGGAGCGGCTGGACGGTCTCGATGACCTCGCGCTTGTAGGCCTTGAAGGCGTTGGTGGTGTCGTTGTAGCGATGCCGGAAGAGGATGCGGATGAACTGGTTGGCGAGCCGGTTGAAGAAGAGCTTCAGCGGCGGGTAGTCGTGGATCTCGGCACCGGGCATGAAGCGCGAGCCGAAGGCGCAGTCCCAGCCCTCCTCGAGCAGCCGGTGGTAGCGGACCAGGTCCCGGGGATCGTCGGAGGCGTCGGCCATCACGATCGCCACCGCGTCGCCCTCGAAGACGTCGAGCCCCGCCCGGATCGCGTTGCCGAAGCCGCGTTCGTAGTGGGACTTGTGGACCCGGACGCGCGGGTTCTGCGCGCCGATCGCGGCGATGACCGCTTCGGTCCGATCCTCGGAATCGTCGTTGACGACGACGACCTCGTAGTCGATCCCGGCCGCCTCCAGGGTGGAGATCAGCCCTTCAACCGTGGCGCCCACCGACCCTTCCTCGTTCTGGGCCGGCATCACTACCGAGAGTCTCATGCGCGGGACGCTATATGACTCGCCTGAACATCAAAGCTCCGCGAAGAATTGCTGCGCATATGCGACCGGCCCGCTGTCTGTGGTCCTGGTGAAGCGCGCTCGCACCTCCAGGAAGGTAGCCCTCAGTGGTTCGAGGGCGGAGGCGAGACTGCCCTCGCGCAGGCGATGCGCGGCCTGCTCCGGACCTCCGGCGCGATTGTGCTGAAGGACGTAGACAAGGTCGTAGTAGTCCTTCGTGGCCGCCCGGGTGCGCGCCGCCACGCACTTGGAAAGCAGGTAGCCCTCAAGGCCGGCGAAACGGGCGCGGACGGTCGCCCTGGTCCCGTCGGCGAGTTTGCCCGTCAACTCCTCCCAGGCGAAGTCGCCGGCCACGTAGCCCGTGCCGCGAAGGTTTTGCGCACCGAGCATGCGACAACCGCTCGGCCGAATCACCTCCCCCTCTCGGTAGTCGGGAAGGTCACAGAGGAACTCGAGCTTCACCGGCACGTCCTCGATCGGCACTCTCCAGCGCCCAGCCGTCCTCATCCAGATCCGGTTTGAAATCGAGGCGTTCCAGCGCCCGCTCTACGCGGCCCAGGTCTGCATTTAGGCCAACATGGGTGATGAGCAAGACGTCGACATCGGTCGTGCCAAGGTGCTCCGGTACAAGGACCCCGTCACGCGCGAGAACGGCAGGCACCAAGCCGCCGAGCACCACCAAGAAGATGTCCTCGTCACCCAGTGCATGCAGCAGCCGCACCAGGGCGAGCTCGGCGAGAGCGCGGGTCTCACGGGAACGCTGTTCATCCATCGGCGGGGTGCTCCGTGCTGCCGGGATGCAGTGGATCGATCAGCTCCGCCTTGACGTGATCCGCCGCATCGCCTCCACGGCCGGGGAATGAGGACAGGTCAGCGAACAGACGCGGAGCGCTCACGACTGGAATCTGTTCGACTCTGCGAGCGGAGGTGAACACGCGGGCATCGGCTGCCCAGAAGGTGACCCGGCCACCCTCGTCGACCTCCCGCAGACTCGCCTCCTCGATCGCTTCGCTGAGCGGCGCCGCAAATTCGGTGTCCGCGATATAGATGTGGAGGTTCGGCGTCGTGCTCGCGAAGGGGGCGACGAGCTCGAGGCCTGCCCAGCCACTGACCGCCCAGTCCACCGCTTGGTCCAACGCAGGGGCGAGGTCTCTGCGTAGGAGCGCCATCGGGTCGTTGGTCGCGCGATGCGCGATGCGGGTCACATCCCTGGAATCGGCGACTGCCGCTGACCATGCGGCGAGCAGTCCATCCCCATCGACCAGGCCCCGGTAGGACCCGGCTCCCCGCGAAGGGCCGTGCTTGGCGGTCCACCCCTGATCGTCGAAAGCCTTGAGGACTTTGGCAGCCTGCGCGGTGGACCAGCCGCTCGCTTGCGCGAGCTCGGCCACGCGCAACGGGTGGTCCTCCTGGGCGAGGATCGTCTCCGCGACCGCGATCGCCGACTTCGACCAAGAGAAGGACCGGGGCCGGCCCCGGCTGTCGGGCCGGGAAATTAATTCGCGGATCACGACCAGTCCGCCTGGGCCGATGATCCGAGCCTGGCCAGCTTCATCTGCCCAGTTGACACGGCGCTCCCGCAGCCACTCGATCGCGCCCGGAGATAGGTGGCGCGCGAGCAGGACCAGGTTCTCCGGCCACTGCTCTCCCACCGCGGTAGCCGCTCGGCGAACATCCTGCGGCCAGCCCTCACCTGCCCACTTCACCTCGATCGCGACCCCCCGTCCATCACGGGTCCGGACTACGAAATCGGCGCCGCTGTCCCCAGGCGAGGTTTCGACCGTCGCGGGCTCCAACGCGGACGCGAGAATCATCCGGGCGCGCTTTTCTATCTCGGGCACCTTTTCTACTTTACCAGTAGATTATGAATCCGAGTAGAAAAGGCGACCGAGCCGCTGGGTCGTTACCGACGAGGAATCCCTTGACGGCATCGTTGAGCCAGCCGACCGAAAGGTCGCGCCGCTCGGCCACCCCCGAGGCCGCGCGGCCGGCGCCTGAGCAATCGAGCGCGAGGTGCTCGCCCAAGGTTCCCAGGAACGCGTCGTAGCGGGGATCTCCGGTCGGCGCCCGTGCTCGACGATCGCCTCGGAGCGAGAGCCTCCGCCGCGACTACACCGAGCTTGGCCCAGCCGAGCGGGTCAAACAGGTTTGTGAACTTTCCCGCTTCATGTCGCGGGTGGCCGAGGCGGGACGAGCCCGGCGCGGTGCCTGAACTCCCCGCGGCGAACGTCAGGCCGGTGCCGCCGTCCAGCGCTCGACGTTCTGCTCGTACATCTCCTGGAGGATCTCGTCGATCCCGTAGCGGAGCTTGAAGTTCGGGTAGTCGGCCTGGAAGGGGGCGAGGTCGGAGATCCACCAGCGGTGGTCGCCGATCCGCGGCTCCTCGCCCATCTCCCAGGAGAGGGTGTTGCCGGAGACGCGCTCGCAGACCTCGATCGCCTCCAGCATCGAGCAGTTGGAGAAGCGGCCGCCGCCGATGTTGTAGACGGCGTGGGGACGGGGCGCTTTGCGGAACTCGTCGAAGGCGGCGATCAGGTCGGCGCTGTGGATGTTGTCGCGGACCTGCTTGCCCTCATAACCGAAGACGGTGTAGTGGGTGCCGGTGACGGTGCACTTCATCAGGTAGGCGAGGAAGCCGTGCAGCTTGGCGCCCGCGTGCTGGGGACCGGTGAGGCAGCCGCCGCGGAAACAGGCGGTCGGCATGTCGAAGTAGTACCCGTACTCCTGCACCAGCAGGTCGGCCGCCGCCTTGGAGACGCCGAACAGCGAGTGGGTGGAGGTGTCGATCGACATGCTCGTGTCGATGCCCTTGTAGTAGGGGTGGTCCTCGGGCAGCTCAAGGCGCTTCTCCAGCGACTGCAGCGGCAGCCGGTTCGGCGTGTCGCCGTACACCTTGTTGGTGGAGGTGAAGATGAAGGGCGCGTCGATCGCGTGCGCGCGCGCCGCCTCGAGCAGGTTCAGGGTGCCGTTGGCGTTGACGCCGAAGTCGGTCTGCGGCTCACTCGCCGCCCAGTCGTGGGACGGCTGCGCCGCGGTGTGAATGACCAGCTCGACCTGACCCGCATGCTCCTGGAAGATCCGCATGACCGCCGCCGCGTCACGGATGTCGACGTTCTCCCACTTGAAACTCTTGTGCTCCTCCACGAGCCGCTGGGTCACGTGCGAGGTCGAGGACTCCGGCCCGAAGAAGCGGGCCCGCATGTCGTTCTCGATCCCGACCACGTCGAAGCCCTGGCCGATGAAGTGGTCCACGGCCTCCGAGCCGATCAGACCCCCGGCCCCGGTGATGATCGCTACGGGCACTGTCCTACTCCTTCCCCCCCGCGGGGGCCTTGATTTCGAGCGCTATTCGCCACGCGCCTCACGCAGTCTCCTCAAATCGAGCAGATCCTCCGGCCTTCCGGCCGCTTCCTTCATCGCAACAAGATGGTCGTAGCCGCAGAAGCGAATCCTATGGCCGAAGACGAAATCCTCGATCGCCGCGGACCTCAACTCCGCGTATTCAAGCTCCGGTGCGACGAACTGCAGGATGTCCAGCCTGCCATGGTCGGTGTTGAGGACGAAATTCCCGCCCAAGGCGAGTCCGTCGGCATCCAGCTGGACGACCTCGTCCTCGGAGAACTCCTCGGTCCCCTGAACCTGCGCACCCAACCTGTCCAACGCCTCCGCCAGCCGGGTCAGGTTCTCCGGGTCTGGAGCTGGGACGACCTCCAAATCCTTGGTCGTGGGTAGTTCTCCGTGGGCGCTGACGGCGAAGCCGCCGATCACGACAAACTCGACGCCGACCTCCTCGAGAGTCGCCAGCAGGGACTCCCCTTCAAGGGGCAGCAGCTCGTTCAAACGCGTTCGGTCTTCGCCCGTTCGCGTCCGCGCTTGGCGAGCCTGCTCAACTCGGAGCTGAGGGTGATCGCATGCTCGACACGCCGGCCCGGAGTGCCTTCCTCGAACTCTCGCTTCGCCGCGGCAACATCCGCCTTGCCGTCGGGCGTCCAATTCCCGCTCCGCTTCAGCTTGCGATCCACGCACCGATTGTACTTCGCGTCCACCGGCGCCAAGGCTTCAAGTGGCGGAACGACTGATTTCGAGCGCCGCGGCGATCCGCTCCTCGTCGGCGGCGACCCACTCGTAGATGTCGGTGAGCACCTGCTCGGCGCTTTGCCGGGGACGCCACTCATCGAGCTCGAACAACCTTGTGCAGTCGGAAAGATATATGGGGACGTCGCCCTGCCTGGTCTCCGTGACGGGGGTCATCGGCACCTCGTTGCCGGTCAGCTTCTGGCAGATCGCGGTCGTCTCGCGCAGCGACAGGCTGATCTCGCGGCCGCCGCCGACGTTCACGGTGCGACCGTCCCAGGAAGCGGGATCGAGGAGCTGGCGCTCGACCAGGTCGACCAGGTCCAGGGCGTGGAGGAGGTCGCGCACCTGCTTGCCATGCCCCCCGAACCCGATGTAGGAGAGCGGGTTGCGGAAGTAGTGGGCGAGCATCCAGTGGGTGAACACGCCCTGGTCCACCTTGCCCATCTGCCAGGGGCCGGCGATCACACCACAGCGGTCGATCACGGCGGGGACGCCGAGCGCCGTCCGGTACTCCTCGATCAGCAGCTCGGCCGCCAGCTTGGTGGCGCCGTAGAGGGTCCGCGCCCCCTCCAGCGGGAAGCGCTCGGAGATGCCCGCCGGCCCGACGCCGGGGACGTCCTGCGCGGCGGCGAGCTCGAAGCGCGTCTCGGTCTCCTCCAGCCGCAGGTCCACCTGCGGGGCGACCGGGTAGACCCGGCTGGTCGACAGGAAGACGAAGAAGGCGGCATCACGGCGCGCCAGCTCGAGGCAGTTGTAGGCGCCGGTGAGGTTGGTGTGGACGAGGTAACCGGTGTCGCCGTCGACGCCGCTCATCACCGAGGGCTCGGCCGAGCACTCGATGATCGCGTCGAGCTTCGGCAGCCGCGCCAGGTCGTCGGGCTCCCGCACGTCGCCCTTGACGAACTCGACCCCGGCCGCCTCGAGCCGCGGCAGGTTCAGTTCGGACCCGCGCCGGTAGAGGTTGTCGAGCGCGATCACCTCCCAGTCGGGATGGCGACCCGCCAGCGAGACGGCCAGGTTGGAGCCGACGAAGCCGGCTCCGCCGGTGATCAGGAGACGATTCAAGGCCTGTGACGCTATAGATTCCGACGCTTATGCCGCCGGGTTCCTCTTCGTCGCTGCCGATCCCGCCGCCGGACCTGGTCCAACGGATCGGGCCGATGGGCGACACGGATCCGGTCAAGGTCTTCGAAGAGAGCGGCGCGACGCACCGGCGGCTGATCGATGAGCTGCTGCCCGACGGCTGGGGCTGGAAAGGCAAACGGGCGCTCGACTTCGGCTGCGGCTCGGGCCGGATCATCCGCAACTTCCTCCCCGAGGCCGACGAGGCGGAGTTCTGGGGCTGCGACATCGACCGCCCGAGCATCGACTGGCTGCAGGCGAACCTCGAACCGCCCTTCCACTTCTTCGCCACCGAGGAAGCGGCGTCACTGCCCCAGGAGGACGGCTTCTTCGACCTGATCTACGCCTTCAGCGTCTACACCCACTTCACCGACAACTGGGCCGGCTGGATGCTCGAACACCACCGCGTCCTCGCCGACGGCGGGCTGCTGCTGCTCTCCTTCCTCGGCGAGGGGATGAGCGAGGCGCTGATCGGCGAGCCCTGGGACGCGGACCGGACCGGGATGAACCCGCTGCTCTACGGCTACCCCTGGGAGCTCGGCGGCCCGGTCGCCTTCAACTCCGAGTGGTGGATCCGCGCCCACTGGGGCCGCGCCTTCGAGATCCTCCGCCTCGACCCCTACGTCGCCGACGGCGACCCGCCCCAAGGCCACGGCACCGCGCTCCTCCGCAAGAAGCCGGTCGCGATCACCGAAGAGGACCTCCTGCGCCTGGAGCCCGACGAGCCGCGCGAGCTCGCCGCGATCCAGCACAACGTCGAGCAGCTCCGCGACGACACCCTGCGCCTGCGCACCGAGAACGCCCAACTGCGCGAGCACCTCGCCGCCGCCCAGGCCGCCGCCGCCGAGCACGAGCGCCTCCGCCACGAGATCGAAGCCTCCTCCTCCTGGCGCCTCACCGCCCCGCTGCGGGCGGCGAAGGCCCGGCGGCGGTAGCGGGTCGGTTCCGCGGGCGCGGAAGGGATGGGGCCCGCAAGCCGGCGCCCGGGAAGGGACGCGGCCCTCTGAAGCTGGCGCCCGGGTAGGGCTCGTGGCCTCGCAAGCTGTCGCCCGGGTAGGAGACGCGGCCCTCTGAAGCTGTCGCCCGGGAGAGTTCAGGCCTCGCAAGCTGTCGCCCGATTAGGGACCCGCCCCTCTCGCCACGGCCCGGGCAGGCT